>JARLIJ010000076.1 GCA_031291795.1 Acetobacteraceae bacterium | reverse complement strand
GCCGTTGGCACTGACCGTCCCACCGTCATGGCCGGCCTCCGTGCCGGCCATCCGTGAGGCAGGGTGCCACGACAGATGGCCGGGACGCGCCCGGCCATGACGGGGTGGCAGGGACAGCCCATGAGTCGGTCTCAACGGCGGTTGGTATTATACCACTCTGCGAGGAGACCGACTCATAGGTTGCGCCTGTTACTTCGACATGGCCGGGCTCGTCCCGACCATCTGTCGCGGCATACTGCCTCACGGATGGCTGGGACGAGCCCCATAGGGGCTACGATAGGGGCAACGGGCGCCGTCTGTGCCCCCGGTGTCATTCTCGGGCTTGGCCCGAGGACCCGCGGCTTTCGCGGCCGCGTGTGGCAAAGATCTGAGATGCCGGCACAAGAGTTCCGCCAGGATACGGAGCTGCGGGTCGCACCGAAAGCCGTGGGTGCCCGCGCCAGGCGCGGGCATGACACGGGGAGAAACCGGCGCCCGTCGCCCCTATGTTAGCGCCTATGGGGACGAGCCCTGCCATGACGAGGGAGGAGGGTCATTCCCATCGCCGGTTGGCATTATTGTAATTCTACTTCCTCTGCGATCTTTGTGGCTCGCCTGCCAACTCTGTGTTGAACCAAAGGCCTTGCGTGCCGCACAGACCGCTGGTCATACAGGCACCGAACCATGTCCCTGCACCGAACCGTACCCCTCCACCTAGCCGTGCCCCGACCCGACCCCATCGAAGAACGCCCGCACATCCTCCGCCAGCAACGCCGGTTGCTCCATCGCCGCGAAATGCCCGCCGCGCGGCATCGCCGTCCAACGCCGCAAATCGAAATGCCGCGCCAGCAAGTCGCGCGGCGGGTGCGGGATCTCCCTCGGGAAGGACGCGAACCCCAGCGGCGGCACCACCTTCTGTCCGACCGCGAACCGCAAGGGCGCCAGCCGCGCCTCCTTGTACAACCGGGTCGAGGACGCGATCGTCCCGGTGAACCAGTAGATCGCGATATTGGTCAGCAGGTCGTCGCGCCCGAACAGGCGCACCGGGTCGCCGTCGCAATCGCTCCAGCGGCGGAACTTCTCCAGGATCCACCCGGCCAGGCCGGCTGGCGAATCCGTCAGTCCGTAGGCCAGGGTTTGCGGCTTGGTGCCCTGGATGTGGCTGTAGCCGCCCTCGGCATCGAGCCAGGCGGAGCGCGCGGCGAAATACGCGAGTTCCGCTTCCGACGCATCCGGGGCGGGCGCGAAACTGCCGGACAGGAAGTTCAGGTGAACGCCCGTTACGACCTCGGGATGGTTGATCGCCAGCGAGGCGGAAACCGCCGCCCCCCAGTTGCCGCCCTGCAGCCCGAACCGCGCATAGCCCAGGCCCTGCATCAGCTTCACCCAGAGTGCGGCGATCGCCGCCGGCGACATCCCCGCCGCCACAGGGCGATCGGAAAATCCGTAGCCGGGCAGTGAGGGGATCACGAGATCGAAGCCCTCGGCCAGCAGCGGAATGATCCCGCGCATCTCGATGAACGAGCCCGGCCAGCCATGCGTCACCAGCAGCGGACGCGGGTTGGCCCCGCCGCCACGGACATGCACGAAATGGATGCCCAGCCCGTCGACCTCGGCGCGGAACTGCGGCAGGCGATTGAGCGCGGCTTCCTGCGCCCGCCAGTCGAAGCCGTCCGCCCAGTACGACACCAGGTCGTGCAGCACGTCCGCGCGGGTTCCCCAGGCCCAGTCTGCATCGTTCACCTCGTCGGGCCAGCGGGTGCGCCGCAGGCGCGCGCGCAGATCCGCCAGGTCGGCGTCGGGGATCGCGATGGCGAATGGTATGACGTGCATGGCCGCTGCCCTTATGCCTGTCAGTGCTGCTCTTCCGGAATCCGAACGATCAGCCCGTTCAGCGCGAGCGTGACCGTGATCTGGCAGGCCAGGCGTGAATCCGGCTGCGCCGCGGCGGCAAAGCCCAGCATCGACGCCTCCTGCGATCCGGCGCCTGGCTGCCCGACCTTCGGCAGCCAGGCGGCATCGACATAGACCTGGCAGGTGGCGCAGGCGCACTCTCCGCCGCAATCGGCATCGATGCCCGGCACGTTGTGCTCGACCGCGCCCTGCATGACGGTCTTGCCGACCGCCACCGAGACCGGATGGGCGGTGCCGTTGTGCTCGATATAGGTGATGGTCGGCATGAACCGTTCCCTCCGGGCTCGCCGGCTCAGGCCGCGAGTCGTTGCATGGACACGCTCATATCACGGATCTGCGCAGCGTCCAGCCGTTTGCGGCGCGCAATGATACGCCTGCCGCCCATGAATTCCTGCGATGCGTTGACCGCTTCCACCGCCTGCAGCGTGCCGTCCGCGGCGAGGTGGAACAGCGCGAACCTGGCCTCCTCCAGGCTGCCGCGCAGCACGATCTCGGTGGCGTCGAACGGGATGCCGGCGATCTGCAGGCGCAGCTCGTACTGGTCGGACCAGAACCACGGCACCTCGGGCGCCGGGGCTGGCTTGTCGCAAAGCGCGGCGGCGGCCTGCCTGGCCTGTTCCAGCGCGTTCGGCACCGATTCCAGGCGCATCGTGCGGCCGTACAGCGGCAGCGGGCGGCGGGTGCAATCGCCGATCGCGTAGATCGCCGGGTCGTCGGTGCGTGCGGCCAGGTCCACGATGATCCCGCCGTCGCACGCCAGGCCGGCGTCGCGTGCCAGTTCCTCGTTCGCCACCGCACCGACGCCGACCAGCACGACATCGGCTACAATGATGCGGCCATCGGCGAGCTGCACGCCGGTGACCCGGCCATCGGTGCCGACCAGGGCTTCGACGAACGCGTCGAGCTCGATCGTGACGCCTTGGGAACGGTGGCAGGACTGGAAGAAGTCCGACAGCATCGGGCAGGCCACGCGGGCCAGCACGCGCGGTTCGCGTTCGATGATGGTGACGTCGGCGCCGAGGGCGCGGGCGGAGGCGGCGGCTTCGAGGCCGATATAGCCGCCGCCGATGACGGCGAGGCGTCGGCCGGGGCCAAGTTCGGCCTTCAGATGGTCGGCGTCGACGGCGGTGCGCAGTTCGAGCACGCCGGAAAGATCAAGCCCCGGCAACGGGATTCGGCGCGCTCGGGCGCCCAACGCGAGGATCAGGTGGTCGTATCCAAGGGCCTCGCCGGTCGAGAGCATGACGGATCGCGCGGTGCGGTCGATGGCGGTCACGCGCGTGCCGAGGCGCAGGTCGATTTCGGCCGTTGCGTAGAAGGCCAGGGGACGCAGGGCCAGGCTTGCGGCGTCGGCCTCGCCCTTCAGCCAGGCCTTCGACAGCGGCGGGCGCTGGTAGGGCGGCAGCGCCTCGTCGCCGATCAGCACGATGCCGCCGGTCCAGCCCATCTGGCGCAGCAGCGCCGCAGCAGACCCGCCCGCGTGGCCGGCGCCGGCGATGACGATACGTGACTCGGGTGCGGTCATGCCGCGCGTTCTCCTGGTCAGGCAGTCCGGCACCGTGGGAGCGCGGGAGGCGCGGCGTCAAGGACCCGGAGCAAGGCCGGGGCGCTGCCCCAGACCCCGCGAGGGGCGCCGCCCCTTCGATCCCCGCTAAGGGCAGTGGCCCTTAGAACCCTTCAATGGTGTTCTCCGGGGAAAGGGGCTTACCCGGACCATCCGAGGTCCGGGTAAGCCCCTTTCCCCGGAGAACACCAACGGATGGATTCCAAAGGCTATGCCTTTGGCAGGGGTCCAGGGGACAGCGTCCCTTGGCGGGGTCTGGGGCAGCGCCCCGGCCTTGCTCCGGGTCCTGTCACACGTCCTTGTCGATCTGCCGCCGGACTTCGTTCGCGAGCGGATGCAGGACCTCCGGCGCAACCGGGCCGACCAGGCTGTAGCCGATCCCCTTATCCGCCCAGGCGAAGCCTTCCACGGCATCGACACTGTGCTGCGACATGTGTGTCCGACCCTCGATCGCCATCGGGCGCGAGACCATCACCAGCCGCGTGCCGTGGTCGTCGTCGTACATCAGCAGCACCGCCGCCCCATGCGAGGTCGCGATCAGCCGCCCGCCCATGAACCGATACCCCGAGCGGGAAAGGTCTGGTATCGCAACAGTATGCCGAAGCTGCCGCGACGCCCAGTCGACCAGTTGGGACCGGTCGGCCGCACGGAACTCGACCGGATGGATATGGTCGGGCGCGAACACCTGGTAGCTGTCGGCCGCCTCCTGCGCGAGCACCGCCATGCCCTCCGGCGCCGGCGGCGTCATGCCGCGCAGCCCCCACCCGCTGGCCCCGCCCACGCACAGCAGCAGCACCGCGGCTGCCGCCGCCTGCCAGCGCGGCAGGTCCGGCCGCCGCCGCCGCTCCATCAGCCGCGCCAACGACAGTTCGGGCGGCACCGGTTCCTCGGCGATCGGCTCGAACGCGGCGCGCAGGGCAGCATCGTTGCGCTGGTACCCTGCGACGCGTTGCGCCACCTCCGGATGCTGCGCCAGGTACCCCTCAAGCGCCGCCTCCCGCTCGGGATCCAGCAGCCGGTCGACATAGGCGTTCAGGTCTTCTTCGGTAATCGGGCGCATCGTCATTTCACCCTCCGCAGGTGCGAGCAGGTAGTCGCATTCCTGTCCGTGGTGCCTTCCATCAAACGAAACATCTTCTCCCGCGCCCGCGCGAGGCGCGACGTGACAGTGCCCATCGGCACCCCCAGCACGGCGGCGGCTTCCAGGTAGGACAGCCCTTCCACCGAGACCAGCAGCAGCACGCTGCGCTGCTCCTCCGACAGGGCGGCAAGGGCGGCCAGCAGGTCGCGGCGCAGCAGCCCGTCCTCCTGCAACGCCGGCCGCGCCAGCACCGCATCCCCGGCGTCGTCGATCGCGACATGCCGGCCACGGCGGGCGGTCTGGCGCATGCGGTTCATGGCCAGGTTGTGCAGGATCGTGAACAGCCAGGTGCGGGCGTCGCCGTCGGCACGACGCTGGTGCCAGCGGGTGATGGCGCGCTCCAGGCAGTCCTGCACGAGGTCGTCGGCCGTCGTCACGTCGCGCATCAGCACACGGGCATAGCGCCGCAGGGCGGGGATCAGCGGCTCCACCAGGCGCAGCATCTCGCTCATCGGCGCCGCCTGTCCGGGCGCCGGCCGCGCGCGGTCAACGAACCTGCACCTGCACGGGGGCCCCCGGCTTGCCGCCGGCATTCGGGGCGATCACCAGGTAGCGGCGCGGCGCATGGTCCGCGCCCTGCACGATCTGCCGGATCGGCCCGACGGCATTCACGATGGCCGCGCCCGCCGGGTTGGTCATGAAGGCGGCGAGCGGCTCGATCGCGCCGTGCCCGTCGGGGTTGCTGGCCAAACCGAGCACGTAGGGCTGTTTCGGCAGCAATCCGGTCACCGCCGCTTGCAGCACCTGCGTCAGGCCCTGGTCGAACAGTGTCACGCCGGTCGGCGGCGTCGCCCCCGGCTTGCCGCCCGCGGCCGGTGCCAGCGCGAGATGGACGGTGTTGCCGGCAACGCCGAGCGGCTGCAGGCCCTGGGTGCCGGCGCCTTCGGGAACGGCGTTGGGGACGTAGACGACGGCCTGCGGCGCCTGCCCGATCGGGATGGTGGCGATCACCGTGTTGGCCAGCGTATCGATCGCGGTCAGGCTATCGGCGTTCTCCAGCCCGACATAGACCCGGCTGCCGTCGCCCGAAGGCCAGATCCCATGCGGCAGGTTGCCGACCGGGATCGTCGCGACCTGGGAGAAATCGTCGGTCCGGAATACCTTCACCTGGTTCAGCCCCCCGACGGTGACATAGGCGAACATGCCATGCGCGTTCCGCACGATGTTGACGTGGTTGCTGATCGGGCCGGTGTCCAGCGTCTTCAGCAACCCGAAGGGCGGGCGGGCGTCGAACACCTGCGTCGTGCCGGTGTCCTTGAGCGTGAACCACACCTGCGCACCGTCCGGTGTCGCGGCGATGTCGGGACAGAACGGGCTCGCCTGCGCCACGTGTCCGACGATCCGGTGGTCGGCCACCGTGATCACCACGGTCTCGGGATTGAAGGAGGAGCAGACATAGCCGTAGGTGCCGTCGGGCGAGAAGATCTGCATGCCGGGCCCGGCCGGGACCTTGATGCGGGTCTTCTCCTCGAACGTGTGGCCGTCGAGCACGGCGATGTAGTCCTCGCCGCGCACCGTCACCCACACCTCGTTGCCGTCGGGCGTGAAGAACGCCTCATGCGGGGCGCGCCCGACATAGGTGACGTGCTTCACCGCGTTGGTCGCGGTGTCGATGAAGCTGACCGAATTGCTGCCGATTGAAACCACTGAAAGGGTCTTGTGGTCGGGCGAGAAGCCCATGCCGTGCACCAGCACCTGGCCGCGATAGAGCGGGCTGAGATTGCCCGGCTGCGGGTCGCCGAGGCGGATCACGCCGAGCAGCTTGTTGTCGGCGGGATCGGTGACCGAGACGGTGTTGGAGAACTGTTCCGCGGCATAGACGCGGTCGCGATGGCTCAGCGCGATGTCCGGGTCGGCGGCGGCGGCGGGGGCCTGTCCGGCCCAGGCCGGTGCCGGGGACGCGAGGGCGGTGCCGGCCAGCAATGCGATCGCGCGCAGGGTGCGGTTCATGATCGGCTCCTATTGCATCTTCATGTTGGACGGCATGGTGCCGTGGGCCGGTGGCGGCGGCTGTCGGGGGTCGGTGGGTGACGGGATCGAGGGCGGCAGAGGCTCGCCCACCGCGAGGCGCATCGCGGCGATCTCCTGTTGCTGGGTGACGATGATCTCCTGCGCCAGCCGCCGCAGCGTCTCGTTGTGCCCGTGGCGCAGCACGGCCAGTGCCATGTCGATGGCGCCCTGGTGGTGGGGCACCATCATCGCGACGAAGTCGCGGTCGACATCGCCGGTGGGGTGCACCGCCATGCCGGCCATCATCCTGGTCATGGCGGCGTCGTTCTCCGCGAGGAAGGGCGCTTCGGCGGCGCGTGGCGCCGGCGGCGGGGCGGCCTGGGCCACCACGGGCGACGCAGCGCCGGCGGCGAGCGTCGCCGCGACGGCGAGCCGTCGGACGAAGGGATGTCGAACGCAGTCCATCTGGCCTCCTGAAGCGGGTTGCTGCCGGTCCGTGAGTCCACGCCGGTCCGTTATTCGACAACTGCACCGGCGATTTGATCCGTTGTGCCGCGAATTTTCCTGATGTTCGGCCGGCGAGCAGGACGACCTGCGCCGCGCAATGTCTGGCAGAAATAGAAATAAAATCTTTCTTCGAGTCCCTTATTGCCATTTGTCGGAAAAATATCCTCTTATTCTCCTGTCGTGGCCGTACAGCCGCGATTTCGAGAAGGATCCAGCGTCATGCCGCAACCGCGTATCCCAACCGCCCGGACAGATGCACCCACGCATCGCGGCGCCGGGATGCCGTGCCGGATCATGCGCTGCCTGCATGACGAGCAGGGGCTCCGCGATGTCTGCGCCCAGGCCGCCCCGTTGCGCTGTCGCGGCTGACCGCCGCCCGCCTCCGAAGCGCCCGTATCCCTTTTGAATGCCGGCTCCGAAAGGACCCTGTCATGCTGCAGTCCCATGTCATCGACATCGATGGTGCCTTCGTTGGCGCCGCCGTCCGCCTCGACACCGGCTACCGCTTCATCGCCACCGACATCCGCCTGGAAGAGCTGGATGGCACGGTGTGGCCGTCTTTGGCGGACGTGAAGCGGCTGGCCCGCAGCCTTTACCTCACCGGCCGGTTTGCCCCGGCTGCCCGCCAACAGGCCGCCCCGGTCGCAAAGCTGCACCGCGCCGCCTGACATTCCAGGAGCATGCCGATGACGTTCCCCTCGATGCGCGCGGCCCTCTCCCGCCGCGCCATCCTCCGCGCCGCATCCATCGCCGCGCCGCTTGGCCTGATCGGTCCCCGCGTTTTCGCCTCCAGCCGCATCGCGATGCCGAACGACGGACTGGCCGCGCCGCCGATCTGCCGCGCTGCCGCCGCGGTGCCGGTCAGTGTCCTGCCGGGGGCGCCCCGCAAACTGAAACTGACCTGGAACGCCACTGCGATCTGCACTGCCGGCGTTCCGGTGGCGCAGGCCAAGGGCCTGTTCGCCAAGCGCAACCTGGATGTGGAGCTGATCAATTTCGGCGGCTCCACGGACCAGTTGCTGGAGGCGATCGCCACCGGCAAGGCGGATGCCGGCGTCGGCATGGCGCTGCGCTGGCTGAAGCCGCTGGAGCAGGGCTTCGACGTGCGCATCACCACCGCCACGCATGGCGGCTGCATGCGGCTGCTGGCCACCAAGGCTGGTGGCATCACGCGGCTGGAAGACCTGAAGGGCAAGGTCGTCGGCACCAGCGACCTGGCCGCCCCCGACAAGAACTTCTTCAGTATCCGCCTGGCGAAGCTTGGCATCGACCCGCTGAAGGACGTGGAGTTCCGCGCCTATCCGGCCGACCTGTTGCCGGTCGCGCTGCAGAAGGGCGAGATCCAGGCCTTCACCCTCGGCGATCCGCTAGGCTGGGTGATCCGCGACCGCGACGACCTGGCGCAGATCGCCTCCAACCTGGACGGCGAGTACGCGCACCGCGCGTGCTGCGTGCTGGGCGTGCGGGGTAGTCTCATTCGTGACGACCGTCCCGCCGCCACTGCGCTGACCGAGGCAATCGTGGAAGCGCAGGACTTCGTGCTCGCTCACCCCGAGGAAACCGCCGAAATCTTCGCGCCAAGTTCCCCGATTGCAAAGCCGGAGCAGCTGGCTGCGATGTTGCGCAGCCACACCCATGGGCACCATCCGGCGGGGGCGGACCTGAAGCAGGAAATCGCGCTCTACATCGAAGAGCTGAAGGGCATCTCGGTGATCAAACCGAGCACGAATGCCGAGAAGTTTTCGGACAAGGTGTACGCCAATGTTCTCAGCTAAGACGGTCACGGTGGCGGACAGCCACCAGTCGACACTGGAGGCGCTGCTGCTGGCAAAGCCGCGCCCCGGTTTCTGGACCACCGGCGTGGTGGCCGCCATCGCGTGGCTGGGTTTTGCTGCGGTAACGCAATATCTGCCGGACATCGACGATTTCGAGCGCACGTCGCTGCTGGCGCAACTCGCTGTGGTGGTCGCGGTCGTGCTGGCGCTGGTTGTCGTGGCCGGACCGCTGCTGGGCGAGCGTGGCGGCGGTGTGGTGGCGCGGGTGCGCAATGCCGGCCCGTGGCTGATCGCGCTCGCCGCGGTCTTCGCAGCATGGGAGCTGGTGACGGCCAAGTTCTTCGTCCTGCCGCGGCCGTTCTTCGCCTCCCCGCAGGCCTTGCTGGAAGTGTTCACCGACGACTACCCGCGGCTGGGCGACAGCGTGTGGCATTCGCTGCAGCTTCTGCTGGGCGGCTACGTGATCGGCGCGCTGGTCGGCTTTGGCTTCGGCGTTGCGATTGGCTGGTCGCGCGCGGTGGGCTACTGGGCGCATCCGGCGCTGCGGCTGATCGGCCCGCTGCCCGCCACCGCCTGGCTGCCGCTGGCATTCTTCGCATTCCCCTCCAGCCACAGCGCCAGCACGTTCCTGGTTGCACTTGCAACGGGTTTCCCAGTGACGGTGCTGACCTGGTCGGGCGTCGCCGGCGTCAACAAGGCCTATTACGACGTGGCCCGCACGATGGGCGCCAGCCAGCGCTTCCTGGTGTTGAAGGTGGCGATCCCGGCCGCCATGCCGTCGGTGTTCGTCGGCCTGTTCATGGGCCTGGGTGCGTCGTTCTCGGTGCTGGTGGTGGCCGAGATGATGGGCGTGAAATCCGGCCTCGGCTGGTACCTGCAATGGGCACAGGGCTGGGCCGCCTATGCCAACATGTATGCCGCGCTGATGGTGATGGCGCTGATGTGCACAGGGCTTATCACGATCCTGTTCCGCGCCCGCGACCGGTTGCTGGCCTGGCAGAAGGGGTTGGTGCAATGGTGAGTTCCGCGGCGGCCCGCGTGGCCGAACCCGCCAGTGGGGATCTGGCCGGCGCCGCGCTGGATGTGCTGGACGTCAGCCACGCCTTCGACCTGGACGGCAAGCAGCTTCCCGTCCTGAACCACATCACCCTGCGCGCCGAACCCGGCGAGTTCGTCGCCCTGCTCGGTCCCTCCGGCTGCGGCAAGTCCACGCTGCTGCGGCTGGTCGCGGGGCTGGAGCCGCCCTCGATCGGCACGCTGCTGGTCGATGGCGAGCGCATCGCCGGCCCGCATCCCTCGCGTGTCGTGATGTTCCAGGATCCGACGCTGTATCCGTGGCGCACCGTGCGCGCCAACGTCTCGTTGGGGTTGGAGGCGCGCGGCCTGCTGCGCACCCAGGGTGCGCGCGTCGACCAGGCGCTGCAGTTGGTGGGGTTGTCGCACTTCGCCACCGCCTACCCGCATCAGCTTTCAGGCGGCATGGCGCAACGCGTGTCGCTCGCCCGCGCGCTGGTCAACGATCCGCGGCTGCTGCTGCTGGACGAGCCGCTGGGCAAGCTCGACTCCATGACGCGCATCACCATGCAGGGCGAACTCGTGGCGTTGTGGCAGCGCACCGGCTTCAGTGCGCTGCTGGTGACGCACGACGTGGAGGAGGCGCTGTTCATGGCCAACCGCGTCATCGTGCTGAGCGACCGCCCCGCTGCGATCAAGGCCGACGTCGCGGTCGACCTGCCCTACCCGCGCCACCGCGGCCACCCCCGCATGGGCGAGCTGCGCCGCGAAATCCTCGGCCTGCTCGGCCTTGATGCAGACTGGTGAGAGGCGCTTAAGCGCCTCTCATTGTTCCTTACCCGGTATTGTATGAATCGGGCGCCCCTGTCATTGCCGGCACAGATGCCGGCCACGACGGGGGCGCCTGGCTTCACATCCCCCCGGGCTTAGCCACCCGCCGTCGCGGAGCCGCGCGCACTTTCCGTTTTGGGGGCGGTGCAATACCCAGCGCCGTGGGCAGCGCGGCAATGTCGGTCGTGTGGCCCTCGGCCAGCGCCGCCAGCGAGCAATTTTCCAACACCCCCGCAACCGCATCCCGCGCCTGCTGCATCAGCGGCTGCAGGCGGCAACGCGCGAAGTCCACGCAATCGATGCACTGGCGGAACCGCGTCCGGCTTGCGCAGGGCGTCAACGCCAGCGGGCCATCGACCACGCGAATGACGTCCGCCACCGAGATCGCCGCCGGATCGCGCCCCAACCGATGCCCCCCTTGCGCCCCGCGCCGGCTTTCCACGATATCGTGATCGCGCAGCTGGACGAGGATCGCCTCCAGGAATTTGCGCGGAATCTGCTCCTGCTCAGCCACGTCCGCGGCCTGCGTCCACTCTCCGGAGGACGCCCGATCGGCCAGACACAGGACCGCGCGAACGGCATATTTCGCCTTACTGGAGAGCATGTCTCGCTGGTGCGCCGGTGCGAACGGCCCGTCAATCCCCATATGCCATGCATGTGGATTTGGGTTGACAGGTGCCAGGCGCATAAGTCCCTATTCCTATCGGAGAGATAGGAATATGCACCATGCACGAATTCTCTATCGCCGTCATCGGGGCGGGCTTCAGCGGCACGATGCTGTCACTCGGTCTGCAGGCATCCTGTCCCCGCGGGACACGCATCCACCTGATTGAACGCAGTGGCCGCTTCGGCCCCGGCCTTGCCTACAACCCGGCGGATGCCGCCCATCTGCTGAATGTGCCTGCCGGACGGATGAGCGCGTTTCCCGACCGGCCGCTCGATTTCCTGCATTGGCTGCAGAGCCGACCGGACCAGTGTAGCCCGACACCCACGGAATGCGCGTTCGTTTCGCGCGCGTTGTATGGTGCATATCTCCAGGACCGGCTTCACGAAGGCCTGGCGAATCGCGATTGTGCCAGGCTGGTGCTGCATCACGACCGGGTGGAGGCGGTGCATCGCCAGGCCGGCGGCGTGCAGCTGCAGCTTGCGTCGGGCCATGCGCTTTCGGTCGATGTTGTGGTCCTGGCGATGGGCAATGACGCGCCGCTGCCGCCGATCGATGCCACCGCGCTGCAACGTGCCGGATTGTGGCGCGTGGACCCATGGTCGGCCGAGGCGTTCGGCGCGCTGGACCCCGCGACACCCGTGCTGCTGATCGGTACCGGGCTGACCATGGTCGATGCGGTCGTTTCGCTGACGGATGCCGGCCATCGCGGCCCGATCCATGCGCTGTCCCGGCGCGGGTTGGTGCCGCAGGCGCATCTCGACACGCCCGCACCGGTGGTGTCGTTGCAAATTCCGTTGCCGCGCGATCCGGTTGCGCTGCTGCGGCGGGTGCGGCAGGAGATTGCGCGCGCGATGGCGACCGGACTGCCCTGGCAGCCGGTGATCGACGCGTTGCGCCCGCACACCCAGGCGCTGTGGCGCGGCATGGGCCCGCTCGAGCAGGCGCGCTTCCTGCGCCATGCCCGCCCCTGGTGGGACATGCATCGGCACCGCATGGCGCCGGAGATTGCGGAACGGATCCAGCAGGCGCGCGCCACCGGCCAGCTGCGTATCCATGCAGGCCGCATCACGGACGTGGCCGAACATGGCGGACAGGCAACGGTGATGCTGCGCCCGCGCGGCACCCGGCGAACCGAACGGCTGGTGGTGGGCCGGGTGGTGAACTGCACCGGTCCCGGATCGAATGTGACGCACAGCGCCGATCCGCTGATCCGCGCACTGCTGCGCGACGGTATGGCGCGGCCCGATCCGCTGCGGCTGGGACTCGACGTGACCGAGGATTGCGCGGTGGTGGCGCGCAACGGGATGGTATCGCGCCAGCTGTTCGCGATGGGGCCGCTGACGAAGGGTGTCTGGTGGGAGATCACCGCCGTGCCCGATATCCGCTGCCAGTGCCAGCAGGTTGCGCAGACGATCGGCAGCATGATCGGGTTGCCCGCAATGCGGCACACACGGGAAGGGGCGTACCGGCCGGCCGGCGGGCAGCCGCCTGCCCATTCTGTTTCCGCCTGCTGAATCGAAAATGGCTTCGATGCCGATCCCCGCGAAGGGAAGAATGTTTTCTTTTTCTTGAAGCCATGGACAAGTAAAAGAAAGTAATTCCCTATTGCCCCGACGCCGCTCCGGCGGGACGTCTGAAAGACGCGGTCGTCGCCTGGCACCCGCGGGTCCGCGGATCGGCCAGTATAATAGTGCCAAATGATACGAATCCCGGCGTGAAGAAGGAGCTGCCCGCATGGTTACACGGCGAAGCCTGCTTGCGGCACTCCCCGCGCTCTGCGTCGCGACCGCCGGCGCCCGCGCGGCACCGGACAAAACCCTGCGCGTCGGGTTCCAGAAGGGCGAGCCGATCCTGCTGGCCGCGCGCGAAAACCGCACGCTGGAGATTGCCCTCGCCCCGCTTGGCATCGACGTGCAGTGGCTGGAGTTCCAGTTCGGCCCGCCGATGCTGGAGGCGATGCGGATCGGCAGCATCGATATAGGCGGGGTTGGCGACACGCCGCCGGTGTTCGCCCAGGCGGCGCATTCCGACCTGGTCTATATCGCCGCCCAGCACGCCGGCGGCCAGGCCATCCTGGTGCCGCCCGGCTCGACCCTGCAGACCCTGCAGGACCTGAAGGGCAAGCGGCTCGCCTTCGGGCGCGGCTCCTCGGCGCACGACCTGGCGGTGGCGGCGCTGGAAAAGGCCGGCCTGGGCTATGACGAGATCAAGCCGACCTACCTCGCCCCCGCCGATGCCGCCGCCGCGTTCGAGCGTGGTGCCATCGACGCCTGGGCTGTCTGGGACCCGTACTACGCGCTGTTCGAGGCACGTCCGGGCGTGCGCGTGCTGGCGAAATGGACCGATATCGAGCCGCAGAACTCCTTCTTCATGGCACGCCGCGCTTATGTCGAAGCCAACCCCGCGATCGCCGTGAAGATCGTGGCCGGCTTCGTGGAAGTCAGCGTCTGGGCGCGGTCGCATCGTCCCGAACTGGCGGAGCGGCTGGCGAAGGCGACCGGCATCCCGCTCGATGCGTTGCAACGCGCAGTCGATCGCGTGCCGTTCGAAGTGGTGACGATGGATGCCGCGGTGACCGCCGCCCAGCAGAAGGTCGCCGACCGCTTCCACCGGATCGGCGAGATCCCCGAGGCGATCCACGTCGCCGATGCCGTGTGGCAGCCGCCGGCGTGACGGCAGGGCAGGCGAAGCTGCTGCGATGTCACGCCTGAACAGGGACAAACTTCGCGCCTGATACATAGGCGTAGAAGAGTTTTGTTATTTTTAGCCGCCTCTTGCCTATTGATGGAAGCATCTTCTCTTTTCAGTCAGCAAGACCGACGCAACGGCCGCATTGCGACCAACCGACGGGAGAGGTCCCATGACCGCCAGCCCCATGCCTGCCAGTGGCGACACGCTCGACCTGTTCTGGTTCCTGCCGACCAGCGGGGACGGGACCTATCTCGGCACCGACCAGGGCCACCGCCCGGCGGATATCGGCTACCTGCGAGAGATCGCGGTGGCGGCCGACCGGCTGGGCTTCAGCGGCGCGCTGCTGCCGACCGGCATCAACTGCCTCGATGGCTGGATGGTCGGGTCGGCCATCGCACCGTTCACCCGGCGGCTGAAGTTCCTGCTGGCACTGCGGCCGGGGTTCGTCACGCCGGGATTGGCCGCGCGCCAGGCGGTGGCGTTCGATCGGATCAGCGACGGGCGGCTGCTGATCAACATCGTGACCGGCGGGCAGCCGAAGGAACTGGCCGGCGACGGGCTGCTGCTGGACCACGACGAACGCTACGCGTTGACCGATGAATTCCTGACGATCTGGCGCGGCCTGATCGGCGACGGTGCGGTCGATTTCACCGGCAGGCACCTGACCGCGCAACAGGCGAAGCTGGGCTATTTCGAGCCGGTGCAGCTTCCCTGGCCGCCGCTGTGGTTCGGCGGGTCCTCGCCGGCCGGGATCGAGGTCGCGGCGCGGCATGTCGACACCTACCTGACCTGGGCGGAACCGCCGGCGGACGTGGCCGAGAAGCTCGCCACGGTGCGTGCCGCCGCAGCGGCACAAGGCCGCACGCTGGAGTTCGGCATGCGGGTGCACCTGATCGTGCGGGAGACCGACGCCGAGGCATGGGAAGCGGCCGACCGGCTGATCAGCAAGCTGTCGGACGCGACGATCGAAGCGGCCCAGGCACGCCTGCGCGCCGACACGGATTCGGTGGGCCAGCTTCGGCAATTGGCCCTGCACAAAGGCCGCCGCGACCAGTTGGAGATCAGTCCAAACCTGTGGGCCGGTGTCGGGCTGGTGCGCCATGGCGTCGGCACCGCCCTGGTCGGCAGCCCCGAGACGGTGGCCGCGCGGTTGCGCGAATACCAGGCGCTGGGGATCCGCACGATCATCGCCTCCGGCTACCCGCATCTGGAGGAAGCCTATCGCGTCGCCGAACTGCTGTTCCCGGTGCTGGGGATCGGTCGCGCACAGCACGAGCCCGGTCGCGATTTCCGCGCCGCGGCACCGCGGATTGCCGCGGAATGAGCGCCGGCACGCTGGACTGGGCGCGCCTGCGGCAAACGGTGCAGGCCGCACTCGCGGATGCCGTATGGCCAGCGGCGGAGGATGCGCTGACCCGCGAACTCCTTGGAGCGACCACCGGGTCGGAGACACCGTCCCCGGTTCTCCCCTTGAGGGAGAGGGTTGGGGTGAGGGGGCCGATCCGCACGATCAGGCGCGATTTGACCCCTCACCCCACCCTCGGTGCGCTTCGCGCCCCAAGCTCTCAGGGGGAGGGGGAGAAGTTTCTCCCGCAGCCCGCTGATCCTGGCATCGACGAGGCCGGCCCACGCCGCACCGATGGCGGGCATGGTCGCGGCGCCTGTGCCGCTCTGATCCCACCGCCGGGAGCCTCCGCATGAAGCGCATCCTCCCCTGGATCGTCCCGGTGCTGGTCCTGCTCGCCTGGCAAGCCGCCGCGCAGGCCGGCTGGATCCGCCCGCAGGTCATGCCCGCCCCCTCCGCTGTCGCCGAAGCCGCCTGGCGCCTCAGCCGCTCCGGCGAGCTCTGGGCCAACATTGAAGTCAGCGCCTGGCGCGCCCTCGCCGGCTTCGCGATCGGCGGCGGGATCGGCTTCGCGTTCGGCATGGCCAACGGCCTGTCCGCGCTGTCCGAGACGCTGACCGACAGCACGCTGCAGATGGTCCGCAACATCCCGCATCTCGCGCTGATCCCGCTGGTCATCCTGTGGTTTGGCATCGACGAGGAAGCCAAGCTGTTCCTGGTCGCCCTCGGCGTGTTCTTCCCGATCTACGTCAACACCCTGCACGGCGTCCGCTCGGTCGACACGCAGCTGCTGGAGATGGGCCGCGCGTATGGGATGTCGGAGCGCGCGCTGTTCCTGCGGGTGGTGCTGCCGGGGGCGCTGCCGTCGATCTTCGTCGGCCTGCGCTACGGCCTGGGCATCATGTGGCTGACGCTGATCGTGGCGGAAACGATCTCGGCCTCGTCCGGCATCGGCTACATGGCGATGAACGCCCGCGAGTTCATGATGGTCGACGTCGTGGTGTTCTCCATCCTGGTCTACGCCGCGTTGGGCAAGCTGGCCGACAGCATCGCGCGCTTGCTGGAGCGGGTGTGCCTCGCCTGGAACCCCGTCTATGCGAAAGGCTGAGCGATGAACGTTACGGTTCTCGACCGCGCGGTGGCGCGCGAAACGCGGGTGAGCGGCGCCGGCGCGACCGCCACGTTGCGCGGCATACGCAAGCGCTTCGGCACGCATGAGGTGCTGCAGGGCATCGACCTCGACATCCCGGCCGGGCAGTTCGTCGCCATCGTCGGGCGCAGCGGCTGCGGCAAGAGCACGCTGCTGCGGCTGATCGCCGGGCTGGACCAGCCCTCGGCCGGGCGGATCGCGGTGGATGGCCAGGAGAACGCCTGGAAGGACGTCGTCCGGCTGATGTTCCAGGAGCCGCGGCTGCTGCCGTGGCAGCGCGTGGTGGCGAATGTCGAGGTCGGGCTGACCCACGCCGAAAGCCGCACCGAACGCCGGCGGGAAGCGCAGGACGTGCTCGCCCAGGTCGGCCTGGCGGGGCGGGAGCGCGACTGGCCAGCCGTGCTGTCCGGCGGCCAGAAGCAGCGTGTCGCCCTGGCCCGCGCGCTGGCGAGCCACCCTCGGCTGCTGGCGTTCGACGAGCCGCTGGGCGCGCTCGACGCGCTGACCCGGATCGAGATGCAGGACCTGATCGAGCGGGTCTGGCAGGAGAAGGGCTTCACCGCGATCGTGGTGACCCACGACGTGACCGAGGCGGTGGCGCTGGCCGATCGGATCCTGGTGCTGGATGGCGGTCATGTGGCGATGGACGTGGCGGTCGACCTGCCGCGTCCGCGCCGGCGCGGCGACCCGCAAGCCGCCGCCATCGAGGGCCGCATCCTCGACCGCCTGCTGCAACGCTGATCCGTCCAAGGAGGCCCCTGTCATGACCGCCCCATCCAATGGCCCTGCCGCCGTCGGTTCGCCGATCGGCAGTCCCGGATCCATCGCCCCGGAATTCATTGGCATGATCCACCACCGCCAGGCGTCGGAAATCCATCCGGCCACCGGCCCGATCCTGGATCGCGGCTACATCAAGGACTTCGCCAACGCGGCGCAGGCCGGCGGGTTCGACCGGCTGCTGGTCGGCTACCACTCCGACGCGCCGGACGGGTTCCTGGTGGCGGCGCTGGCAGCATCCCACACCGACCGCATCGGCTATCTGGTGGCACACCGGCCGGGCTTCGTGGCACCCACCGTGGCCGCTCGGAAATTCGCCACGCTGGACCAGATCACCGGCGGGCGGGCGGCGATCCACGTGATTTCCGGCGGCGACGACGTCGACCAGGCGCGCGACGGCGACTACCTGGGCAAGGACGACCGCTACGCCCGCACCGATGAATACGTGGGTATCCTGAAGCGGATTTGGACTGAACAGGGTCCCATCAGCCACAAAGGCACGTACTACCAATTCGACGGTGCCTCGACCGCCGTCAATAGCCTCCAGCAGCCGCGTATCCCGATCTATTTCGGCGGCGCGTCGGAGGCCGCGGTGCAGGTCGCCGGCAAGCACGCGGACGTCTTTGCGTTGTGGGGCGAGACCTACGCCCAGGTGCGCGAGATCACCGCCCGTGTCCGCGCCGCCGCCGCCCAGCACAACCGCAGCGTCCGGTTCAGCCTGTCGCTGCGCCCGATCCTGGCGGAGACCGAAGACGCCGCCTGGGAACGCGCGGACCGCATCAAGCAGCGCATCATTGAGCTGCGCGCCAAAGCCGGCCTCGGGCCGCGCAATCCGGCCAACGAAGGCTCCCGCCGGCTATTGGCCGCAGCGGCCGAGGGGGAGCGGCAGGACAAGCGCCTGTGGTTCGGCGCCGCGAAGCTGACCGGGGCGGCCGGCAACTCCACCGCCCTGGTGGGCACGCCCGACCAGGTGGCGGATGCGCTGCTCGACTACTGGGACCTGGGCGTCACCACCTTCCTGATCCGCGGCTTCGACCCGCTGGAGGACGCCATCGCCTACGGGCGCGACCTGCTGCCCCGCACCAAGGCGCTGATTGCCGCCCGCGTCGCCGGCCAGGCGGCAGCCAGGGCGGCGGCATGATCCAGCTGCCGCGCCGAACCGCGCTGCTGGGCGCGACCGCATTCGCCGCCCCACTGATCGCCCCACTGGCCGCTCCCCGCATCGCGCGGGCCGAGATTGTCCTGCGGGTCGGCGACCAGCGCGGCAACCAGCGCGCGGTGATGGACGCCGCCGGCGTGCTGCGCGACGTGCCCTACCGCATCGCCTGGACGGAATTCCCCGCCGCCGCGCCGCTGATCGAAGCGCTGAACGCCGAGGCGATCGAGGCCGGCGAGGTGGGCGACGGGCCGTTCACCTTCGGCTTCGCCGCCGGTGTGCAGATGAAGGTGATCGCCAGCCGGCGCTCCACCCAGCAAGGGCTGGCGCTGCTGGTCCGTGGCGACTCGCCGGCACACACGCTGGCGGACCTGAAGGGCAAACGGGTGGCGACCGGGCGCGGCTCGATCGGGCATCTGCTGGTGCTGCTGGCCCTGCGCCGCGCCGGCCTGCCCGACGACGCAATACAATGGGCGTTCATGCTGCCCGCCGATGCGCGGACGGCGCTGATCGCCGGGTCGGTCGATGCCTGGTCGACCTGGGAGCCCTACACCTCGCAGCTGGAAGTGGTCGACGGCGCGCGGCAGATCCTCAATGGCGAGGGGCTGACGCCCGGCCAGGGCTTCCAGATCGCCTCGCAGGCGGCGATTGCGAGCAAGCGGGACGCGCTGGCGGATTTCATCACCCGGATGACCGTCGCGCGGCGCTGGGCGAACGGCCACGTCGATGCCTATGCCACGTCCTGGGCGAAGATGATGGGCTTCCCGGTCGCGGTCCCGCAGCACTGGTTCGCCCGCACGCGGGAGGATGTGACGGTGATCGACGACCGCTCGATCCACGACGAGCAGACCGTGATCGACGTCTACGCCGCCGCCGGCCTGCTGCGGAACCGGGTGGAGGCGAAGGACGCGTTCGACCCGAGTTTCAACAGCGCGGTGGTGCGCGGTGAGAAACAGACGTGATGGGAGCACACATGCGTATTCCTGCCTGGTTCACCCCCGCCTGGATCGGCACCGTGCTTCGCCTGGGCATCCCCGCCCCGGCAGCACCGGTCCTGGCGCTCACCGGCATGCCCCGTTCGGTGCGGCGGCGTGGACGGTGGCATGCACCGTCGCCCCCGCCCGAGTCCGAACCGGACCCGCTGGATGACGAGGCCATGGCGTTCCAGCTCGCGCTGATCTGCATGGCCTGCATCTGAGGGCACCGGCGCGGCCAGCACCGTGGCCGGGTTTTCCCACCATCACGACCGGCGCGGCGGGCCCCGCCGGCTCGCTCCGGCGTCACGCACCCCCCCAGGGATCGGCCCGGGCGCCGATGTCCATGATGGCCGCGAGACTGCAAGCGGTGGCCTCGCCCCAGGTCCCTATGCCCGCTCAGCCAAGCGGCACCAGTCGGATCTTGCGACCATCGACGCCAAGAGCGATGCGGCCGGCCTTCAGGGCGAGCGCGTCGTTGCCGTAGACCTCCCGCCGCCAGCCCTGCAGCGCCTGGATGTCGGGTTCGGCCTCCAGCGCCAGGCGATCAATGTCGTCGGAGCTTACGACCAGCTTGGGTGCCACGTGATGCTGCTCGCATTTCGCGGCCAGCAGCACCTTCAGCAGCGACACCAGGGCTGCCGAGGGCCGCGCCGTGTCGCGCTGCCCCGGCGCCGGCGGCAGGGCGTCATCCGGGACGGTCTTCGCGACAGCGATCGCCTCCAGCAATGAGGTCCCGGTGCGGCCTTCCGCGAAACCGCGGGTGATGCCGCGGGCGCGCGCCAGGCCCTCGGCGTCGGCGGGCGCGGTGGCGGCGATCTCCAGCACGGCCTCGTCCTTCAGCAGGCGCTGGCGGGGGATGTTGACGCGCTGGGCCTCGCGCTCCCGCCAGGCGGCCAGCGCCTTGACCATGCCGAGGAAACGGCGGTTGTTGCTCCGCGGGCGGAGCCGTTCCCACATCGTCTCCGGGTCGGGAGCGTAGGTGGCGGGGTCGCTCAGCACCGCCATTTCCTCGGCCACCCACTCCAGGCGGCCATCGGCGTCGAGCCTGGTGCGCAGCCGGCGATAGACCTCCCGCAGATGGGTGACATCGCCGGCCGCATAGGTGACCTGGGCGGGCGACAGCGGGCGGACCGACCAGTCGGTGAAGCGGTGCGCCTTGTCGATCGCGCCGCCGGTCAGGCCGGCGACCAGCGCGTCATAGCCGACCTGGTCGCCGAACCCGGCCACCATGGCGGCGACCTGGGTGTCGAACATCGGGCGGGGGACGTCGTTGAAGAGCTGGACGAAGATTTCCACGTCCTGGCGGGCGGCGTGGAAGACCTTTGTCAGCCCGGGGTTGGCGAGGAGTGCGCCGAGGGGGGCCAGGTCGATGCCCTCGGCCTGGGCGTCGATGATGGCGACTTCGGTCGTGCCGGCGACCTGGACGATGCAGAGCTCCGGGTAATAGGTGCGCTCCCGCATGAATTCGGTATCGACGGTGACGAATTCTTCCCCAGCCAGGCGCTCGCACAGGGCGGCGAGGGCGTCGGTGGTGGTGACCAGGCTGGGGGGCGGGAAGTCGGGGCGGGTAGGGCGTGACATGGCGCGATTCTACACGGGTGGGCGGGAAAGGCCAAAACGGCGCGGGATGGAACGGGATTTTCCGCCCGGCTGGTTCGGGCCGTAGCGTGCCGCCGACGGGTCAGCGCGGATGAGCGCAACCCGAACCATCATTGGCGAACGCCGGCCAGTGAGACGAAGCGAAGGCGTGTGCCTTGGCATTCGTGTCTCACCCATGGGGTTCACTCCAGCCGACGGCTTCGACCTCTTGGCGTCTTGGCGACTTGGCGGTGACCTGGTTCGGCCGCACACCATTCCGCTCCATCGTGATGGGGCCTCAGGCCGTGGGTTCGGCCGCTGACCGATCTGCTGTGAAGTGGAACCGCCAAGACGCCAAGGCGCCAAGACACCAAGGTCGGGCCACGGATTGCGGATCATCCAACTGACGGCGTGTCTGAGGATAGCAGTCCGACGGCTGCGACCTCCTGGCGTCCTGGCGGTTCAGCCCAGGGACTGACCGCATCGCCGTCGAGGTTCACCGCACGACCGGGCATCGGGAGCAATCCGGCCAGCAGCCCTCACTGGCCCGTCTCAAATGATAGCCCTGACCCAGCCATTCCGCTGCTTGACTTGCCGAAGCCGGCGGGGCTTGTCTCCCGCCCTTGATCGCCGCCCCCCCATCAGGTGCCCATCTGGGCGCCGCCGCATACACTCGGGATACGCCGCCATGCACGCCTACCGCACCCATACCGCCGGCGCCCTTCGCGCCAGCGACGCCGGCTCGACCGTTCGCCTCTCGGGCTGGGTGCACGCCAAGCGCGACCATGGCGGCCTGCTGTTCATCGACCTGCGCGACCATTACGGCCTGACCCAGTGCGTGTTCGCCGCCGGTTCCCCCGCCTTCGCCGCCGCCGACGCGGTCCGGCCGGAGAGCGTGATCACCGTCACCGGCCAGGTCGTCCCGCGCGAGGCTGGCACGGTGAACCCGAAGCTGCCCACCGGCGAGATCGAGCTGAAGGTTGCCGACCTGGTCGTCCAATCCGCCGCCGAGGTCCTGCCGATGCAGGTCGCCGGCGACGAGAAATTCCCCGAGGACATCCGCCTCCGCTACCGCTTCATTGATCTGCGGCGGGACAAGCTGCACCGGAACATGGTGCTGCGGGCGAAGGTCATCGCCTCGATCCGCCAGCGGATGATCGCGGCCGGCTTCATCGAGTACCAGACGCCGATCCTGACGGCTTCCAGCCCGGAGGGCGCGCGCGACTTCCTGGTGCCGGCGCGCATGCATCCAGGCAAGTTCTACGCCCTGCCGCAGGCGCCGCAGCAGTTCAAGCAACTGCTGATGGTCGCCGGCTTCGACCGCTATTTCCAGATCGCCCCCTGCTTCCGCGATGAGGCCTCCCGCGCCGACCGCTCCCCCGGCGAGTTTTACCAGCTCGATTTCGAGATGAGCTACGTCACGCAGGAGGACGTGTTCGCCACGATCGAGCCGGTGATCGCCGGCGTGTTTCGCGAATTCGCCGAGGGCCGCGCGGTGACCGAGGGGGCCTTCCCGCGCATCCCGTACGACACCGCGATGCTGGAATTCGGCTCCGACAAGCCGGACCTGCGCAACCCGATCCGCATCGCCGACGTGACGGCCCAGTTCGCCGGGTCGGGGTTCGGGCTGTTCGCGCGCATTGCGGCCTCGGGCGGGGTGGTCCGCGCGATCCCGGCGCCGGGGGCCGGCAGCCACCCGCGCAGCTTCTTCGACAAGCTGAACGACTGGGCGAAGGCCGAGGGCGCCGGCGGGCTGGGCTACATCGTCTATGACGCCGAGGGGCCGAAAGGCCCGATCGCGCGCAATCTGGAGCCGGACCGAGCGGAGGCGATCCGCGTCGCCTGCGGGTTGAAGCCGGGGGACGCGGTGTTCTTCGCCGCCGGCAAGCGCGACGAGGCCGCCAAATTCGCTGGTGCCGTCCGCACCCGCCTCGGCGAGGAGCTCGGCCTCACCGAGAAGAACGCCTTCCGGTTCTGCTGGATCACCGACTTCCCGATGTACGAGCTGAACGAAGAGACGCACCTGATCGATTTCAGCCACAACCCGTTCAGCATGCCGCAAGGCGGGCTGGAGGCGCTGAACGGCCAGGACCCGCTGACCATCAAGGCGTTCCAGTACGACATCGTGTGCAACGGCATCGAGTTGTCGTCCGGTGCCATCCGCAATCATCGCCCGGACATCATGCTGCGGGCGTTCGAGATCGCCGGCTACAAGGCCGAGGACGTCGAAGCCCGCTTCGGCGGCATGCTGAATGCGTTCCGCTACGGCGCGCCGCCACATGGCGGGTCGGCGCCTGGCATCGACCGCATGGTGATGCTGCTGGCCGATGAGCCGAATATCCGCGAAGTGATCCTGTTCCCGCTCAACCAGCAGGGCGAGGACCTGATGATGGGCGCGCCGGCCGAGATCACGCCGGCGCGGCTGAAGGAGCTGTCGCTGAAGATCGACCTGCCGCCGGCCAAGCCGCGGGCCAGCGGCCACTGACGGCGGCGTGCGGGACCTCGACCAGGGGGGGTTTGCCCCCTGGGCCCCCACCCCGGGCGGGGGGGGCCCGGCCCCGTCACTCGTGTTTTCCCGGGGG
>JARLIJ010000075.1 GCA_031291795.1 Acetobacteraceae bacterium | reverse complement strand
GCATGGTGTGGCAGTGTTTCGGCTATGCGCCGTTCGCCGGCGACGGGCAGCTCGACCGCGTCCGCGGGCGGCTGGCGTGTCAGGCTCTCATGCTGGGCTACGAGGCCAGCGGCGCGGCGCGGCCGAAGCAACGAGCGCGCAGAGCGGCAATGCGGTAGCAGGGGGAAGGCAAGACCGGCCTCTCTCGCCTCGTACATCGGGAAACGGAAACGCTTCCCGATCGGGGCCGGTCCTGCATCCGTTCACGCTGCCAGCCGACAACCCACACCGGTTTCCGGCTGGCTCACGGCTCTTGGCTCGCCCATACGAACCGCCGGGCGGCGCGACAGAAGGAATCCCGCCGCCCGTGCCCGCACCAGGGGTTGCGTCAGGTCGTCACCGAACCTCGTGGCTGATGCGCAAGCGGCTCGACGATCGTCGCGACCGCCGCGAAGCTCAGCAACGAGCCCGCCGCCATGGCCAGGAACACGGAGTTCCAGCCGTACCCGTCGAGCAGGAAGCCGACCATCAGGGGCGCGCAGGCCCCACCAATCTGGCCGCCGGTGTTCACCAGCGCGCTGGCAATCGGAAAGGTCGGCTTCGAGGCAAGCGCCATCGGATAGGCCATGTAGGCGGAGAAGCCGATGCTCAGCAGCACGCCCGTCGCAAACAGCAGCAGCCCGTAGAGCACCGGGTTGGCCGGAGAGTCGATCAGTGCATACATCATGCAGGTTGTCGCCACCGCCGAGAACAGCATGCCCGGCTTCCGGCGCCCGTTCAGCAGGCGATCCGAGACCCAGCCGCCCACGATGTTGCCGACCACGGCACCGACCCAAGGCGCGGCCGCGACCATGCCCGTGCCCATGACGGAGAACTTCTTCACGGTGAGAAGATAGGTTGGGATCCAGGCGAGCAGGACGTTCGAGATGCCGAGCTGGAAGCTGTAGCCAAGCGCGCAGCCCCAGACGTCCCATGAGCGGAACACGTCGCGGGTGCTTTCCAGGGATGGCACGGTACGGGCGCGGATCAGCGTGTCGAGCATGCCGAAGCTGCGCTGCTTCCGCGGCTTGCCGGAAGTCGCAACGGCCACGTCCCTGTCCGCGATATGGGCGATTTCCGATGCGGAGCAGAAGCGGCTTGCGGACGGCGAGTTGGGGACCAGGCAGTACCAGATGACGGCCAGGAGCAACCCTGGGACCGCGCAAATGTAGAATATCTCCCGCCAGCCCCAGACCGACACGATGACTGCACAGACAGGCGGCACGATCACCGGGCCGAACTTGACGGCCGAGAGGAATATCCCGCTCGCCGTCCCCTTCTCCCTCGGTGGGAACCAGTTGTTGATCGTCGTCGTGATCGCGATCGGCATCGGTCCCTCGGCGATGCCCAACCCGAAGCGATAGAGTTTGAGCATCAAGGCCGACCCGGCGGTTCCCACCAGCCCGGTGAAGAGGGATGTCAGGACCATTGCCGCCGGGAACAGCAGGCGCACGCCCATCCTGCCAGTGGCGAACCCGGACGGGATTTGCATCAACGCATACCCCCAGAGGAACAGGCTGAGCAGCGCGCCCGCCTCCAGGTTGGTCATCGCGAATTCCTTGCGGATGAACGGCAGCGCAAAGCCGATATTCGCTCGGTCCGCCGATGCGATGGTGTAGATGACGAAAATCAGCGCAGCGACCACCCAACGAAAATTGCTGGTCTTGACCGCGACGCGCGACTCAGTCGCCGACGTCATGCTGTCCATTGCCTGGTTTTGCCTTCTTCCTGTGAGGCGCGCGTGAGCCGTGGTACCGCGGTATCGTGCTAAATCCGTCTGATCAGCTGGATTTCCCTGGCCGGCCGGATCTCAGTGACGCTGGCTATTTCGCATAGGCGCCGACATAGCGGCCCTCGCGGATGCTCCTGAGGATCTCCGCCTCTCGCACCTCCTGCGCTTGCACGGCGCGCAGCAGTTCGGCTGCGATCGCCTGCGGGAAGGCGACCACGCCGTCATCGTCGCCCACCACGATATCACCCGGCGCGACGATCATGCCGCCCACCGTGACCGGCACGTTGATCTCGCCGGGCCCGTTCTTGAACGGCCCGCGATGGATCGCGGCCCGGGCAAAGCACGGAAAGTCCGATTGCCGCAGGGCCGCCGCGTCGCGCACCGCGCCATCGAGGACCAGGCCGACCGCGCCACGGAACTGGGCGATCGTCGTCATGATCTCCCCGAACAGGGCACGACTGGTGTCGCCGCCGCCGTCCACGACGAGGACATAGCCAGGCTGTACGAGATCGAGCGCCTGATGGATCGCCAGGTTGTCGCCCGCGCTGGTGCGCACCGTCAGGGCCGTGCCGGCCATCGTGCCGCCCCGATGGAACGGCCGCAGGCCCACCGCTCCAGGGAGCCGGCGGAGGTTGTCGCTGATGATCGGCGTTGCCGTGCTGCGATACGCCTCGACCAGCGTGGGGTCGGCAAGCGGTGCGCAGGGGTTGTGCGGGAATTGGGCCATGGTGGGGGTGTCCTGTCCGGCGATTTCGCAGGCCGCGAGAGGCAACGGTCGGATCGGATCAGGCCGTGTCCTGCAGTCTTCCTGACCAATGGGTATCGCTTCGGACTAGCAAGGAAAACAGATTAAAATTCACATCGATTCATCGCTTTTTCGACTGAGTCCTGGCATCCTGCTACCGGCATGATCACCCTCAAACAGCTCGAGGCGCTGCATTGGATCGCCGAGCTCGGCACATTCGAGCGGGCCGCCGCGCAGCTCAACACAACGCAATCCAGCGTGTCCAAACGCATCCAGCAGCTTGAGGAATCGGTGGGTCAGCCGCTGTTCGACCGCAGCCAGCGCGGCGCACGCCTGACGGAGGAGAGCGAGCAACTCCTCGTCCTCGGCCGCGAGATGCTCGCGTTGCAGCAGCGGATGCTGGAGCTGAAGGACGGCGGCCCGATACCGGCGCGGCGTCTTCGCCTCGGCGTAACCGAACTGGCGGCCCTGACATGGCTGCCACGCCTGGTGACGGCGCTACGGCGAACCCACCCGACGGTGGAGATCGAGCCCGACGTGGACCTCAGCCGCAACCTGCATGAGCGGCTGCTGGAAGGTGGGATCGACCTGATCGTCATTCCGGAGGTGCTGACCGACCCCGATATCACCTCGATCCGGTTGGCGGAGGTCGTCAATGCGTGGATGGCGCGGCCGGATCTCGTGCAGTCTTCCGGTCCATTGTCGATGCAGGAGCTCGCGAAGTACCCGATTCTGACCCAGGGGCGGCGGTCCGGCTCCGGCCTCTTCTTCAACAAGTGGCTCAAGTCCGAAGGGCTGGCGTTCGAGCGCATCCTGTCCACTGACAGCCTAATGGCGCTGGTCGGACTGACCGTTGCCGGGCTGGGTATCAGCTATCTTCCGCAGCAATGCTTCCAGCCGTTGGTGGCTGAGGGCAAGCTTGCCGTCATTCCGGCGACGCCCGCGCTACCGCCTATCCCCTATGCGGCGATGTTCCGCACCGATCGTCCCAGCGCCTTCATATCGTCGGTGGCGACGCTGGCGCGCGAGGTATGTGACTTCTCCCGCCAATTGCAGGGGTGAGCGAAGGATCCGCGAGGCCACCGAACCTGCCAGCCTTCACCCGGGGGGGCCGTTGTCCGCTTTATGCCACGACCGCGCGCAGCGCCGCGTCTCCCGCTTTGCGCCGTGCCCCCAGGCAGTGCCGGGTCTCCCCCCGCTTTATGCCGCAATCCCGCTCAGTGCCGCATCCACCGCGTCGCCGAGCCGCTCGACGATCGCGTCGACCTCGGCCGCGCTCACGATGTAGGGCGGTGCGACGATGTAGTGGTCGCCCTGCCTGCCGTCGATCGTGCCGCCCATGGGATAGCCGGCAACGCCGCGGGCAAACGCCTCGGCCTTGACGCGCTCGTTCAGCTTCAGCGCCGGATCGAAGACGCCTTTGCTCGCGCGATCGGTAACGAACTCAATCGCCCAGAACAGGCCCCGTCCGCGGATGTCACCGACGTGCCGATGATTGCCGAAGCGCTCGACCAGTGCGGTTTCCAGCCGCCGCCCCATCGCCTGGACATTCTCCAGCAGCCGGTCCTCGCGGATGATGCGCTGGACTTCCAGGGCCGCGGCGCAGGCGACCGGGTGCGCCTGGTAGGTCTGCCCGTGCAGGAAGCCGCCCGACCCGTTGGCCAGCGCCTGCACGATCCGGTCAGCGATCAGCACGCCGCCGATCGGCTGGTAGCCGCCTCCGAGACCCTTGGCGATGATCTGGATGTCCGGGGTGACGCCCTCCTGCTCCCAGGCGTGCATGGTGCCCGTGCGACCCATGCCGCACATTACCTCGTCCAGGATCAACAGCGCTCCGTGGCGGTCGCAGATTTCCCGCACCCGCTTGAAGTAGCCTGGCAAGGCGGCCACACAGCCGGTTGTGGCACCCACCACCGGTTCGGCCAGGAAGGCCGTCACCGTGTCGGGGCCGACCCGCTGGAACTCCGCTTCCAGCTCGTCGGCCAGCGCGTCCAGGTATTGCGCGTCGGTCTGGCCGTCCGGCTTGAACCGGTATGGGAAGCACGGCGAGACCAGGCTGTGCACAGGGCTCAGGATCGGCTCGTAGAGCGCGCGGCGCATCATGTTGCCGCCGGCCGCCAGTGCCCCCAGAGTGGTGCCGTGATAGCTCTGCCGCCGCGCGATGGTGCGGATGCGCTGCGGCTGGCCGATTTCCACGAAATACTGGCGCGCCAGTTTCAACGCCGCCTCATTGCCCTCAGACCCCGAGGAGCAGAACCACGCCCGCGTCAGCCCGCCCGGCTCGTCGCCCAGCAGGATCTCGGCGAGGTCCTCGGCCGGCTGGTTGGAGAAGGTGCCGGTGTGAGAATAGGCCATCGTGGCGGCCTGGCGCCCGATCGCCTCGGCAATGCGGCGGTTGCCATGGCCCAGGGCGGCGACGGCAGCGCCCCCTGACGCGTCGATCACCTGCCGACCATCGGCGGTGTAGAGGTAGACACCTTCGCCACGGACCGCGACTGGCGGAATGGCACCGGACCGGTGCAGAACCCGGCTCGTTTTGTTGGCACTCATCCCGTCCGTCCTTCTTCGATCATGCACTGCATCATCATGTATCGAATGGCGTAACCGGAGCCAATTCCCCCAAGGCGCGCAACGGGACGGAGACACCCGATGCAACGCGCATGGAACGGAATTGCGAAATCTGGCACCGACCTTATGCAAACGATGTCCCAGAAAGTTCCAACGCGGCAACACTTTGCCTTGACAATGCGGTTCGCTACGTCGGCGTCAGATGCCTGATACGGGGCGCCACTTCCTCCGCCAGCAGGCGCAGCGACGTGTGCCAGGCCTGCGGGTTCTCGGAATAGTCAAAGCCAAAGACCAGCAGGTTCCCGAAACCGCCGACATCGCGATAGACCCGCTCCAGCTTCTCCGCCACCGTCGCCGGCGAACCGATCAGCCAGTTGTGCCGCGCGCAATATTCCGGCGTGACGTCCGAGTCCGGCACCGAGGGATCGTGCTTCAGGTAGTCCAGGAAGCCGAAATTCCCGAGCAGCGGCAGGAAATACTCCCGCATCATCCGCCCCATCATGCCGCCGACCGACAGACGCCACGCCTCCTCATCGGTCTCCGCCACGAACACTTCCCGCACCATGCGCCAGTCACGACGATGCGGGGTACGGCCGGTGCGCCTCGCACCCTCCTCCACCGCCTCCCAATGGGTCGCCACATAGGCCGGGTTGAGGTTCAGGCTGAGCGGCAGGAACCCATGCTCGCCGGCCATCTTCAGCGTGTCGGAGTTCTTCGACAGGCCGGCTACGCCAATCGGGGGATGCGGCAGCTGCAGCGGCCGGATATGCGGCTTGAGGAAGCCGTACATCGTCTCCGGCTTGGCGACGTTCCAGTACTTGCCCTTGAATTCGAACGACGGTTCGTCGCTCCATAGCCGCAGGATGATGTCCAGCGCCTCCCGCGTCATCTCGCGGTTCTGCCCCGACATCCCATCCACCTGGAACATCGCCCAGTCGCTTGGCAGACCGGACGCGGCGACGCCGAAATTCAGCCGCCCCTCCGACAGATGGTCGAGCATCGCGACGCGGTTCGCCAGTTCTGCCGGATGATGGTACGGCAGCAAAAAGCCACCCGGCCCGATGCGCAGCCGCTTGGTCTGCAGCAGCGCCTGGGCAATCAACAGGTCGGGCGCGGGATGCGGCTCCCACGGCGCGGTGTGGTGCTCGCCGATCCAGGCCTCGGCGTAGCCCAGCTCGTCGAGCCAGCGAAGTGCCTGCAGGTCCCAGTCATGGCCGGCCTTCAGGCCGCGCTCGGGCGGATGCGACGGCATGGCGAAATAGCCGAGCTGCATGGGCGTCCTCCTGATTTGCGCCCTTGGCGGGCGTCGAGGCAGCCACGCTACACCCACAGGATAGCGCACTGCCATCACGCCAATGCGACACCCGTGTCCCAACGTACAGAACAGAATAGCCTTCCGGCAACAGGGCAGCCTCGTGCGGCCAGCGCTCCCAGGGCGCCTCTCGACATCACGCCGGATCAGGCGCCATAGCACGAATGCACTGCCGAACGGGCAGTCGTGGGGAGCGCATGAGAGGGAGCAGCCGATGCCCGACGAGACCGCCCGCCGCATCGACGCCTGGCTCGCCCGCTGCACAGATCCGGCCACGAATCCATGCCAAGGTATGGCGGAAGCGGGCCTGTTCGCTCCACTCGACCGCTACATCGCGATCGCCCGTACCAAGGCGGCGCTCACCGAACGTACCGGTCTGATCGGCATCGGAGCCGCGTGGGGCGGGCGGCAGGTGGTCGGGCGCTATTTCATCGCGGCCTATGCCAATGACGCACAGCGCGCCGCCTGGCTGGGGAGCGCCGCGTCGGTCGCAATCTCCGAACCCGGCGTGGGCGCCCACCCGAAGCACCTGCGTACCCGCGCGGAATTGGACGGCGACGCCTATCGCATCACCGGCGAGAAGGCCTGGGTCAGCAACGGCCTCTCGGCCGAGGTGATCATCGTCTTCGCCATCACCGCCGAGGACGCCGACGGCCGCAAGCACTATAGCGCCTTCCTGGTTCCGCGCGTCACGCCCGGCCTGACCCTGAGGGACATGCCGGGCTTCCATGCGCTACGCCCGTCCCGTCACTGCACGGTCACCCTGGATGGCTGCCGCGTACCCCGCGCCGCGCTGCTCGGGGCGCTTGGCACCGCCTACGAACGAATGGCGCTGCCGTTTCGTGACGCCGAGGATGCGGTCGGCACCTTCGGCCATCTCGGCGCCTTCCGCTGGCTGGTGGCCCGCTTCGGCGCGCTCCAGGCTCACGCCGACGACGCCATCCTTGCGCTCGGCGGCATGGCAGCGCTGACGGCCGTATTCGCAGCTGGGGCCGAATCGGTCGTCGCAGCCCTCGATGCCGGCCGCCTGGCCAGCGCGGCACCCGCGCTGATCGGCTTGCGCATCCTGGCCGCCGATATGCTCGTGCGGGCCCGTAGCCTCCGCATCCGGCACGTCCCCGGCGAGAATACGGCGATCGACGTGATGCTCGACGATCTGGAGGCCACGCTGTCCATCGCCAGCTTGCCTCGCCAGATGCGGCAGGCACGGCTGGGGGCAACGCTGATGGAAGGGTGACTGCCGGCACGTCGGCCGATCACGGTCATCCCACGCCGTGGCACAGGACCGCTCGCCGCCACCTTTAGTGCGCCGCCTGCTCCGCGCCGGCGAGCAGGAAGTGTCCCAGGACCTCACCCAGGCAAGTGTTCAGCAATTCCACTGCCTTCTCGCGGTCCGACTTGCGCACCCGTTCGAGGTCGATGCGTCCGTCGCTCGCCCATTCGCGCATCAGGTCGAAGCGATGGAACAGCGCGACACCCGGCATCCTCGCAACCTGCTGCATCACCGACTGGTATGGATCGAGGTCGGTATTGGCGCGCAGGAACCGGCTGAACTGGGAATCGACGAGCACGAGATCGCCGCCGGCGGCCTGCACGGCATCGATGCCATCTTGCAGGACCGCTTGCATCGCGTCGGGGCGGAGGCCACGCACCGCCTCCACCGTGCCGGTCTGCCACAGCACCAGCGGGTAGTGCTGGCCGGCCAGCTCTCCCTTGAGCAGCCCAAGCATTGTCTCGGCGGTCATGTTGCGGCCGCCACGCACCGTGAGATCGATGACCACACCAGGGCGTGCTGCCTGCAATGCATCGACCATCTTGTAGGGGAAAGAGGTGCCGGGCGTGCCGTTCACCTCGCCAACCGTGGTGCCGGAACCGACTGCGAGCACATGCACGATCCCACCCGAGGTGAGGGCCGCCTGCAGATGCGGCAAGGCGACGTCCGGCTGCGCGAATTCCGGTGCGGCCTCACAGGCCTCCGGCGCGGCCATCACGTGCTGCGCAAGCAACCGAGCCGGCGCGGCAACGAGCAAAAGCGGGAGAAGGAGGAACAGGCGGCGCATCCGCCTCAACCGGTATCAGTCCGCGCAACGACCGGCAAGGCGCCAACCTGCGGTCGAGGCACAATCACGCGGCCTTTTCCGCGATACCAGGCCGCCAGGGCGCCGACCGCAGCCATGCCGCCCGCACCGAACAGGTTCACCGCCACCTGCATCGAGCTGCGATCGTCGAATTCCAGGCCGAGGCGGGCGATGAAACCGAAGAAGATGCCGGCGCAGAACACCGGCAGCGAGTTTTGCCCGATCAGTACCAGCGGCGCGGCGAAGCGGCTGCGCAGCCAATCGGCGTGCGGTGGCACCAGGCGCACGACGAACCAGCTCAGGGCGAGGATCGACAGCAGGCGGAACGGGTGCAGCGTGGTCTTGTCGTCGGTGATCACGAAGCGGATCACGGAGACCGGCAGGTGGGCCAGGATGCGCGGATGGGTATCCACCACCCAGATCACCGCCAGCCCTGCCAGCAGCACGATGCCGGCCAGCACATCCAGCAGGCGCTGCGGCCATTTCTGCCGGTCGGGCGGCGTGTAGGACAGCACCGCCCCAATCATGAACAGGAACTGCCAGGCGAACGGATCGAAGAACCACCCCTCGCCGGTCCACGCGGTCAGGTTCAGGTCGGCGATGCGCGCCACCATGTACAGCCCGAAGGAGGCGCCCAGCAGCGCCGCCGGCCAGCGCAGGAACGGCAGGGCGAGGGCCAGGAACAGCAGCAGCATGACGTAGAGCGGCAGGATATTCAGCAGACTGGGCTGGTAGCTCAACAGCAGCGCCTGGAGCAGCGCTCGGTACGGATCGTCGGCCAGGACGTCGAGACGGGTCTCCTCAAGATAGGACCCGCGATCCAACGCCTGCGCCGAATATGCCACCTGCGCGGTGAACACGACGAACAGGAAGATATGCGCGACGTACAGCGTCCAGGCCCGGCGCAGCGTGTCGGCCGCCGCATAGAGGTAACCTTGCCGGTTCATCACCCCGCCGTAAGCCAGACCCGCACCATAGCCTGCGAGCAGCACGAACACCTCGGTGGCGTCGCACATCGTGAAGTTGCGCAGGCTGTAGTCGGCCAGGATGTCGCCCGGGACGTGATCGGCGAAAATCCACCACAGGGCGAGGCCCCGGCAGAAATCGACGCGCAGGTCGCGTGCAGCGCCGCCGCGGATCAAAGCCATGCTTACCCTCCTGCACGCAATGTGGGGTGGCGGAGACGGCGGTGAACCCACGGTCACGCCAACTCCGGGCATGATACAATTCGTTGCAACGCAATGATGTAGAGATGCATGGCGTCAGATCAGGCGGCCTTGGGCTGCACGGCGACCGCACGGGCCGCGCTTTCCATGTCCGCCGCAGCCTGGCTGCCGGGATGACGGGTCAACAGCAGCGTCTGGCGGCGGATCGCGTCGCGGACCTTCTCGTCGCGACGGACCACGCCGGCCAGCGGCGGCTCGTGGCCGAGGAACGTGGCACAGGCGCGCCGCAGGGTGGCGTAGGTGCGTTCCCCCGCGGCGAGGCTGGCAGCCTGGTTGACGACCACCCGCGCGTCGCCATTCAGCCGGTCGAGGCCGTACAGCTTCAGCACGGCATAGGCATCGGTCAGACTGGTCGGCTCCTCGGTCGCCAATACCAGCAACGTGTCGGCTGCGGCGGCCATGCGGCGCACCGCGCGCTCCAGCCCGGCGCCGAGATCCAGCAGCACCGTGTCGTAGCGCCCGGCGGTCTGGCGCAACGCGGTCAGCGTGCGCTCCAGGTGCACAGGGTCGAGTGCCGAGAGGGCGCCAGATCCGGAACTGCCGGCGAGGATATCGAACCCACCCTCCGGATGCCGCATTACGGCCTGCGCCAGGCTCACTCGGCCAGTCACCACCGCACCCAGGTCGTGCAGCGGGGTAAGACCGAGCTGGACATCGACGTTGGCGAGGCCGATGTCGCCGTCGAACAGCAGCACCGCATGGCCCTCACGCGCCATGGCATGCGCGAGCGTGATGGCGAACCACGTCTTGCCGACACCGCCTTTGCCGGAGGCGATCGCGATCAGCCGAGGAGCAATTGAGCGCGGCGGCATCAAGGGGGGTCTAGGCGGCATGGCGTCCATGTTTTGGCGTCCCCGTTCGCGTCGGCATGTGCAGCAGGCGGGCAGCGAGTTCGGCGGGCGTCAGCTTCACCAGCCCATCGGCGGCGCCCGGCCCAATCCCGGCCTCGGCGAGGGCCAGATGGGCGACGGAGGCAGCGGCCAGCAGTCCACCCAGCCGCCGCGCCAGGTCCAGCCGCGTGCCGATCAGCAGGGTTGCACCGGCTTCGGCATAGGCGAGCGCGAGGTCCGAAGCCTCCTCGGGGTGCAGCCCGGCCGGCAGCACGAGGGCGATTGTCGCCCCCACGGTGGCAGCCAGCGCGCGCAATTCCTCGGCCTGAGCGATGTCGAACGGGTCGCTGCCGGGTGCGTCGATCAGCACCGGGGCCGCATCCTGCCGCCGGGTAAGGGCGCGGCCGAGGGTGACCGGATGGCTGGCCACGATCAGGTTGATGCCCAAGAGCCGGGTAAAGGCCGCGAGCTGCTCCGTGGCGCCGGCGCGGCGGCCGTCGGCGGTGATCACCATGGGAGCTATGCCGGCCATCACCAGCCGCGTGGCAAGGCGGGCCGTTGTCAGCGTCTTGCCGGCACCCGGCGGACCCACGATCAGCAGTGGCCGGTCCCCGGGCGTGAGCGGCAGGGCGCCGAATGGCAGCGCGCCGGCAAGTGCCGTTTCCAACGAGCCTACCTTCAGTGCCGCATGCAGCCCATCGGGCACCGCGTGAAAATCCAGGATAGCCAGCCGCTCGGGATCGACCACGGACGGCAGATCAGGCATGAGGACGGGCGGTGTGGCAAGGTCGGCGGGCTCCGTCGCGGCGGTGATTTCCACCCCATCGGCAGTCCGGCGCGAGCCCAGAATCAGGGCATCAATCCCGAGTTCCGCCCGGACAAGCGCCATCGCGTCGGCCATGCTGGCGGCGCGGTAGAGCTTCAGTCGCATGGGCAGACGGGGATGATGTCTCGCTTGAGCGTATGGCTCGCGCAGCAGTTCGGTGCGCCGGAGCAGCCGATGACGTGGCCGATCGCTCGCTCCATCAGCGGTCCGCCCTGCGTCAACACCATCAACGCTTCTCCGCGTGCCCCGTGGTCCGGTTGGGCAGATGCGTTCTTAAACCGGAAGCGTTGACAGGAGATTTATGCCGACCGGCATCGTGACCAGCTTGTCGCGAGCGACCACCCACGCATGGATTTCAACGGCTAAGTTGGAGCTTACCCACAGGGGCTTGATGCAAGCGCCACGGATGCAGGGGGCTACACTACAGGATCGGGATGCTGGACGGACACGCCGACACGCGCGCACGCAGCGCGCGCGCTGCTGCCAGGACCTGGGCAACAGCAAGATCGGCCATCGAAGCCGCGACAACCGCCTCAGCGTGCGGTCCGGACGGACCGTACTCGGCCGCATTGGTGGGCCCGAACAGGCCCAGGGTGGGCGCGCCGGCCGCAGCCGCCAAATGCATCAGGCCGGAGTCGTTGCCGACAAACAAGATGGCACGGGCCAGGCAGGCAGCCACCTCGGGCAGGCTAAGGCGGCCGACCAGGTCAATCGCCTGAGGCAAGGCCGCCAGCAGGGGGGCAGCCATGTCCCGTTCCACCGGACCGGGGCCACCGAACACAATGGGTGTGGCGCCGGGAAGGTCCTCGGCCAAAGCGCGGAACAGGGCGGCGAAGCGGTCCGACGGCCACACTTTCGGGCTCCAATTGGCGGTCGGCGCGAGTGCTACCAGGGGGCCGGGTGGCAGCAAGGCATCGGCCCGGCCACGGTCCTCCGGCGCGGTCCATGCGACCGGCAGCGGCACCGGCACAATGCCGAGGACGGCAGCAAGCTGCGCCGTCTTATGGCCGGGACGGCGACGCATGATCGCGCGGTGGCGAGTCGGAACCAGCCAGGAGAGGGCGGACCCCCGGATGTCCACCACCAGGTCCCAGCACGTCGTGACCGTGGCGGCCCACAGCGGCGGCCAGTGCCGACCATAGGAACGCTTCTCCAGCACGATCGTGCGGTCGCGGTGCGGCATCCGGGCGAACACCCCCTCGGCGACCGCTCCGCATACCACTGTAATGCGAGCGTCCGGGTAGGTCCGCAGGAGGTAGTCGAGCAGGCCGGTCGACAGGACCGCATCGCCCAGCCGGTTGGAGGTGACGAACAGGATGCGCATGAATCGTTCGCTTAGCAGCGTCGCCCCTGGCAGGCCAGCGGCCGCGCGGAAGCGATGGATTTGACCGCGCCCCGGTGCGCGGGCAGCTTCGGCAACACGGGAACAGCACAGGGGGAGCGCGCCGTGTCGGATGAAGCTGTGGTCGTGTTGGGCGAGGATTATCCGGAACTGCGTGAATCAGTGCGCAAAATCTGCGCCCGCTACCCCGGCAGCTATTGGAACGGGCTGGAGGACCAGGAGGCGTATCCGACCGCCTTCGTCGAGGAACTGACGCAGGCGGGCTTCCTCGGCGCTCTGATCCCGGAGGAATATGGTGGGTCAGGCCTGCCGGTGCGGGCCGCCGCGGTGATTCTCGAGGAGATCAACGCCTCCGGCTGCGTGGCCAGCCAGGGCCACGCGCAGATGTACATCATGGGCACCCTGCTGCGGCATGGCAGTGAGGAACAGAAGCGGCGCTACCTGCCCGAGATCGCGGCGGGGCGGCTGCGACTGCAGGCGTTCGGGGTGACTGAGCCGACCACCGGATCCGACACGACGCAGCTGAAGACACGGGCGGTGCGCGACGGGGATTCCTATCTGATCAGCGGGCAGAAGGTGTGGACGTCACGCGCCATGCACTCCGACATGATGCTGCTGCTGGCGCGCACCACGCCGGTGGACCAGGTGAGCAAGCGCAGCGACGGGCTGTCGGTGTTCCTGGTCGACCTGACGGCCAAGAATACCGGCCAGGGGCTCGAGATCCGCCCGATCAAGGCGATGATCAACCACAACACCACCGAGGTGTTCTTCGACAACTACCGCATCCCCGCCGAGAACCTGATCGGCCAGGAAGGGCGCGGCTTCCGCTACATCCTGGACGGCATGAACGCCGAACGCATCCTGGTGGCGAGCGAGGCAGTCGGCGACGGCCGCTGGTTCGTGAAGAAGGCCACGCAATACGCCAAGGACCGGGTCGTGTTCGGTGCGCCGATCGGCAAGAACCAGGCGGTCCAGTTCCCGATCGCGCGCGCCTGGGCGGAATTGGAGGCGGCCGACATGATGTGCCGCCGTGCCGCCGCCTTGTTCGACGATGGCCGCGAGTGCGGGGCGGACGCCAATATCGCGAAGCTGCTCGCCTCGGAAGCGGCGTGGAAGGCGGCCGACACCGCGATGCAGACCTTCGGCGGCTTCTCCTATGCGCGGGAATACGAGATCGAGCGGAAATGGCGGGAGGTGCGGCTGTACCAGATCGCGCCGATCTCCACGAACCTCATCCTAGCCTATGTCGGCCAGCACGTGCTCGGGATGCCACGGTCCTATTGAGCGACGCAGTGTCGGCACCTGCCTGAGCTGCCCGCCACCGATCATCGCGTCGATGGCAGCGGCCGGTTCGCCCCGGTGACGCGGGGCAAACCGACGCCACGTGTTCTACGTCAGCCGGATCGGCTGATCCGGTATGGCCAGTTGCTCGCGGTCACGCCAATCGGAGCGGACGTAGTTGATCTCCATCAGCCGACGCACGCCGACGATCCGGCGCTGATCAAAGCCATGCCAGGTTGCCGGGCCGGCGATGAAGATGACCCCGCTGTTAAACGTGCCTGGCGACTGCATGACCCAGCGCTGATCCGCGTCGTACAAATCGGTCCCCCAGTCCTTCGCATCGGGACCGGTGAACAGATACACCACCATGGAGAACAACTTCTCGGGGATGTCACGATGCGGTTCCAGCCAGGACCCGTCGAGGTCCTGCATGTACTCCATCCGCAGGAAGCCACCCTCGACATTGATGCTGCAGGTCTCGGCCATCGCCCGCGCGACCTCGGGGCGCTGCAACGCCTCCGACAGCGCCGCGCAGACCGGGAACTTGCCGCGTAGTTCCGGCGTGATGAAGGTGCGCTTGTCGTTGTAGCTCCCGCGGGTGCCGTCGGTGCGGCCCAGCAGGGGAGGCGCGATCGGCAGCACCAGGAGCGCGGTGCACAGCGCCTCGGGAAACACGTCCTTCATCCGCCAGTGACGGAACGGCCAGTCGGCCCGCTCCGATCCTTTGACGGCCGCGATGAAATGGTCGGCAATCTCGCCCACCGCCGGCACCGGCGGGTAGCTGCCCGCTGGCGTGTTCATCAGCCGGCTCCGGTCAGACGCCGCGGCGCATAGTCGATGACCTTGCGGAGCAACGGCACGGACTTGGCGTAGGCGCTGATGCTGTGGCGGAGGTACTCCTTGCGCACGTACCACTCGGAGTCGACGTAGCAGAGCTGCAGGCTCGCCCGCTGGCCCTTCTGCGGCAGGAAGCCGTGCCAGGAATGGTCGCAGACGCGGAACATCAGCATTCGGCCATATTCGGGCGCGAACTCGAAGGCGAAATCGTTACGATCATTGCCGCGCAGCACGCGCAGCTTGCCGCGCTCGTAGGGCCATTCACGCGTGAAGCCAAGCAGGATCGTGATGATCTTGTGCTTCGAATCCGGGTGGGCATAGCCTTCGTTGTAGTGGCCGGTGGTATTGCCCATCATGACAATGGCTGGCGGGCAGGCGCTCAGATCCATGTCGAACTTCTTCTCCACCAACTGGCGGAAGCGCACGCTGAGCAGGTCCTGCACGATGGTGCCAAACGACGGCCCGTAGCGCAGGTCCGGCAGCCCATAGCTGCCGCGGTCCGGGATGCGAGGCGCATCCGCCAGCACGGTTTCCTTCAGGGCTGGCGGCAGCGCCTGCTCCACGAAGGTGAAGTCATAAGGATCGGTTCGCAACTCGGCCGCAGCGATGGCGGCTTCATCGAGTATGGCGAGCGGCGCAGCGGCATCCGACATGGCATTGCTCTCCTTGGTTAGAAGTTCGGCAGGTTCGGCGCGTTCGACGAGGTCACGGCGACCCCCTCGACCTCGATCAGCCAGTCAGGCCGGCAGACCGCGCCACGCAGGAAAACCAGCGGCACGTTGGGGCAGCGTTCCCGCAGGCGGGGCTCGACCCGCGTTAGCTCGGACGGGTCGCGCAAGTACACCAGCAGGTACTGCATGTCCCCCAGGGCAGCAGCACCCGACTCCAGGAGCCCCGCAACGTTGTCCAGCGCGCGATCGAGCTGGCGGAGCACGTCGCCGGGGTGGACGACATGGCCGGCAACGTCGATGCTTGCAGTGCCGGAGATGAAGTGCTGCGCACGATCGGCGTATCCGATGCGCGTGCCGCGCTCGAACGTGACGCCATAATCCTTGGTGGCGCACAGCCGCTTGAAATCGTTCAGGTAAGAAACCTGCTCCGGCACAAGATCGAGGTTCGAGTAGGCGTCCATCAGCACCGTGTCGTAGCGGTGCGCGCAGGCGCCCTCGATGCCGGTGCTGGCCAGGTAGTGCGTGTCACGCGTCAGGCCATGCTGCTCGAAGAACGCGGTGCGGCTGGTCACCACGTCCTGATAGAACACGTCGACGTCCTTGACGTAGATCCAGGTACGCACGCAATGGTCGCGCAACGTCGCACGGTGACTCGCCAGAGCGCCCGTCAGGGCCTCGAACACGGCACGTGTCTGGCCGACGGTCGAGGTCGGTTCGCGCACCGCGCCGGTGCACAGCCCGGTGCTCCACAGATGGCGGTTGCCGTGCTTCCTCACGATCATCTGATTGGGAGACAGGCGCTGCTTCGTCACCGGCCCGTTGCCGTCTACGTGGTAGGCGAGCAGGGCCAGCTTCGCGTCCGGCAGAGGTGGCTGCTGCACGATCGAAACCGCGACCGGCCCACTGTCCGGGTCGTCGAACAGGCGCGTGGCCTCGATATGCGCGGCCTGGTTCGGCGCGTCACTGAGAAATATACGGCGGAATATAGCACTGTCCGGCTGCAGTCCCAGTGCGGCCTGGGCCCGCGCGTACCGCTGCTCGACCTGAGCGACCTGCTCGGCAAAGGTGCCACCCGCAGACGCTTGCACGGTTATGAAGTGCTCCGCGCCGCCGGCCCCCCCTCGGAACGTCTTCATCGCCGTGGCATCAGCAGTGGGCATCGATAGGGCCTCCCGGTGGGCAGCATGTCCGGCGTGGCACATCGACGCGATGCACGCAGCGCAAGCACCGGGAGTAATTGGGCCAGTTCCCTTTGCTGTCCTTGATCTGGATCAAAGCGGGAGACTGCCCCCAGGTCGGACTGCGGCCTCGGCTCATGCGACCACACCGGGTTGCCGCGGCGATCCGGGTTCGCCCGTCCGAAGCGATCAGGTGCGACAGCGGCCGAACAACCCGAGCGCCACGACGCCGGCGCCGAAGAGGGTGATCGCGGCTGGTTTAGGGAGTGCCGGCCCCTTGCAGCAGGTGATTACGACGAGTGGATTGTCGCCATTGCAGGCGGGCAGGATGTCGTCGCCCGTGGCAGGGTCGATCATCGCGGCAAGAGCCGACGCCGACCACGCTGACATTGCAACGATGGCCGCGCGCAGCCGGCTCCCAGTTGGCGCCGGACGCAGTCGCACGATACGCTGGCGGCAATCACGTCCCGGAAAGTCCAAGGACCCGCCCGATGCCAGCACCCCTCCCCGCCCTCAGTCTGGTCGCCGTCCCGGGCCGTCGCCGGCGCACCATCGAACTCGCGCAGGAGATCGAGCGGCGGGGCTTCGATGGTATCTTCTCGCCCTCGATGTTCGGCAACATGTCGCTGTGCGAGGCACTCGCCTGGAACACCAGCCGCATCCGATTCGGCACCGCCATCGCACCAATCTACCAGCGCACCGTGTCCGACTTCGCGCAGAGTGCCGCCGCGATGCATGAGGTGTCCGGCGGCCGCTTCCACCTCGGCATCGGCGTCGCTCACGGCCCGTCGCATGTCCGCATGGGCGTCACCCCCGGCAAGCCACTGGGCGATATCCGCAGCTTCGTGGAACGGTTCCGCGCGCAGGACGGCCTCGGCCCCCTGCCGCCGGTCATCATCGCGGCGCTACGCCGGAAGATGGTCGCGCTGGCGGGAGAGATCGCCGAGGGCGTGGTGTTTGCCAACGCCTCCCGCTCCCACATGGCAACGTCGCTCGCCGCACTCCCCGAGGCGAAGCGCGCCGATCCAGGGTTCTTCATCGGGAACATGATCCCAACCTGCATCAGCGACGATGTCGAAGCGGCCAAAGCGATCAACCGGCGCACGCTAACCAGCTATGCGTTCCTGCCGAACTACCGGAATTACTGGAAGGAAGCCGGCTACGGCGACGAGATGGCCGCGATCGAACGTGCCATCGACGAGGGCCGGCGCGACGACGTGCCCGCCTATCTCACCGATCGATGGTTGGCAGACAACACACTGTACGGAAACGCAAGCCAAGTGCGGGAGGGCGTCGAGGCGTGGCAGGCGGCCGGCGTGCGGACCCCGATCATCGTGCCGTCCTCGGCCGCCGGCAACCAAATCAAGGCGTTGGAAGAGGTGTTCGCCGCGTTCGCCTGAGCCCCAGACGGCTCATGCTGTTACTACTCGGTATGTGCCGCCCGGGACAATGATCTGAATCAAGGTATAGTTTACCATGCCAGCCTAGGATTTCCCCTGGACGCATCGGTCTGCGTCGATGAGACGGGGAACCATGCTTGGCGATTCCATTTCCGGTCCATCCGAGCCTCCCCCGGCCGGCCAGCAACCGTCCAACGTTCCACCGGGGCAGCCACCACCCAGGCAGCCAGCATACGGTGTCCTGCGGCGCATCTGGCGGTGGGTGGTGTTGCCCAGCGCAGGCCTGGGCGCCGGGGTGCTGGTCGCCGCCGGCATCGCCCTCGGCATCCTCGGCTGGGGTGGCCTTCACACCGCCATCGCATTCACCGAGACGCTCGGCTTCTGCACCAGCTGCCACAGCATGAGCGACACGGTGTACCCCGAATATCTGACATCGGTGCACTACAAGAACGCTTCCGGCGTACGCGCGATCTGCAGCGACTGCCACGTACCCCGGCCCTGGGGGCCGATGATCCTGCGCAAGATCCAGGCTTCAGGGGAAATCTACAGCGAGATTCGTGGCACGATCTCCACGCCGGAGAAGTTCGACGCTCAGCGGCTGAGGTTGGCCCGTTCGGTCTGGGCCTCGATGAAGGCGACCGATTCCCGTGAATGCCGCAACTGCCACAGCTTCGATGCGATGGACCCCCACAAGCAACGGCCGGAAGCCGTCACGGGCATGGCGAAGGCCGCACACGACGGCAGCACTTGCATCGATTGCCACAAGGGCATCGCCCACAAGCTGCCGGACATGACGCAGGGCTACAAAGCTATGTTCAACGACCTGACCGCCGCATCGGCCAACCTGCGGCCGAAGGTCGGCGACACGCTCTACACCCTGACAACGCGCTCACTGTTCCTCGATCGCGCCGCGGCAGCATCCGACGCCTCCGGCGATGGCAAATTGCTGCCCGGTTCGGCTGTGCAGGTCATCGCCCGTGACGGCGACTGGCTGCAGGTGCGCATCGACGGCTGGCAGCAGGAAGGTGCCGAACGGGCAATCTATGCCGCGATGGGTCAACGCATCCTGACCGCCGCACTCGGAGGCGCCGCTGTCACCAAGGTGGAACGCCAGGCCGGCGCGACCGACAAGAACACCGACCAGGTGTGGAACCGTGCGAGCCTGACCGCCTGGATCGGCCACGACGCGCTGGTCGCTGACCAGGGACAGCTCACGGCCTACGGCGCGGAGATGTTTGCCGATTCCTGCAGCACCTGCCACGCGCCACCGCAGGCGAACCAGTACCTCGCCAACCAGTGGATCGGTACGCTGAATGCGATGAAGCGGTTCATAAACCTCGACGATGAACAGTACCGCTTTCTGCAGAAATACCTGCAGCTCCATGCCAGCGATATGGTGCCCCCTCATGGCTGAGCAGCACGCCACCGACCGCACGCCCCTGGATGCGACCGCTTTGCCGCTGTGCCAGTTCCTGGCGCGATTGTTCATCGCTCCGCCGGACGCGAAGCTGCTGCAATCCTGCCGCGACGGCGTCGGTGCGCGCCTGCTGGCCGACTGTGCAGCCGATCCCCGGTTCGCCCCGGGGACGACGTGCCTCATGGGGGCACTGCGCGCCAACTGCATTGAGGCGCTGAGCAACGCCTGGACGCTGCTGTTCAGCGGCGCGGGTGGACCGGCCAACGTGCCGCCCTATGCTTCTGCGTATGCGGAGGGCCGGCTGTATGGCGCCGCTGCGGCCCGCATGCAGGCCGAACTCAGCCGCCTGGACCTGGCGGTCGCCGGCGATTGCCGCGAGCCACCCGACCACGTGGCGATCCAGCTCACCATCCTGGCCGAACTGCTGTGGCGGGAACCACCCGAAACCGCCGAGGCGTTCCGGCGCACCGAACTCGCCTGGCTGCCCGCTTTCTGCGGCAGCTGCGCGACCCGCGACTCCACCGGATTCTACGCCGGCGCCGCGCTGCTGCTTGCAGCACTTGCCGGATGCGAGGCCTGACCGATCGACGTGCCTGTCCCCATACGCCAAGGAGATGACAAGCCATGTTGAACGACACCATCCACGCGCTGCTGTCCCGTCGCCAGTTGCTCGGCACCAGTGCCACGGCCGCCGCCCTCGGCCTGTTCGGTCCGTCGCTGCTGGTCCGCGGCGCACGCGCAGCCGGTGCGGACGGGGAAGTGCTGACCGGCTCCCACTGGGGTGCCTTCTATGGCCGCGTCGAAGGTGGCCGCTTCACCGCGATCCGCCCGTGGGAGAAAGATCCGCGCCCGAGCCCGAACCTGCCGGGCATCCTGGATTCGGTGTATTCGCCCACCCGCATCAAATACCCGATGGTCCGCCGCGCCTTCCTGGAAAAGGGGCCGGGTGCGATGCCGGAAACCCGCGGCGACGGCGACTTCGTGCGGGTGAGCTGGGACCAGGCGCTCGATCTGGTAGCCAAGGAGCTCAAGCGGGTGGACGCGGCACACGGCCCGTCCGGCACCTTCGCCGGCAGCTACGGCTGGAAGAGCCCGGGCAAGCTGAATAACTGCCGCACCCTGCTCTACCGGATGTTCAATGCCCGCGGCACCAGCTTCGTCAACGCGACCGGCGACTATTCGACCGGTGCGTCGCAGGTGATCATGCCGCATGTCGTCGGCTCGCTGGAGGTCTACGAGCAGCAGACGGTCTGGCCGGTGGTCGTGCGCGATAGCCAACTCGTGGTGTTCTGGGGCGCCGACCCGTACACCACCAACGACATCAGCTGGGGCGTCGCCGACCATGGCGCCTATGAGGGGCTGAAGGCGCTGAAAGACAGCGGCAAGAAGGTCATCTGCATCGACCCGGTGCGCACCGAGACCTGCCGCACGCTGAACGCCGAGTGGATCGCACCCCGGCCGCAGACCGACGTTGCCCTAATGCTCGGCATCGCCCACACGCTGTACACCGAGAAGCTGCACGACGAGAAATTCCTCGCCGACTACACGACCGGCTTCGAGAAGTTCCTGCCCTACCTGCTGGGCACCGACGACAAGACGCCGAAGACCGCCGAGTGGGCGGCCGCGATCTGCGACGTGCCAGCCGACACGATCCGCGACCTGGCGCACCGCTTCGCCGCCAATCGCACCATGCTCGCGAGTGGCTGGTCGGTGCAGCGCCAGCATCATGGCGAGCAGGTGCACTGGATGCTCGTCACGCTCGCCTGCATGCTGGGACAGATCGGCTCACCCGGCGGCGGCTTCGGCCTGTCGTACCATTACGCCAGTGGTGGCGCGCCCAGCGCGACGGCCCCGGTGCTCACCGGCATCTCGGATGGCAGCAAGACGGGCGGCGCGGCGTGGATGTCCTCGGCCGGCGCAGCTTCGATCCCGCTCAGCCGGGTGTCGGAGATGCTGCTGCACCCCGGCGAGACGTTCGATTTCAACGGCAAGAAGGCGCAGTACCCCGACGTTAAGCTGGTCTACTGGGTCGGCGGCAATCCGTTCGCCCATCACCAGGATCGCAACCACATGGTGGAGGCCTGGCGCAAACTGGAAACCTTCATCGTGCAGGACTTCCAGTGGACCGCCACGGCGCGGCACGCCGACATCGTGCTGCCTGCCACCAGCGCCTATGAGCGCAACGATATCGAGGTCGTCGGCGACTATTCCTCCAGCCATATTCTGGCGATGAAGCAGGTCATCGACCCGGTGTTCGAGGCGCGCAGCGACTACGACATCTTCACCGCGATCTGCGACCGCTTCGGCAAGGCCCGCGAGTTCACCGAGGGGCGCAGCGAAATGGACTGGCTGCGTAGCTTCTACGAAGCCGCCCTGCTGCAGGCGAAAGCCAAGAAGATCGGCATGCCCGACTTCGATACGTTCTGGAAAGCCGGCGTGGTTGCTTTCCCGATCGACGTGGCGGCGATGAATTTCGTCCGTCACGCCAAGTTCCGCGAAGATCCGCTGCTTGAACCGCTCGGAACGCCCTCCGGAAAGATTGAGATATATTCTCGTAATATTGAGAAAATGGCATACGATGACTGCCCGCCGCACCCGACATGGATGGAGCCGGCGGAGCGGCTGGGCGGACCCGATGCGAAGTTCCCGCTGCACATCGCGACCAGCCATCCGCATGGCCGGCTGCACTCGCAGCTTGCGGGGACAGTGCTGCGCAAGGGGTACACCGTCGCCGACCGTGAGCCGTGCCTGATCAACCCGAAGGACGCGGCGTCCCGCGGGATCGCCGACGGCGACGTGGTGCGGGTGTTCAACGACCGCGGCCAGATCCTGGCCGGCGCCCGTATCACCGAGGACATGCGGCCCGGTGTGATCCGCGTGAACGAGGGTGGCTGGTATGATCCGGTCGACCCAGCCACACCGGGATCGCTGTGCAAGTACGGCGATGTCAACGTCCTGACGATCGGCATCGGGACCTCGAAACTGGCGCAAGGGAACTGCGGGCACACCGCGATCGGTGACATCGAAAAATACAAGGGAGTGGCGCCACCGGTCACGGTGTTCACCGCGCCAACCGCCTCAGCCTGAGGCTTTCCGGTCTCTCCCTCCTCGTGGATGGAGAGGCCGGCCACGCTTCGACGCGGCCGCCTTCATCCCCGAGGCCGATCCAACGGCAGCCGCGAAACCGCGGGCGTGGAGCAATGAGCATTGTCCGCCGCGCGCATTGTCGCCGCTTGCGTTGCCACTGTTCCCGGGCCCCTCGCCTTGCTACGCCGCGTGTTGCATCGGGAGACCCACCGGGTGACGCAGTCAGCGGCTGACGGTCTGCCCACCCAGGCAGCAACTCCCACGCGCCGCCCCGAGCAGCCTTGGAAGCTCATCGCGTGGGCGCTGGTGTGGTTGCTTGCAGCGGTACTCGGATCGCTCGTGGGTGGTATGCTGACCGGCCTGGCAATGACGTTTTCCGGTGCCGGCGGCGGGCGCGCGCCGATCGACGACCGCAGCTTCCTGATGGGCTCCACGGCGAGTCTGCAACTCGTGCTACTTTGGGCTTCATGGCGGCGTGCCCGCATCGTTGGAGGCGGCAGCCGGTGCGCGGGCCTCGGTTGGATCGCGGTGCGCCGGCGGTGGCTGGTCGTCGTACTGGCAGTGGCCCTGGTGCTGAATGTCGTGGGGCTTCTGGTGCTGCTGCGCTACGTCGGGGCGGAACTCCGGGGCAGCACCGGCGTGCTGTTGCACCGCTTCACCGAGATGAACGCATCGACGCAAGCGGCACTGGTGTTCCTCCTGGTCTGCGGTGCACCCGTCACGGAGGAACTGTTTTTCCGTGGCTGGCTCTGGACCAGCCTGCGGCGATACTGGGGGCCGGTGCCGGTCATGGTTTGCACCAGCCTGCTATGGCTGTGCGCCCATTTGCTGGACGGCCCCGCCCGCCCGATCTTCCTGATCCCCGGCGCGATCGCCCTGAGCCTCGCACGCCATTACTGCGGCAGTGTACGAGCCTCGATCGTGCTGCACGTGTTCAACAATCTGCTCGCGGTCAGCCTGTTTGCGCTGGCAATGCAGGCACAGTGAGACCAGCGACGACGCCGCGCCTACCTGCAGATCGTCCGCAGCGCCTGCCATTCCGTCGCGTCCAGCAGCGCCGGCCCGGACGGGACCGCGCCCCCCCTCGGCCAGGCGTCGGGCACGCTACGGTGTCAGCGGATGGTCGCCAGGAGCGAGAAATCCGCCTCGCCCGGTCCGGCGATGCGCAGCAGCAGATCGCCAAGCGGCGCCGTCGGACGCCCGAGGCGATGCATCACCGTGATCGCGAATTCGTCTGCATTCGCCTCGATGTCGCGCGCATACGCGGCGCTCAGCAGCGAACGGGCAGCGTAGAGCGCGGCACCAGCCCCGGACACGTCGCCGAACAGCAGGCCCACCAGGAATGCCGTCCCGCCGTCCCGAATCAGGCGGCGAACGGGCACGACAGATGCGGATCCGCGAGCCAATTCAGCCGCACCGCACGCGAACGTCGCCGCGCACTCAGGTGCGCGGCGACGGGGGTCAAGCCGGCGGGGCGATCCTACGGCATGATGTCCCAGAACGGGCGGGCACCGTAGTAACCGGCGACACGCTCGCCCCAGGCGCGATCATCCCAGTGCACAACCTCATCATCGGCGTAGGATGGCGCGCCCTCCAACAGCGTGCGGTCAATGTCGACCACGTACCCGGAGAGGTCGGTATCATAGCGCAGCTTCTCCCACGGCAAGGGATAGTAGCGATCGCCGATGCCAAGGAAGCCCCCGAAGCTCAGCACGGCATAGGCCACGCGACCGCTGACCTTGTCGAGCATTACGTCCTCGACGCTGCCAAGCTTCTCGCCGCGGCCGCTGTAGACGCTGGTGCCTTGCACCTGGTCTGCACCGATCAGCCGGCCGGATGGGTTGGTCGTGTCATCCAGGGTTGCCATGCGGAGTCCTCCGATTTCTCTGGAACGACCAGAACGTTGGCGGAGGCGGAGGGTTGCAGCCTCAATCCGGACTGCCATGACCTGACGCGAGGCCGCTCAGGGCGCGCCATTGAGCGACGTTGCGGCTATGCGCCTCCTCGGTGCGGGCGAATGCGTGGCCGCCAGTGCCATCGGCGACGAAATAGAGGTCGTCGCTCGCCGTCGGGTGCAGTACCGCCTGCAGGCTGGCGAGGCCGGGTGCACAGATCGGCCCAGGCGGCAGGCCGGTGACCCGGTAGGTGTTGTATGGGTTGTCACGCTCCAGGTCCGCCCGGCTCAGCTTGCGGTCCATAACGCCGAGGCCACCGCTCGCCGCATAGACCACGGTGGGATCGGCCTGCAGCTTCATCCCGAGTCGGAGGCGGTTGAGGTAGACGGCTGCCACGTGCGGGCGCTCCTCGGGCCGCGCGGTCTCTCGCTCCACGATACTGGCGAGAACCACCGCATCATGAGGGGAGGCCAATATTGAGCCGGGCGCGCGATCAGCCCAGGCGACATCCAGCGCGTGGCCCATCGCCGCCTGTGCGCGGGCCAGCAAAATTTCGCGGGGGGTGCCGTACTCATATGCGTAGGTCTGCGGCAGCAGGCTGCCATCCGGCGGCCGGTCGGCGGTGCCGGTCACAGTCTCCGCCCGGTCGAGCAGGACCATGATCTGGCGTGACGTCAACCCCTCGGGGATGGTCAGGAGATGCTGCACCGGATGGCCGGTGCGCAGCACGGCCAGCACGCTGCGCACTGAGCCATGCGCCGGGAACTCCAGTTCCGCGGCGTGCAGTGGGCCATCGTGGCGGGTCAGCCAGGCAGTGATGCGAAACACCACCGGGTGGTCGATGACGCCGGACCGGACCAGCGTCTCAGCCACGTCCGGCATTCCGCCATGGGGCACCACGATCGCACGTGCCTCCGGCAGCGGTCCGGGGCGCACACTCAGGGTACGGAGGGTGAGGGTCCCACCGGTGGCTGCCGCGGCCAGCACGACGGCCACACCAAGCGTCCAGCGCAGCAGGCGCCTGCTGTGCTGGACGCCGACGTCGCCTGGATCAGGCAGCGCGGAAGATCACGGACGCGTTGGTGCCACCGAAGCCGAAGCTATTGGAAAGCGCCACGTCAATCCGCCGCTCTTGCGCGGTCTTGGCCACCCGGTTGATCACGCTCTCACGCGACGGTTGGTCCAGGTTCAGCGTGGGCGGGGCGACATTGTCCCGCACAGCCAGGATGGAGAAGATAGCTTCAATCGCGCCGGCGGCCCCCAGCAGATGGCCCGTCGCCGACTTGGTGGAGGACATTGCGATCTTGCTGGCGGAGCTGCCGAACAACCGCTCAACGGCTTCCAGTTCCAGATCGTCGCCCAGCGGCGTGGAGGTGCCGTGCGCATTCACGTACTGGATATCATCTGGGCCGAACCCGCCGTTGCGCATGGCGTTACGCATCGAGCGGAAGGCCCCGTCATGGCCCTCGGCCGGGGCGGTAATGTGGAAGGCGTCGCCGGACATGCCGTAGCCGGCGACTTCGGCGTAGATTTTCGCACCGCGCTTGCGGGCATGCTCGTATTCCTCGAGCACCAAGACGCCGGAACCTTCACCCATCACGAAACCATCGCGATCCTTGTCCCAGGGACGCGACGCCTCAGACGGGCGGTCGTTGAACGCGGTGGACAAGGCGCGCGAGGCGCAGAACCCGGCGATGCCAATCTCACACACCGTCGCTTCAGCGCCGCCGGCAACCATGACGTCCGCATCGCCCAGCATGATCAACCGAGAGGCGTCGCCGATCGCGTGCACGCCGGTGGCGCAGGCCGTCACCACCGCATGGTTCGGCCCCTTGAAGCCATACCGGATCGAAAGGTGGCCCGAGGCAAGGTTGACCAGCGCCGAGGGGATGAAAAACGGCGACAGACGCCGTGCCTTGCCCTGGAAGACCTGGATCGACGCTTCATAAATGGTCTCGAGGCCGCCGATACCCGAACCGATCATCACACCGGTGGCGCAGCGATCCTCCTCGGTTTCCGGCACCCATCCCGAGTCCTCGACCGCCTGGGCGCCCGCGACCATCGCCAGATGGATAAAGCGATCCATCTTCTTCTGGTCCTTGACCGGGATCCACTCGGCGATGTCGAGCTTGCCTTCCGCCATGCTGCCCACCGGCACCTGGCCGGCGACCTTGCAGGTCAGGTCCTTGGTATCGAAGGACTGGATGGCGGTGATACCGGATTCGGCGTTGATCAGGCGGCGCCAGACATGCTCCACCCCGACCCCCAGGGGACAGGCGATGCCCATGCCCGTCACCACTACGCGGCGCATTGGTTGCGCTCCCTCCCGCGGGGTCGCTTCAGACCGCCTTTTGCTTTTCGATATAGTCGATTGCGTCCTTCACGGTGCTGATCTTCTCGGCGGCGTCCTCGGGGATTTCCACACCAAAGGCTTCCTCGAACGCCATCACGAGCTCGACGGTATCGAGGCTGTCGGCGCCCAGGTCGTCGATGAAGGAAGCCTCCGGCGTGACTTTGTTCTCCTCGACGCCGAGGTGTTCCACCACGATCTTCTTGACCTTGTCGGCGATCTCGCTCATCGGCTCCGCAACTCCTGCGCTAGGGTCCTGACGTACTATTCCGTCCGGGATCAATGTCCACCGGGGTAGTTCCCGGTCGGTGTCGCCGGACCCGCCTCCGGACGAAGCAGCGGGCCGCTTAGCATGGTTTCCCACCCCGAGAAAGGCCGGCGGGCGGGTCGGTTGCAGCACTAAAGCATCGCCATGCCGCCATTGACGTGAAGTGTGGCGCCAGTGACCCACCCAGCCTCGTCGGAGGCAAGATAGGTGACTGCGGCTCCTATATCCTCCGGCTTCCCGAGTCGGCCGAGCGGAATGGCGTCGGCGAGCTTGGTTCGCTGGGCGTCGGAAAGGCTGTCTGTCATCGGGGTGACGATGAAGCCCGGCGCGACCACGTTGACGGTGATGCCGCGGGAAGCGACTTCCTGCGCAAGCGCTTTGCTCATGCCCACAAGACCGGCCTTGGCGGCGGCATAGTTGGCTTGGCCCGGGTTGCCGGTGGCGCCCACGATGGACGAAATGTTGATGATGCGGCCGGCCCGGCGGCGCAACATGCCGCGCAACGCCGCGCGGGTCAGGCGGAACGGCGCGCTGAGATCGACATCCAACACCGCCTGCCAATCCTCGTCGCGCATCCGCAGCGCGAGCATGTCGCGGGTCATTCCGGCATTGTTCACCAGGATGGCGAGCGGGCCGGCGGCGGCCTCGGCGGCGGCGATCAGCGCATCGGGTTCCGAGGCATCCCTCAGGTCCGCAGGGCAGACATGCGCACGCTCCGTCAGTTCCGCCGCAATGGCCTCGAGCGCGTCGCGGCGGGTGCCGGACAGCACGACGATGGCTCCCTGGGCATGCAGAGCGCGGGCGATCGCGGCCCCGATGCCGCCGGATGCGCCGGTGACCAGCGCGACCTTGCCGTCCAGGCGGAACATCGCGGCCTCCTTCACAGGGTTTTCAGCGCGGCTTCGACATCGGCCGGGGTGGCGGCCGAGATCGCGGCTGCATCGGGGGCAATGCGCTTCACCAAGCCGGACAATACCTTGCCGGCGCCCAATTCGACGAAGCTGTCGACTCCGAGGGCCGTCATCGCCTGCACGCATTCGCGCCAACGGACGGTGGCGGTGACCTGGCGGACCAGCAGGTCGCGGATCGTGGCCGGATCGGTCTCCTTGGCGGCTGAGACGTTGGCGACGACCGGCACCAGCGGGGCGCGCGGGGCGGTACGCTCCAGCGCCTCTGCCATCGCAGCGGCTGCGGGGGCCATCAGGGCGCAGTGGAACGGGGCGGAAACCGGCAGCTTCAAGGCGCGGCGGACGCCCTTTTCCTTGGCGATCTCGATGGCACGGTCGATCGCTGCGGCGTGCCCCGAGATGACCACCTGGCCGCCACCATTGTCGTTGGCCGGCTCGATGACCTGGCGTTCGTTGGTCTCGCTGTCCGGCACGGGGGCGGCTGCCTCGCAGATCGCGCGGGCCTGATCCATGTCGGCGCCGATCAGGGCCGCCATGCCGCCCTCGCCGGCCGGGACGGCCTTTTGCATGGCTTGGCCCCGCAGCTTCAAGAGGCGGGCGGCGTCGGTGATGGAAAACGCGCCGGCGGCGGCCAGGGCGGTGTATTCGCCCAGCGAATGGCCGGCGACGACCACGGCCTTCTGCCGAAGGCTGAAGCCGCCTTCCTTCTCAAGGACGCGCAGGACGGCCATGGAATGGGCCATCAGGGCGGGTTGGGTGTTCTCGGTAAGGATCAGATCCTCGCCGGGCCCCTCGAACATCAGCTTGGACAGTTTCTGACGGAGGGTCTCGTCCACTTCCTCGAACACCTCGCGGGCGACGGCGAACGCGGCAGCGAGGTCGCGGCCCATGCCGACGGCCTGACTGCCCTGGCCCGGGAAGATGAAGGCATGAACCGGCATCGAATGAGTCCCAACAGGGTGGCGCGGCGGCGTAACCGCCGGTTACAGGACTGTCAATGTGCAGCCATGTCCAGTTCCGCGACAGTCGGACGCGATCGCCGGGCGTGCAGTCGTCGGAGGCGTTAATTCGAACGGGTTCAAAGGGCACGCCGGTGGGCTTCCCCGGTCTCATGCGCAGGCTCGGGGGCAGCGTACCAGCAGCCGGTCGGCGGCATACGAAGGAAAGTCGTGCCGACACGAGCACGCCGGCGCATGAGCTCTGATGGAGTCCTCGGTCAATCCGCGGCCAGTTCCACCTCCGCCTCGGGCGCCGCTTCTGCCTCGGTCATGGCTTCTATCTCGGTCGTCGCTTCTGCATCGGCGCCAGCCTCCGCCTCAGCGAGGTGCTTGGGTGCTGCAGACGGGTCGAGAACCGCTTCCGCCTCGAGCGGCGCAGGGGGCCAGGGCAGAACATAATCCTGATATTGCGGCATATCCAACGTCAGCGCCGTATCGACCGTGCTGGCATGGGCCGACCAGAACAGCACCTCCGCGCCAGGCGCCTCCTCGGACCCGTCGGCGGAGATCAGCGCCAGCCGGTGGATGTCGGGGGGTAAAGCGACCAGCCGCGGCCCCGCCTGGTCGCGGAACCCGGCCAGGATGCAAGCTGTCAGCGCGATCTGGTCGAGGAACCAGTGCGCCCGCTCCTCCTGCAGGTGATAGTCGATGTAGCGGGCGACCAGGTCCGCGCAGGCAAGCGCCGCAGCCGTCGCATTGAAGAACGCCACGTCGGCCGACAGCCAGTTCCATGGCTCGCATTTGTGGCGTTCGGCGACGACCAGGGAAATGTCGCCCTCGGCCATCGCCTCCAGCAGTCCGGTCAGGTCGTGCAGCACCAGCAGGTCGGTGTCGAGCATCAGCACCGGGGCGGCATAGGCCTCCATCAGATGCGGCAACAGCCGGAAGCGGGCACAGGCGAACCAGGTCCGACGGAGGTCGGCGTTCCAGGCGACCGTGTCAATGTGTTCGATCGACACGGCGATGACGGGACCACCCAGCATGCTGCGATAGGCGGCGATCCGGTCCGCCAGGTCGTCAGGCGGGTTGACCACATGCAGATGGAATTGGCAGGCGACACCCGCATTGCGCTGCACCGAGTTCAGCAATGCACTCGCGAAACGCTCGAAATACACGCCATCGCAGGCGGCGAAGACCACAAGATCGGCGGTGCAAGGGTGCGGCGAGAAACCGTCGGGCGCCGGCGGCAGGGCACGGCGGCGCAGGCGGCGGAAGAACTGGCTACCGAACTGCATGGCCTGCACGCGGCCGAGATCGCTCGCCTCGATCTGACGCAGCAGAGCGTCGGCAGCGTCCGTGCGACCCTGCTCCAGCATAAGGCAAGCGAGCCGGAAGGCAGGGAAAGGCAGGTCGGGCGCCAGCCCGATCGCAGTTCGGTAGACCGCCTCGGCCTTCCAACCCTGCCGTGCGCGGCGGAGGGCATTGCCGAGGGCGAGCATCCGCAACGGGTCGTCCGGCGCGGCGGCCAGAAAATCGCGCGCGTGGGGCACGTCCTGACCGGCACGGTTGGCCAGGTCCCACACCGTACCAAAGCTCGCCTCGCCGGGGGCGAGCCGCCAGGCACGCTCTGCCAGGGCCAGCGCCCCCAGCAGGTCGTCGTCGAGGCAGAGCGGCAGGAGGGCCTGGATCACATCCACCCGGTCGGGCGCCTCATTCAACGCACGCAACAGGCAGGTACGCGCCTCCGCGGGATGGCCGGCGTCGCGATGCACTTCGGCGGCTGCCAGCAGCGCAGTCAGCAGCCGCGTCTGCATGCCCGCCCCACCCAGGCGCCGAGCCGTGGCATAACAATCGGCTGCGGCGTCGAAGCGTTGCATGTCGCTGTAGGCATTACCCAGATTGGCATGTGCATCGGCAAGATCCGGCGCGTGCTGGAGTGCCTGCGTGATGAGCGCGACAGCAACCGTGGGCCGGCCGCGCTGCCGGTGGGCCACGCCTAGCAGATGCAAGGCGTTGGCCTCGTTGGGATTGCCGGCCAGAACCGCGTGATAGAGCTGTTCGGCCTCATCCAGCCGTCCGGCACGATGCGCCGTCACGGCCGCTTGCAATTCCGATATTGGTTCAGCCAGATCCAAGCTCATGGCCTGAGGATGGGCGCGAAACGGTAAACAGGCGGATAACGCGGACGCGGTAGCCAGACGTTATAGTGAGGGATGTTGCACGGAGCGTGAACGTCGGCACGCAGCACGCGGGCCACCGATTAACCGATCCTTACAGGGTTTGCCTGCGATGGTAGCGGCCCATACCCCGGCAACCGCGGAGAGCATCGCCATGCGTTTTACACGCATGAAAGTCCGGACCCGAATCTAACTCGGCCCTGGGCTCCTCGTGCTGATTGGCTGCGCCCTCGGCGTCTTCGGCATCCAGCACTTTCCACCGTCGGCGCCCGCACCCGGACCATGGGCACCCTAACCGACAACCCGACCCGGGTACTCGAGGCAAAGCCGGAGATCGAGAACATGCGGCGCGTCCAGACCTTCTATCATTATGAATTTGGTCCGGATTTTCCGACGGAACTCGAAGAACATCGGGCAAAGGCGCTCCGCCTGTCGCTCGACGCGCACGCGGCGGCTCTCAATCCGAAACGGGAAACGTTGTACGAGGCTATGGTGGACGGCCTGCACACTTACACCGACCGGGTGACCCGGATGACCGAGCTCGTCAAGGGACGCGTCACCGCCCGCAACCTCATCGAGTAGGCCCGCGATGTAATCTCCGCCGCAACCAACAATCAGACGATCGGTGACGCTGCGAGGTCTGTCGGATGCAACTGCGCGGATCGGCGACGTGGTGCACCTGATCAGCGCAATCGCCGGCCAGACCAACCTGCCGACACGGCGGAGACGATGGGGCGTCGAGCAAGGCCGTACGCCGGGGGCCGGTGCGATCGGTGCGGAAGCGCTCGACCTGTGCGCCAAGGTCGACGCGTTCCCGGCCACCATACGCAACGATTCGGGGGAACGTCGGCGGTTCGAACGAACTTCGGCGGACGCTGTGACGGCCTCAATATCGGTTGCTACGGTACAACATGGGTTCGCGCAATCGCAAAAAGCGTGTAGCCCGGCCCTGCCACAACGGGCTTGAGGTTCGCAGGCGGCTGGTTAGGCCAGAGTTCCGGATTAATGATCAGGGCATAGTCGTAGAAGGCCAGCTGTGCATCCGTATATGGATCATGCGGATCATTGAGCGTGGTCGGCTGGCCGGCGTGATAAAAGCCCGGCGTCGGTGGCCCCGCTGCATAACGCGGCTGGCGGACAACGAGATTTTGTGACGGAATGGCGAATGTTCCGGAAAAATAAGCATTTCGACGGATCACCGCGTATCCCGGAAGCGAGCCGAACGGCATCCGCACCAACGATGCTATGGTGCCGTTGACGGCATTCGCTGAATATATGCGGGCGTAAGCCGGTACCCTGTCCAACGCTGCCAGCAGAGGGCTGAATGCGGCATTCGCCCTCGCCCAGGCGCTCTCGACGGCGGCGCCGCGCAGCAAGGATAAGGCGACGAGGAGCCCCGGCAACGCGATCCGTTCCCATCGTTGGCGCATGACCATGTCGGTCGAGCCAACGACCGTCATGAAGATCACGATCGGCAGGCGTTCCACGGCGTAGGAGGTGCCGAAGATATACTCCGGCACTATCAGATAGACGGCAATGAGACCGACAAACGGCACCACGCTGGCCAGGTCGACGCGCAATGCACGAACGAGAAGCACATAGCCAGCGATAACGGCCAGACAAGCGAGGGAAACCAAGTCCGTGACGTGATCGTATCCCCAGGTCACATTCCGCAGCAAGGTAAAGCGTGACACCAGGACGGCCAGACTCAGTTGTCGTGTTATTGCAGCGAAGGAGAGGGGACTCGACTCGCCGAGAAGCGGTGCAAAGGCCAGCAGGCCCAGCGGCAGCAATCCGACTGCCGCACCTGCCAGGAGCCGCAGCATTGCTGATTTGCTGCGATGTCGCCGCAAAACCTGGGAGCCCAGACCGCGGCCAACGATCAGACCAACCATGATCAGGAGGGCCATCAGGTGGGAGAAGAACAGAAGGATCGAGAACAGCAGCAAAATCAGCAACGGCCCGGGAAGGCGACGACCTTCGTTAAGTCGCCAAATAGCAGCACCCAGAAATGCGACGCCTATTCCAAAAAAATAGTTTATGAAGCCGTAGAAGAAGATATCATGATAAATGAACGGGAATATCAACATAGGACAACACGACCATCGGCGAAATATCGCATAATGCCAGGCCAGAACGCCGCCTGCCATAACAACAACCGTTATTGCGACGAAGACCCGCCCCGAGATCTCGGCGGAGAGCCCCAGTTCCATCAGGCCAAGACAAATACCATCGACTGCCAGATTTGGGACGATTACGAATCTATATTGATACATCTCGCCAAAGATATGGTCATGAAGCAGATCATATAGGATATACACTCGCGAGAGGTGGCCAGGATAGTCCATCAATGGCGGAATAGTATTATCCAAAACGGGATAGAGCAGACACGCTATTCCTACAAGGCAAACCAGAACATAGTCGCCGTGGTCGAGCATGACCGACGATCGTCGGCGCGACGGCGTTGCCCGATCGACTGCCCGATACACATCCATTATGGATTCCCGTTTAGAATATTGTCTGTTGCCAATGGGCCGCCACGCGAGTCCAGTGAACTCCACGCAAATTTATCGCATCGGCCCCGCTGCTTCAGCAAGTTGCGCCAGCCGAGCGAACCGAACATCATACAATGCGCGACGGAGCGGCCAACGTCATGACCGAATGGCAGCCGGGGAGAAACGGCACCCGCGCGGTTTCGCACCCGGCGCCACATGACCCGCAATCCCCGATGACCTGCAAATTCCGCGTGCCCAGGTAGCAGGAGCGCCGACACGCGCCGCCTCCAGTCTTCCGCCCGAACCGGACACAGCCTATAGTTGTTGAATTACAGCCATGGCGTCGCAATGGCCTCAAACGGGCGACCGGAAAAACACCATGGCGCCGGTCATGTGACCTGCCATGCCAAAGCTGATCCTGAAAAGCGCCAGCCCCGCCGAAAACCATGTGCTGCCCTTCGATTAGATCATACGTCACCGCGTTTGGCGCTTCCGTGGTTGCGTCGCCTGGCGATCCGTGCTTTACGCCCGCCCTTCCCTGCCGGGAGCGACGGCATCGCACCCGGCTATGCCCACGATCCATCCCGGATCGCGACCAGACCCGGTCGAGGGCGGAGACAAGCCAGAGGGAGTACAGAATGCCGCTGTATGAAACCGTGCTCATCGCGCGGAACGACGTCACGCAACAGCAGGTCGAAGGCATCGCCGACGGCATCGCCAGCCAGCTCGAGAGCGAGGGCGGCACCGTCAAGAAGCGCGAATACTGGGGTCTGCGTGGCCTCGCCTACCGCATCAACAAGAACCGCAAGGGCCACTACATGCTGCTGGGCCTCGATGCCCAGCCGTCCTTCGTCAACGAGATGGAGCGTCTGCTCGGCCTCAACGAAGATGTCCTGCGCTTCATGACGATCCGGGTCGAGGCGATCGAGGAAGCCCCCTCCGCCATCCTGTCGCGCAAGTCCGACGACCGGGAGCGTTCGTTCCGCGGGCCCAAGCCGGCCGGCCGGTTCGAGAGTGGCCGCCGTCGCGGCTTCGACGACCGTGAGGAGTTCCGTGCGCGCGACGAATTCCTTCCGCGCGAGGACGGGTTCCGCGGCGGCGTTGAGGAGTAAGCAGCATGTCCGATAGCACTGAAATCAACCCCGCCGCCCGCCGCGCCGCCGTTGGCGCCCGCCGGCCGTTCTACCGCCGCCGCAAGTCCTGCCCGTTCTCCGGCCCGAATGCGCCGAAGATCGACTACAAGGACGTGCGCCTGCTGTCCCGCTTCCTGTCGGAGCGCGGCAAGATCGTGCCGAGCCGGATTACGGCGGTATCGGCGAAGAAGCAGCGGGAACTGGCGGTCGCCATCAAGCGCGCCCGGTTCCTGGCCCTGCTCCCCTACATCGTGGCGTGAGGAGCACTCCAGATGGCCGCCGTTGAACTGATCCTGCTGCAGCGCATCGAGAAGCTGGGG
>JARLIJ010000074.1 GCA_031291795.1 Acetobacteraceae bacterium | reverse complement strand
GCCGTTGGAACCGCTCGATGGGGGGGTCTGCGGGGAGGCAGTGAGACCGGGGGGTCACACCCAGCGGCCCTTTGGTTGTGACCACCGGGTCTCTGCCCCTCCCCGCAGACGCACCAATGGATCGGTTCCAAGGGCCGTCGCCCTTGGCGGGGGTCGAGGGGGCAGCGCCCCCTCGTCGGGGTCCGGGGCGGAAGCCCCGCCCTTCCCGCCTCAGGCGCGCTTGATCGCCAGCGGACCAGGGGCCTGGCAGGTCGGCATGACCTCCAGCCGATTGACGTTCATATGCGGCGGCAGGTTGATCACCCAGGAGGCCGCCTCGGCGATGTCGTCCGCGGTCAGCGGCACCGTGCCGGCATAGACCGACCCCGCGCGGGTGGCGTCGCCGCCGAAGCGGGTCACACTGAACTCGGTGCCGCCCACCAGCCCTGGCTCCAGGTCCGTCACCCGCACCGACGTCCCGACCAGGTCGGCCTTCAGGTTGAGGCTGAACTGCGTGACGAAGGATTTCGACGCGCCGTACACGTGGCCGCCCGGATAGGGATAAAGCGCGGCGGTGCTGCTGACGTTGACGATGTGGCCACGGTTGCGTTCCACCATGGCCGGCAGCAGCGCATGCGTCATGTGCATCAGGCCGGAGACGTTCACCGCGACCATCCGGTCCCAGTCGGCGAGGCTCGCCTTGTGCGCGGGATCGAGGCCCAAAGCGAGGCCGGCATTGTTGACCAGCACGTCCACCTCCCGCCACGCCGCGGGCAGGCTACCCGGCAACGCCGCGACGGCGGCCGCATCGGTGACATCCAGCGTGAACGGCAGGACGGCGACGCCGAGGTCGGCCTGCAGCGCCTGCAGCCGATCGGTACGCCGCGCGGCGGCGATTACACGATGCCCGTCGCGGACGAAGCGGCGTGCCATGGCAGCGCCGAAGCCGGCGGTGGCGCCGGTGACCAGGATCGTCAAAGCCATCGGAAAATCATTCCCTCATGCAAGCCCATCGGCAGGCGCCCCGCTCGGACGGCCGCCGGACACCCCAGGTACGGGAAGCGCCGGGGAACCGCAAGAAGCCGCGGCCTCACGCCGCCCTCAGCGCCGGAGCGTCTGGTCGGCGGCGGCCTGCCGGTCGCCGGACGCACCGCCGACCACGTCCTTCGCCCAGTCCGCGATCGCCGCCGGCGAGGGCAGCAGCACCGGCGCGGCGCTGCCGAGGAACCCCTCCAGGTCGTGCAGCAGCGAGAACCGCACCGGGATCAACACCGCGATACCCGAACAGATCGCCTCGGCGATCTCGGCCCGCAGGCCGCTGCCGTCGGCCTCGGCGTTGCCGAAGCGGTTCACCACGATCAGGTCGGCGCCCGACGTGGCGGCACGCTGCAGCATGCAGGCCGCCTGCGCCAGCGCATCCGGATCGAGCACGCAGGCCACCGTCCCGCTGCCGCGCGGCACGTCCAGCCGCACGGTCTCGGCGGTCAGGATGTCCTCCAGCCACATGCTGCGCTTGCCGTTCGGCAGCACGTCGCCGAAATGCTGCATCAGGCCGGCGACGCGCACGCCCTGTTCGCGGATCAGGTCGACCGAGGCCTCCAGGATCGCCTCGATCTCGATGGAGGTGTTGTAAAGCAGGACGCCGACCTTCGCCGTCAGGTCGAAGGAAGCGGGCTGCCGCGTCGCGGTCGGCACTTGGTTCGTCATTGCCTTGATCCTCACACGGTCCCTGGCCAAACCGGCACCGCCGGGGTCAGTCCTGCCACCCGCCCGGTCGCTCGGGCTGCCCGGTCGTTCGGGCCGTCCGGGCGTTCGGCTGGCATCGTCATAGCGCGGACCGGCCGGGCAATGCGAGGTCGCACGATTGTCAGCCGGACAAGGTTAGGCGATATATACGAACGGGAATAGCGTCAACCACCATCGGGCCGGCTGAACGCCCGCAAATCGCACTGGGGACTCCAGATATGACCAATTATCCGGCGTTGAAGCTTCATATCGGCGGCGCGTGGCGGACCGCCGACGGCGCGCCCGTCATCAACCCGGCGGACGAAAGCGTGCTGGGGACGGTGCCGCATGCCAGCCGTTCCGACCTGGACGACGCGCTCGCCGCCGCCGAGGAAGGCTTCCGGGTCTGGTCGCGCACCGCGCCGGCGAAGCGCGCCGAGATCATCACCAAGGCCACCGGCATCATGCGCGGGCGGATCGAGGACATGGCGACGGCCATGACCCTGGAGCAGGGCAAGCCGCTCGCCCAGGCACGGCTGGAGATCCTGCGCGGCTGCGAGATCATGGAATGGGACGCCCAGGAGGGCCGCCGGATCTACGGCCGCATCATCCCCGGCGAGCCCGGCATGCGCCATTCCGTGCTGCGCCAGCCGATCGGCGTGGTGGCGGCGTTCTCGCCCTGGAACTTCCCGATGAGCTCGCCGGCCCGCAAGGTCGGCGGTGCGCTGTCGGCGGGCTGCTCGATCATCCTGAAGGCATCGGAGGAAACCCCGGCCGGCGCGGTCCAGCTGGTGCAGGCCTTCGTCGAGGCCGGGCTGCCGGCCGGCGTGCTGAACCTGGTGTTCGGCAAGCCGTCGGACATATCGGAGTACCTGATCCCGCAGCCCTCGGTGCGGCTGGTCACGTTCACCGGGTCGGTGCCGGTGGGCAAGCACCTGTCGGCGCTGGCGGGCGCGCATATGAAGCCGGCGATCATGGAACTGGGCGGGCACTCCCCGGTGTTCGTGTGCGACGATGTCGATCCGGCGGCGACCGCGGCGAAATCGGCGATCGGGAAGTCCCGCAATGCCGGCCAGGTGTGCGTGTCGCCCACGCGTTTCTTCGTGCAGGACGCGATCTATGACCGGTTCACCGAGGCCTTCACCGAGCAGGCGGCGGCGATGACGGTGGGCAACGGGCTCGATCCCGCCAACCAGATGGGCCCGCTGGCCAACGAGCGGCGGATCGCGGCGATGGAGATGCTGGTGGCCGACGCCAAGGCCCGCGGCGCGCGCATCACCACCGGCGGCAACCGGATCGGCAATCGCGGCTACTACTACCCGCTGACGGTCGTGGCGGATATCCCCGACGACGCGCGGGCGATGCGGGAGGAGCCGTTCGGCCCGCTGGCGCTGCTCAGCCGGGTGCGCAGCCTGGACGAGGCGATCGAGAAGGCGAATTCCGTCCCGTACGGCCTGGCCGCCTACGCGTTCACCAACTCCGCGCGCAACGCCGACCAGCTCGCCGAACGCGTGGAGGTCGGCAACCTGTCGATCAACCACTTCGTCGCATCCAGCGCCGAGACCCCGTTCGGCGGCGTGAAGGACAGCGGCTTCGGCCGCGAGGGCGGCGTCGAGGGGTTGCAGTGCTACACGGTGGTGAAGAACGTCTCGCACCTGATGGCGTGACCTCGGGCGAGCGGGACGGTCGGCGCGCGAACGTCCCGCGATCCGCCTCGCCTCAGCAGGCCTGCGCCGCTTCGGCGACCACGGCGAGCGTCTCGTCGATGATCGCTTCGTCATGCGTGGTGGACAGGAACCACGCGCCACGCTCCAGCACGCGCACCCGCCGCTTCAGCATCTCGCCGCAGAAGCGCACATAGCGCGCGCGGTTCATGCCCATCAGGTCGCGATAGGTGTGCGCCGGCCTGGTCAGCCCGAAGCCCACGTGGAAGATCTGCGGCACGCCGCTGACCTGCGCCGGGATCCCGGCCTCCGCGAGATGCGCCGCGATCCCCGCCATCAGGCGCTTTCCATGCGGAGCGATGCCTGCGATCGCGTGCCCGTCGGCGAGCGCGTTCAGCGTAACGAAGGCCGCCGCCATGCTGACCGGCTGCGCGTTGTAGGTGCCACCATGCACCGCGCCGCCCGTCACGAACTGGTCCAGCAGATCGGCGCGCCCCGCAACGGCGGCGACCGGAAACCCGTTCGCGACGCATTTGCCGAACGTCGCAAGGTCGGGCGTCACGCCGAACAGCTGCTGCGCGCCGCCGGGCGCCACACGAAATCCCGTGACCACCTCATCGAAGATCAGCACCGTACCGGCCCGCGTGCAGGCGTCCCGCACGCCTTGCAGGTAGCCGTCGACGGGCAGGATCCCGCCGGCGTTGCACATGATCGGCTCCATGATGACAGCCGCGACGTCGCAGGCCGCCAGCCGCGCCTCGACCGCCGCCAGATCGTTCCAGCCGAGGATCTCCACATTGCCCCAGGCCGTCGGGTCCTGGCCGGTGCTGCCGGGATTGCGATTGGGCCGCCGCGCATCGCCCGCGTTGTCCACGGTCGCCTGCACCGACACGAGCACATTGTCGAACCAGCCGTGGTAATGGCCCTCGAACTTGATGACGACGCTGCGCCCGGTCGCCGCACGCGCGAGCCGCAACGCTGCCTGCACCGACTCGGAGCCCGACCCGGTGAAGCGCAACTTTTCCGCGCAGGGAACCATCGTGCAGAACAGCTCCGCGACCTGCGCTTCCAGCCGGCTCTGCGCGCCGTAGAGCAGCCCGCGCTCAAGTTGCGCCACGACGGCTTCGCGAATGGCGGGCGGATTGTGACCGAGGATCATCGGCCCCATGCCGAGGTAGTAGTCGATCAGCCGGTTGCCATCGACGTCGAACAGGAACGGACCATCCGCACGCTCGATCACCAGCGGCGTCGGCGTCATGCCGAGGCGGAAATTGCTCGACACCCCACCGGGCAGGAAGCGGCTGGCCGAGGCGATGGCGCGTTTGGATTCGTCAAACACGGCGAACGGGGGGTGCTCGCGATTGGGTCGGCTGGCGGACACGTCGTTCATTGCGGACTCCACGGCTGGCACATCGTCCAGGGCGCCGCGGCGGCGGGGGGCGGTCGGCGACCTGATCCGACCGCATTAACATCGGCGGTCGCGACTTGCCATGAAAAGTCCATTGCCCATGAGAGCGCAATGCGCGTGACGAAACGCCGGCCGTGCTTTCCCGCCTTTGCACCGGCCTGCCATGGCATGGTCGAACAGCCGGGACGGCATCGGACCACGCTGCGCAGAGGGCGCGATCGACCCGCCGCGGATGCCCGCATCGCGGCGTTCACCGCGACGACACACGGGTGGTCCGTCACCAGGAGGCGGTGCCGCCACCTCAGCAGCCGGCGCTCTCGGACAGTTCCTCCACCGGGATCGCACGTACGCGCGGCGGCCATATCTGCGGCGGGTCGGGCGTGGGGGCCGGTCCGGCGGAAAGCCGGCGCACCAGCACGTCGCCGGTGTCCGTGTGCAGCCGGATCATCAGGCCGAACCGGCCGCCGGTGCGGCGTGCAATGACCGGGATCCCGCGCGTGTGCATCAACTGCAGTGCCAGGCGCACGTTCTGGCTGCCGACCGTGTCGCCATTGGCGCCGAACTGCAGCACCGCCGCGCCACCGAACACCTTGGCCCGCATGGTGTCCGGCCGGCAGCCCAGGCGCAGCATGCCTTCCACCAGCCGCTCGACCGCGACGTCCCCGAACCGCGTGTTGTTGGCCCGTCGCGTGTCGTGGGCCAGCAGATAATGGTTCATCCCGCCGACCCGCAGCGCCCGATCCCACAGGCAGACCGCGACGCAGGAGCCGAGGATCGTGCTGATCACCGTCGGCGCCGCAGCACAATGGACGCCGCCCGGATTGAGGAACACGCGCAGCGGCGGCTCGAGCGGATCGGCCGCATCATCGGACAGTGCGTTCATCGGCCGGCCCGCAGGATTTCGCCGGCCAGCCGCTCCAGCGGCAACACCCGGTCGGCGGCGCCCAGGGCAATCGCCTCCTTCGGCATACCGAACACCACCGACGTGGCCTCGTCCTGTGCAATGGTGGCGGCACCAGCCTGCTTCATTTCCAGCAGGCCGCGCGCGCCGTCATCGCCCATGCCGGTCATGATGATGCCGAGCGCGTTGCTGCCGGCGCTTTGGGCGGCGGAGCGGAAGAGGACGTCGACGGAAGGCCGGTGACGGGACACCAGCGGGCCGTCCTTCACCGTGACGTAGTAGCGCGCGCCGCTGCGCTGGAGCAGCGTGTGCCGGTTGCCCGGCGCGATCAGCACATGGCCGCGCAGCACGGTGTCGCCATCCGCCGCCTCCTTGATGTCCAGCGCGCACAAGCCGTTCAGCCGGTTGGCGAAGGCGGCGGTGAACAGCTCCGGCATGTGCTGGACGATGACGATGCCGGGGCTGGCGACCGGCAGCGCCTGCAGCACCTCCCGCAGCAGTTCCGTCCCGCCGGTGGAGGCGCCGATGCACACCACGCGTTCGGTGGTGCGCGCCATCGCCTGGCCGGCCCGCGGCGGCGGCAGCATCACGTCGGCCGACAGCTTCTGCGTGACCGGGATGCTGCGGGCAGCCGGTGCATTGGGGTTTGGCCGGCGCAATCGCGCCTGGGCAGCCGCCTTCACGACGTCGCAGATCCGCACGCGCGATTCCAGCAGGAACTGCGCGGTGTCGACGCGCGGCTTGAGGATGATGTCGACGGCGCCGGCCTCCAGCGCCTGCATCAGCGTCTCCGACCCCTCCTCGGTCAGCGAGGAGCACATCACCACCGGGATCGGATGCTGCGCCATCAGCTTGCGCAGGAAGGTGATGCCGTCCATCCGCGGCATCTCGACATCGAGCGTGATGACGTCCGGGACTTCGTCGCGCAGCCGCTTGGCCGCCACGAACGGGTCGGAGGCGGTGGCCAGCACCTCGATGTCCGGATCGCTGCGCAGCACCTCGCTGAGCGTCTGGCGGACCAGCGCCGAGTCATCGACGATCAGGACACGCACCTTGCCGGCCATCAGTCGGCGCGCCGGAACACGGTGTGGCCGACGACGTGCAGCGGCAACGTCAGGCCGGCGACCGACTCGGAATGGCCGAGGAACAGATAGCCGCCCGGCCGCAGATGGCGGCAGAGCCGGCGCAGCACCGCCTGCTGGGTCGGTTTGTCGAAATAGATCAGGACGTTGCGGCAGAAGATCACGTCGAAGTCGCGGTCCACGCCGTAGTCCTCGGCCATCAGGTTGAAGCGCGCGAACTGCACCCAGTCGCGCAGGCCCGGCACGATGCGCACCAGCCCGCGCGTCCGGTCGCGGCTGCGCAGCATGTAGCGCCGGCGCAGCTCGATCGGCACCGACAGCACGGCCGCCTCGGGATAGATCGCCTGTGCACCGGTCTGCAGCACCTCGGTGCAGAGGTCGGTCGCCAGGATCGAGACGCGCGAAACCGAACGGGTCTGGCGGAACTCGGCGAGCACCATCGCGAGGGTGTAGGGTTCGGCACCCGTCGAGCAGGCTGCGCTCCAGAGTTTCAGCCCGTTGGAGGCGGACCGGCGCTCCTCCAGCAAGGTCGGCAGCGCGGTTGCGGTCAGGTAGTCAAAGTGTTCGGGTTCGCGGAAGAACTCGGTCTTGTTGGTGGTGACGGCATCGATCAGATGCACCGCCTCGGCTTCGAGAGTGCCGCCTTCGAACAGCCGCCGACAGTACTCGCCGAGGCTGGCAGCCCCCGTGCTTCGCACCCTCCGCCGCAGCCGCCCCTCCACCATCGTGATCTTGCTCGGGGGCATCTTGATGCCGCTGTAGCTCTCGATGAACGCGGCAAGCCGGTCGAAGTCGCGCCGGTGCAGACGGTCCATGCCTGTCTGGCGCGGGATTTCATCCAGCTCCGTGTGCATGGCCTGCATCAGAAACGAACGAACGCCCTGTCGTGTGCATCGGTGTGACCGCTGGTCAGGTCGAGCACCACATCCTCGACCGCAGCCGACGACCTGGGGGCGCCCGTCGCCGGCTGACGGCGCTGCGCAACCGGCTTGCCGCCGAATGTGTGCGTCGGATGATGGTGGACGCTACGCGGCGCGCGCGAAGGCGCGACCGTCGCCACACTGCCCGGCTCGATGCGGAAATAGGCAATGGCCGACTGCAACTGTGCGGCCTGGGCAGCGAGTTCCTCGGACGTCGCCGACATCTGCTCCGACGCCGAGGCATTCTGCTGCGTCACCTTGTCGAGCTGCTGGATCGCCTGGTTGATCTGCTCCGCGCCGATATCCTGCTCCCGGCACGCTGCACTGATCTCGGCCACCAGTTCCGCGGTGCGGCGAATGTCAGGCACCAGGCGGGTGAGCATCTCCCCCGCCTCCTGCGCCGATTTCACGGTCTGGATGGACAGCCCGCCGATCTCGGTCGCCGCGGTCTGGCTGCGTTCGGCCAGCTTGCGCACCTCCGAGGCCACGACGGCAAAGCCACGCCCATGCTCGCCGGCACGCGCGGCCTCCACCGCGGCGTTCAGCGCCAGCAGGTCGGTCTGGCGCGCGATCTCCTGCACGATGGTGATCTTGTCCGCGATGGTGCGCATCGCCACGACTGCATTGCCCACCGCAGCACCGCTCTCCTCCGCACTCTTGGCGGACTGGCGCGCGATCTTCTCGGTCTGCGCGGCGTTGTCCGCGTTCTGCTTCACGTTTGCCGCCATTTGCTCCATCGAGGCCGACGCCTCCTCGGTGGACGACGCCTGTTCGGTGGCGCCTTGCGACAATTGCTGCGACCCCGCCGAGAGCTGCTGGCTGCCGCCCGAGACATTCTCCGCCGCGCTCGTCGCCTCGCCCACCATGCCTCGCAGCTTCTCCAGCATGCGTCCGAGCGCGATGCCGAGGGTATCGAGGTCCGACCGGCGCGTGGCCTCCACGGTCAGGTCGCCGCCCGCGATCGCTTCCGCCAGCGCGGCGGCGGCGCGCAAATTGGTGGTCATGTTGTTCAGCGCGGCCACCAGGTCCGCGATCTCGTCGCGGCTCGTGACCGTGACCTGCTGGCTGAGGTCACCCAGTGCGACGGCATTGGCCAGGCCGATGGAGCGGGTCAGTCCGCGACTGATGCTGAACGAGATCCATGCGGCCATCACCACGCCGATCAGCAGCGCCGCGCCGGCCGCACCAATCAGCAGCAGGCGAGCGCTGGCGTATTTTTCGTCGGCACCGACCTCGGCCGCTGCCATCCTGTCCTGGTTGAACTGGATCACGGCATTCAGCTTCTGCTCCGCCTCACCCAGGAGCTGGCGGGTCTGGGTGAGCGAAAGGGTGCGCGCCTCCGGCAGGTGATCCTGCCGCACGAGGTCACGCAGCTTGTCCTGGGACGCGACGTATTGCAGCCAGATCGCACCGAATTCGCCGAGGATCTTGCGCCCCTCCGCACTGGCGATCACCTCGAGCCCGTCACGCCGGTCCATCAGGGTCTTCCGCCGGGTGACGATCGCGCGGTCGAACTCCAGCTGACGGTCACGGTCCGGCTCGATCACGAGATTCTTCTCGGCGCGCAGGACCTGGAGCAGGTCGCTACGCATTTGCTCGCCCATTTCCACGCGTTGTGCCGGACCGCGCAGCACCTCTTTCAGAGTTGCATCGAGAGTCCCCAGGCTGGAAACGCCGAAGCTCGCCGTCAATGCCGACAGCAGAAGCACCGCGGCGAACGTCAAGGCGAGTTTCAGTTTGATGGTCAGGCGCATGGGAGGCTGTTCCTTCGAGAATCGCGGCCGTCGTTCGTCTTGCTAGTACCGGGTGAACTCGGTGTCCTGGGCGTCGCTGCCCCCGACATCGAAATCCAGCGAGATGCCGTTGCCGGCGCGGCCTTGCGCGTGGCCGTTCGGCTTGGCGATCGTCTGACGCAAGGCCGCAACCGCGCGGGCGCGCGGCACCGGCATGGCCTTGCCCCGGTCGGGAAATCCGCCCCGCGCGGCCGGCCTGGTCTCCACCGCCGCCGCGGTGCGAGGTGCGGCGGCCGGCTGGTCGATGCGGAAATACGCAATCGCGCCCTGCAACTGTTCGGCCTGGGCGGCGAGTTCTTCCGATGTCGCCGACATCTCCTCCGATGCCGAGGCATTCTGCTGCGTCACCTTGTCGAGCTGCTGGATGGCCTGGTTGACCTGCTCCGCGCCGGCATCCTGCTCGCGGCAGGCGGCACTGATCTCGGCCACCAGTTCCGCGGTCTTGCGGATATCCGGCACCAGCCGTTCCAGCATCTCGCCCGCCTGCTGTGCCGCCTTCACGGTGTCGGTGGACAACGTGCCGATCTCGGTTGCCGCGGACTGGCTGCGTTCGGCCAGCTTGCGCACTTCCGAGGCCACCACGGCAAACCCGCGGCCATGCTCGCCGGCCCGCGCCGCCTCCACCGCCGCGTTCAGCGCCAGCAGGTCGGTCTGCCGCGCGATCTCCTGCACGATGGTGATCTTCTCGGCGATGGTGCGCATCGCTGCCACCGCGTTATCGACGGCCTCACCGCTCTGGCCGGCATCCTTCGAGGATTGCTGCGCAATCCGTTCGGTCTGACCGGCGTTCTCGGCATTCTGCTTGATGTTGGCGGCCATCTGCTCCATCGACGCCGACGCCTCCTCGGCTGCGGCCGCCTGTTCGGTGGCCCCTTGCGAGAGCTCCTCGGCGCTGGCCGACAGCTCCTGGCTGCCCGACGAGACATTGGTCGCCGCGCTGGCCGCTTCCGACACCACCGTGCGCAACTGCTTGAGCATCCTGGCGAACGCGACACCCAGCACATCCTTTTCGGACCGCGGCTTCGCCTCCACCTGCAGGTCGCCGCTGGCAATCGCATGCGCGACATCCGCCACCATGCGCAGGTTGCCGGTCATGCGTTTCAGGGCGATGCCAAGCGCGTCGCGGTCGGAGCGCTGCTGCACCTCGACGCTCAGGTCGCCATCGGCGATCGCCTCGGCAAGCTGGGCAGTTGCGCGCAGCGTGCCCGTCATGCGGTTCAGTGCGTCGGTCAGGTCACGGATCTCATCATTGCCGCCGCCCTGGACCTGCTGGTCCAGATCGCCCTCCGCAACCGCATTGGCGAGCACGACGGTGCGGCGCAGGCCGCGGGTGATGCCGGTTGCGATCCACGCGCCCGTCGTGGCTGCGATCAGCACGGTCGCGACCAATCCGCCAATCAGCAGCAGGCGGGCATTGGCATAGCTGGCAGCCGCGTCGGTCTCGGCCTCGGTCATCAGGCGGCGGTTGAACTCAATGACGTCCTGCAGGCTCAGCTCCGCCTGATTAACGAATTGGCGGCCCTGCGACTGGAACAGCTCTGTCGCCACCTTGTCGTCGCCACGCCGCGCTGCTGCCCGGATGCGGTCCTGCACCGGCATGTATTGCTGCATCAGGGTGCTGAACACGTCCATCAGACGCTTGCCCTGGGCACTGCCGGTGGCAACGAGCCGATCGCGCTGGGTCAGCAGCGCCTCACGCATCTGCAGGACTCTCGTTTCGAACTGCTCGATCTGTTGCGGTTCGCCGGACAGGATCATGTTGCCTTCGTTCCGTGCCATGCTCTGCAGGTCCGCGCGCATCGCCTCTTCGGCCAGCGCACGCGTGGCCGGCCCTTGCAGCACGTTGTTCATTGCCGTGTTGACCGAGGAAAGGCTGCCGATGCCCAACACAGCCATCAGCGCCGCCAACAGCGTAAGGGCGGTGAATGCGGTCGCCAACTTCATTCGTATCGTCAGGCGCATCGGATCAGGACCTTTCATTCCCCCGCACGGCCGCTTGGCCGCCGAGTCTCTGGCGACGTCAGGCGGGCAACGCCTCGGTCAGCGTGCGCGACGCGAGCAGCGTCGCATCGTCGCTGGACAGCAGGCGGGAGAGATCGAAGATCACGACCAGGCGGTCACCCCGGCGCGCGACACCGTGGATGTAGTCGCAGCGCCAGCCGGAGCCGATGTCGGGCGGTGGCGCGATCATGCCGCGCTCGATGCTCGCGACTTCGAACACGCGATCGGCAATCAGGCCGAGGGCGAGGCGGCGGCCCGGCATCGGCACGTCCAGTACCAGGATGCGGGTGGTGCCGGTCGGTGGCATGGCGGGCAGGCCGAGCTTGACGCGCAGGTCGATGACGGGGACGGCCTGGCCGCGCATGTCGATCAGGCCGGCGACGTGCGCCGGCGCCTCCGGGATGCGGAACATCGGCCGCATGTCGAGGATTTCGCGCACCGTCTCGACCGGCACCGCGAAGGTTTCCTGTTCGATGCCGAGTGTGACGAACTGGGCTTCGTCGCTATTTGCGACAGGCGTGGTCTTCATAGCTCAGTACCGCACGAATTCGTTGTCGCTGCCGTCGGCGCCGGTGAAATCCAGCGCAACGCCGGCGAGCGGAGCGGCGTGGCCGTTCGCCTTGGCACTCTTGGCGCGGTACGCCGCTTTGGCGGCGACCGGACGCTGGCTGCGCATCGCAATGTCGGCCACCGCCGCCCGTACCCCGACCGGCGGACGAACCGGCGGGCGCAGCGGCGCCCTGCGCTCTCCGTCATCCTGCTCGACCCGAAAATAGGCGATGGAAGACTGCAACTGTGCGGCCTGGGCGGCGAGTTCCTCGGACGTGGCCGACATCTGCTCCGACGCCGAGGCATTCTGCTGCGTCACCTTGTCGAGCTGCTGGATCGCCTGGTTGATCTGCTCCGCACCGATATCCTGCTCCCGGCACGCCGCACTGATCTCGGCCACCAGTTCCGCGGTGCGGCGAATGTCCGGCACCAGGCGGGT
>JARLIJ010000417.1 GCA_031291795.1 Acetobacteraceae bacterium | reverse complement strand
TCATGCGCATCTGCGGCGGCGCTGCTGTCATACCGCAAGTAAAACATCGCCCCGTTCGCCGACACGCGATGCCCGTCCGTCCTGGGGTTGTCGAAGGCGTGCGTCGCCTCGGGATAGGTGGTGCGCGTCACGGCGGGACTGCCTGGCGCCAACCCTGCGACCAGGGCGTCGCAGGTCGACGGCGGCGTCCACTCGTCCTTGCCGCCCGTCAGTAGCAGCAGCGGTGCCGCCAAAGCCGTCGGGCGGACCATGCGGCACGTCGGATACAGCGCCGCCACCGCGCGGAACCCGCCGCCGGCCACGCCGGCATTCGCCACCATCAGCGGAACATCCGCCGCCAGCGCCGTCCCGCCGCCATGCGACCAGCCGATGGCGCCGATCCGCGCCGGATCGACCTCCGGCTGGGTGCGCAGCCAGGCCAGGGCGCCCAGCGCATCGAAGGCGCGGTCGTTCGGCGTGGGCGCACCGGGATGCAGGCAGACGCTGACCACGAACCGCGGCTTGAAGCTGTCGACCACCAGCGCGTGGTAGCCATGGGCGGCGAACCACGCGGCCCAGTCTTCCTCGAACGGCGTGATGCCGGCACAGGTGTGCAGCAACACCACCGCCGGACCGCGACCGGGAACCGTCGCGCGATACAGCGTCGCGCTCAGCGTCATCCCGGCGGTCGGCCCCGCACCGGGGAAGCTGACCCGCTCGCCTGCGGCTCCTGCGGCGGCGGCGAATGCCACCAGCAGCGCCAGCCCGCCCATGAAACGCTGGAACCACCGAACCATGCCGGCCTCCCGAGGCTGCCGCCGCCATTGTCCCGCTTTCGTGCGGTCCGTGCAACGGTCCTGCCGCCTGCAGCCGTAGGGGATCGCCGCGTCTTTCGTCATCACCCACCGAACCGCGTCGGCGGATGGGCCGGCGATGTACAAGACCTTCCGCGACAAGACCGACCGCTGCAACAAGGTGATTCCAAGGCCGTCGGGCGTTCTGTTGCGGGATGCTGGCATGTCCTGCCGCGGTCCGCGAACATGCCGCGGAAGGCATGGCTTTTTATCCATGCCACCCGCGACCCTGGTCCGCCCCGCCGTTCGTCGGCCCGCCGTCCGGAAACTGGCCCGGGGGTTGCCCGCCGGCCCCGCGACCTCCTATAGCGGCCGGCGTTCCAGGAGATCCCATGGCCGACATCGAAGGCATCGCCGAGAACCCGGCACTCGCCCGCCAGGCCGAGATCCTGGCACGTCCCCTCACGCTCCAGCGGCGCATGGCGGACGCCATCCGCGCGCTCGCGATCGACGCGGTCGAGGCGTCGAAATCGGGGCATCCGGGCCTGCCGCTCGGCATGGCGGACGCGGCCACCGTGCTGTACAGCCGGTTCCTCAAATTCGATGCTGCCGATCCGCGCTGGCACGATCGCGACCGCTTCGTGCTGTCGGCCGGCCACGGCTCCATCCTGCTCCATGCGCTGATCTACCTGACCGGCCATGCCGGCATGACGATCGAGGATTTGCGCAATTTCCGCCAACTGCATTCGCCTGCCTCCGGCAATCCGGAATACGGCGAGCATCCCGCGATCGAGGCCACCACCGGCCCGCTGGGCCAGGGCTTCGCGACCGGGGTCGGCATGGCGATGGCCGAACGCCACCTGGCGGCGCGGTTCGGCAAGTCGCTGGTGGATCACCGCACCTGGGTGCTCGCCTCCGACGGCGACCTGATGGAGGGCGTCACCCATGAGGCCGCGTCGCTGGCCGGGCATCTCGGCCTGAACAAGCTGGCGGTGCTCTACGACGACAACCAGGTCTCGATCGACGGCGGCACCGCGCTGGCATCGGGCGACGACGCGTTGAAGCGGTTCGCCGCCTATGGCTGGGCGACCAAGCGGGTGGACGGGCACGACCCGGCGGCGGTGGCAGCGGCCTTGTCGTTCGCCATGCGCTCCAAGAAGCCGGCGCTGATCGCCTGCCGGACCATCATCGGCCTCGGCGCGCCTCGCAAGGCCGGCACCGCCGCTGTGCATGGCGCGCCGCTCGGGCCGGAGGAAGCCGCCGGCGCCAAGGCCGCCCTCGGCTGGAAGGAACCGCCGTTCACCATCCCCGCCGACCTCGCGGAACGCTGGCATACGGTGGGTGCGCGCGGCGCGGCGGCGCGGCGGTCCTGGCTCAAGCGGCTGGCGCGGCACAACCAGCGCAGCGAGTTCGAGCGTGCCATGGCCGGCCGCTTGCCGGATACCTGGCATGAGGCGGTGGCGGCGCTGAAGCAGGAGATCGCAGACACCCGGCCGCGGCTGGCCTCCCGCGCGTCCAGCCAGAAATGCCTCGAAGCGCTGGTGCCGGCGACGCCGGAACTGGTCGGCGGGTCGGCGGACCTGTCGTCGTCGAACATGACCCAGGTGAGGGGCATGCTGCCGATGGTGCCGGCCAATTACGGCGGGCGCTACGTCCATTACGGTGTGCGCGAGCATGCCATGGCGGCGGCGGCCAACGGCATGGCGCTGCATGGCGGCATCATCCCCTATGTCGGCACGTTCTTCGTGTTCAGCGACTACATGCGCCCGGCGATCCGCATGGGCGCGCTCATGCGCCAGCGGGTGATCCACGTCCTGACGCATGACGGCATCGGCGTCGGCGAGGACGGCCCGACGCATCAGCCGATCGAGCATCTGGCGAGCTTCCGCGCCATGCCCAACCTGCATGTCTATCGCCCGGCCGACGCGATGGAGACGGCGGAATGCTGGGAACTGGCGATCCGCCGCACCGAGGGGCCCAGCCTGCTGGTGCTGACGCGCCAGAAGCTGCCGGCGCTGCGGAGCGACACGGCGGAGAACCGCAGTGCGCGGGGTGGTTACGTCCTGGCCGAGGCCGACGGTCCGCGCCTGGCCACGGTGATCGCCACCGGCTCCGAGGTCGCGATCGCCATGACGGCGCGCGAGATGCTGGCCAGTGAGGGGATCGGCGCCGCCGTCGTCTCCCTGCCATGCTGGGAGTTGTTCGAGCAGCAGGACGAGGCGTATCGCGCCGCGGTGCTGGGCGGCGCGCCCCGGATCGGCATCGAGGCCGCGGCCGGCCTGGGCTGGGACCGCTGGATCGGTCCGGATGGCGCGTTCATCGGCATGGCCGGTTACGGCGCGTCGGGAAAATACGAGGACCTCTACGCCCATTTCGGCATCACGGCGGAGGCGGCGGTGGCGGCCGTGAAGAAGAAGCTCGCGTGAGCTGAATTGCCGACACCACGGGGCCAGGGCACCGGAAGCACCAGAGTGCGTTCACGGCGAGGGGACCGCCTCTCCGGTCGTTGCCTACCTGTCGTGGCCGAGCTTGACCCCATAGGCATCTGGATCAGATGGCGCCAAAGACCGTTCTCCCTCTCCCCTTGAGGGAGAGGGTCGGGGTGAGGGGGCCCACAAGCGCCGGTGGAGCGGGGTGGCCCCCTCACCCCACCCCTCTCCCTCAAGGGGAGAGGGAGAATTTTCTAAGTGCTGCCAGTCCCCCTGAAACCGCTCTACTCCTTCAGCGCGTCATCCACCGGCTGGCCGTAGAACGTCGCATAGCTGTTGCCCTCCAGGGCCAGGCCGACGATTTCCACCATCTCGGCCAGTTCCGGCTCGGTGGCGCCCTTCTTCCCGGCCAGCGCGGCGTGTGAGGCGCTGCAATAGTGGCAGCCATTGGCGACGCTGACGGCGAGGTAGATCAACTCCTTCGTCCGCGCATCCAGCGCGCCCGGCTGCATCACGGCCTGCGCGCGCTCCCAGAACCGCCGCATCACCGCCGGGTGCCGCGCCATCGCCTTCCAGGCGTTGTTGACGTCCGGCACGCCGCGCTTCGCCTTGATGTCGTCCATCACCGCCTGTGCCTCCGGCGGCGCCTCGGCGTATTCGATCAGCTTGCCATAGCTCATGGGGTGTTCCTCCGTGACCGGCCCGCATCCTTGCCGATCCGCCGGCCGGCTTCCATCCTCCGCCCTCCAGGAGGAACCCGACATGGACCATGAGATCCAGACCAGCATCGAGGACGGCGTCGCCCTGGTCACGTTGAACCGGCCGGAACGCCTGAACGCGCTGACCGCCCCGATGATGACCGCGCTGGTCGACGTCCTGGCCCGCCTGGCGGCCGACCCCGACATCGGCTGCGTCGTGCTGACCGGTGCCGGGCGCGGCTTCTGTGCCGGTGGCGACGTGCAGGCGCAGGCCCAGGCGGCCGGCCGGTCCGACCTCTCCCCCGAACTGCGCGCCGACCAGCTGCGCGGCCACATGGAGGCCGCCCGTCTGCTGCACGAGATGCCGAAGCCCTCGATTGCCATGGTCAACGGCGTGGCGGCGGGCGCCGGGATGTCGCTCGCGCTGGCCTGCGACCTGCGCCTGCTGGCGGCCTCGGCGCGGATGACCACCGCCTTCGCCAAGGTCGGCCTGTCCGGCGATTTCGGCGGCAGCTACTTCCTCACCCGTCTGCTCGGGCCCGCTTTGGCGCGCGAGCTGTATTTCACCTGCGAGGTCCTGGATGCCCCGCGGATCGCCAGCCTCGGCCTCGCCAGCCGCGTGGTGCCGGACGAGCAGCTGGCGGCCGAGACCATGGCGCTGGCGAGCCGCCTGGCGGCCGGCCCGCGCCTGGCCTGGCGCGCCATCAAGCGCAACATGAAGATCGCCGAGGAGGGCACGCTGAGCGACGTGCTCGATTCGGAGGCGCTCGGGATGCTGCGCTGCCGCCAGACCGAGGATCACGCCGAAGCCGCCCGCGCCTTCGTCGAGAAACGCGCACCGCGGTTCCGCGGCCGCTGAGGGCGGTCAGCCGCCGATCAGCAACGGCGCCTCATGCACCACGGCGGCGATCAGCGTGGTCAGGTCATGCTGCACCGCGGCAAACCGCTCCAGCCGCTCGATCCGCGTCTCGTCCATGTAGAGTTCGCGCGCAATCTCGATCTGCAGCACATGGACGCGCTCACGCGGGCGGCCATAGTGGCGGGTGATGAACCCGCCGGCATACGGGTCGTTGCGCCGCACGATGTAGCCGAGGTCGCGCAATGCCCGCTCGACGAACCGCATGGCGTGCGGCGAGCAGGCGGTGCCATGCGCGTCGCCCAGCACGAAATCCGGCGCTCGTCCGCCGATCCGTGTGCCCTGGCCGTGCGAGGGCATGGAGTGGCAGTCGATCAGCAGGCAACCGCCGAACATCGCGCGGGTGCCCCCGATCAGCGCCGACAGCGTGTCGTGGAACGGTTGCCAGTAATCGCTCACCCGCCGTTCGGCTTCCGCGAAGGTCAGCTTGGCGCGATAGATCGCCTCGCCGGACGCCACCACGCGCGCGATCGTGCCGAGGCCGGCGCCGACGCGGGCGCTGGTGGTGTTCACCCAGGGGGGAAGCGGATCGTTGAACATCGCCGGATCCAGTTCCCACGGTTCGCGATTGGCGTCGCAGAAGGCGCGCGGGAAGGTTGCGGTGAGCAGCGGCGCGCCGTGTTCGGGGGCGGCGGCGAACAAGTCGTCGACGAAGCTGTCCTCGCTGCGGCGCAGGTTCAACGCATCGAGTCGGGCGGCGGCGAGGAACGCCGCCGGGTACTGCCGCCCGGAATGCGGCGAGGCGAAGATCACCGGTGTGGTCTGCGACGCCGGGCGCATCACCAGGACCGGCCCGACGGTGGCGGCGAGGCGGGGAGCGGCGGAGTCTGCGGGCTGCGCAGCGACGGAGGCTGCGGGATCAGCAGCGACCGGGCCGGTGGGAAGCGGACTGAAGGGGGCGTCCATCCCTCCATTCAAGCGGTGTGTGCGTCCGCTGTCACGTCCCGGCTTGCAGGGTCGGCCCGGCACGCGTTAGAAGCCGCCTCCCGAACGGGAAATGGGCGCGTAGCTCAGCGGGAGAGCACTACCTTGACACGGTAGGGGTCACAGGTTCGATCCCTGTCGCGCCCACCATTCCCACCCTGCCGGCGGTTCGTGCCGCCTCGGGCGGGGGCCCCGCCGCCGACATGCGTGCCGCACGGATCGGTGAGGCAGGTATGTCCCTCGGTGTGAGGGCTAGCCGCCCGGGCGGCGTGGCGGTAATATCGGCCCATGCAAGCTCGTACCAATGACACCTTCAATGACCGCCTGACCACGGCGGCCAATGCCAAAAAGGCCGCCCTGGAGCGCTTCCGCGCTCGCCCGGGGGCCGATGATCCCGCCGTCCAGGCGCGGCAGGCCGCCCTCGCCGAGATCGAAGCCGCCCGCGTTGCGCGCGCCGCCGAACGCAAGATTGCGCGGGAGGCCGAGGCTGCCCGGGAAGTCGCCGCAAAGGCGGCCCTGGCCGAGGAGCAGAAGGCGCTGGCCGCGCAGGAGGCGGTGCGTGCCGCCGAAGACGTCGCCCGTGCCGAGGCGCGTGCCGCCGAACAAAAAGCCGCCCGCGACGCACGCTACGCCGCCCGCCGCGCGCGCAAACGCTGATCGGGATACGCCGAACCGGGACGTGCCGAACCGGGACGTGCTGAACCGGGACGCGCTGACCGGGAGCCGGGCCGGACGTTACCCGGCGCTCTCCCTTCCTGGCCGTCCGCCTTACGGCACGCCGACCACGTCCCCGAGCGTCTCGCCGATCGAGCGGCGCAGGACGAGGTCGGCGATCGCGTCCATGCCGGTCTCCTGCAGGTTCACGATGACCAGCCGCGCGCCGTTGCGCTTCGCCAGTTCCGGGAATCCAGCCGCCGGGTAAACCACCAGCGACGAGCCGATCGCGATGAACAGGTCCGCCAGCAGCGTCTCGCGTTCGGCAAGCTGCATTGCCTCGATCGGCATCGACTGGCCGAACGACACCGTGGCGGTCTTCACCCACCCGCCGCACGCGCAGCTCGGCACGATCTGGTCGCGCTCGAAATCGACTCGCAGGTCCTCGATCTCGTAGCGTTGGCCGCAATCCAGGCAATGCGCATACATCGTGCTGCCGTGCAGCTCGATCACCTGATCGTCCGGGATGCCGGAATCCTGGTGCAGCCCGTCGATGTTCTGGGTGATGACGGCGGGCGCCTTGCCCTGGCGCACCAGCTCCGCCACCGCGCGGTGGCCGCGATTGGGGGTGGCCTTGCGCCAGGTCGCTTCCATCTCGAACCGCCGGCGCCACGATTCGCGCCGCGCCGCGTCGGAGCGCACGAAATCCGAGAAGTCGATCGGCTTCTGCTTCTCCCACGTCCCGCCGGGGCTGCGGAAATCGGGGATGCCGGATTCGGTGCTGATGCCCGCGCCGGTGAACAGCGCCACGCGGTCGGCGTCCTCGATCATGCGGGCGAGGGCAGTCAGGTCCTGGTCAAGCGGCATGGC
>JARLIJ010000416.1 GCA_031291795.1 Acetobacteraceae bacterium | reverse complement strand
TCCTTGGCCCGGATCGGAGCCTGCTGCACCGTTCACGCTGCTCCGTCGCGCAAGCCTGCCAGGCGGCCCAGTTCCGCCGCCACCCGGCGCAGCACCGGCGCCCAGCCGCGCCGGTCCGCCCGGAACAGCCGTGCCGTCGGGTACCAGGGCGAATCCGCACGGCCTGCGAGCCACCGCCAATCCGGCGAGATCGGCAGCAGCATCCAGACCGGCTTGCCCAGCGCGCCAGCCAGATGCGCCACCGAGGTATCGACCGAGATCACCAGGTCCAGCTGCCCGATCACCGCCGCGGTGTCCGCATAATCCTGCACCTGCTCGCCCAGCCGCAGTACCATCGGACGTGCCGCCAGCGCCGGCTGATCCGCTGGTCGCACCGCCGCCTGCAGGCTGACGAAGTCGCAGTCCAAACGGTCGGCCAGCCGCAGGAAGCGCTCCGCCGGGATCGAGCGCTGGTGGTCGCGCAGATGCCGCCGGTCGCCGGACCAGACCAGCCCGACCCGGGGGCGCCCGGTCTCCGGCAAGACCAGATGCGGCCGGCCGGCGAGCGCGGGCGCCACAAGGTAAGGCACGTCCGCCGGGATCGTCTCCAGCCGCGTGCGGAAGCCGTGCGGCAAGCTCGCCGAGAAGCAATGGAAGTCCGCTGCGAACCCTGTCGGCAGCTCGCTCACGATTTCGGCGAACGGCGCGGCCGCCTGCAGCAGCGAGGCCAGCGTGGGAAAGCTTCGCAGCACGATGCGCGCCGCCCCGGCGTCGCGCAGTTGCCCCAGGTAGCGGAAGAACTGGATCGCATCGCCGAAGCCCTGTTCGTCCTCCACCAGGATGCTCCGCTCGCGCAGGTCCTGGCCGGTCCATGGCGTGCCGGGGCGCTGCGGCGGCCCCGTCGGATGGAAGAACGAGACCTGCGCGCGGATTTCGTATTCCGGCCAGCCTGCTGCGAAATCGCCCTGGCGCAGCCGGTTCATGCCGTAGGCCAGGCGAGTCGCGACCAGCTCGGGCGCCAGTGCCAGCGCCGCGCGCAGCCAGGGGTCCGCCGCCGCGAAATCACCCGCCGCCACCAGCATCTCCCCCTGCAGGCTGAGTGCGCGGGCGCGGATCGTCGGGTCCGGCTGGTCCTCGGCGATCAGGGGCGCGAGCAACGCCGGCACCTCCGCATGGCGGTAGAGCCAGACGCAGAACTGTGCCAGCACCAGACGGAAATGCGGGTTGGGCGGCTGGATATCGACCGCGCGGCGCGCGTGGCGCAGGCCCTCGGCGGCATTGCCGGCCAGCCACGCGGCGTGCGCCAGCACCGCCCAGGCGGGGGCGAAATACGGCTGGCGGCGCAGCACCGCGCGAAGCCGCCGGGTGGCGGGTTCATGCTGCTTGCGGTCGACCTCGATCTCGGCCAGCCGGGTCAGTGCCATCGGATGGTCGGGCACCTGCGCCAGTGCCTCGGTCAGCCGGGCTTCGGCCTGGTCGGTCGCGCCATGGGCGCGCAGCAGGAAGGCCTGCTGGATCAGTTCATCGACCTCGCTGAGGCCGATCATCCAACGACAAAGCTAGCTGCTGATCTGGGACTGCTCGCGCAGTTGGCGGGCGCGGGCGAGCACCTTGTTCTCCATCTCGCCGACCGTGCTGGCGGGGAGCGGGGTGTCCATCCACTGCCCGTTCTGCAGCACCTGGTGGAAGATGTTCACCCGAACGCCGTCACTGCGCAGGCTGCGGCCCAGGATATAGGCAGTTGCCTTGAAGCGCTCGCCGGGGGCGCTGGGCGGTGTGTACCAGTCAGTGATAATCACACCGCCGAACGGATCGGCGGAGGCGAGCGGCATGAAGCTGAGCGTGTCGAGCGCGGCGCGCCACAGATAGGCATTCACGCCGATCCCACCGGGTCCGCCGCCACCGTTGGCGTCCTGGTTCGGGTTCTTGGTGAGGCCGAGGGACCCCAGCAGGCCCTCCTCGCCGAGGACGCTGCCGGTCTGCGGGCCCGGATCGACCATCGCGCCCGGCGCGGTCGGATTGGGCTTGATGCCATCGCCCGAACACCCGGCAAGGGCGGTCAGGCATAATGTCGTCACGGCGCAGGTCGTCAGGGTAGAGAACAGGGCTCGTCGCATTGCTATTGCCATTGTCCCGAAAGATCACGCCGTAAGGCGGTGGTGCTTAGCCTTTCCGTGACGGAACGCCAAGGGCCGCTGCAACGTCCGGGGCCCGTGGTTACGCGATGGCACACTCGGGCGCCGGCCGTAACGGCACTTTTAGTGCGACGGCAGGGAGACTGGATCGTTCCGCAGTTAACATTCTCCCTCTCCCCTTGCGGAGCGGGGTGAGGGGGCTAACCTGCACGATCGGTGGTTGTTGGACCCCTCACCCCAGCCTTGGTCCGCTCTGCGGCCCAAGGCTGGGGTGAGGGAGACTATCGGCCAACGCGGTGCGGACCGCCGCCAGTACGCTGTCCCAGTCGCCGGGGCGCGGCTGGGTGAACAGCCGCATCGTCGGGTACCACGGGCTGTCGCTGCGGTCCCGCATCCAGCGCCAGCACGAATCGTAGCGGTTGAGCACCCAGACCGGCGTGCCGATCGCGCCCGCCAGATGGACAACCGATGTGTCGACGCCGATCACCAGGTCGAGCGCCGCAACCAGTGCCGCGGTATCGGCGAAATCCGTCAGCTCCCGCGTCCAGTCGAGCAGCCGCGGTCCGGCGGGCGGGGAGCGCGCTTCCCGTGCCGCGTCGCCTTTCTGCAGCGAAACGAACGTCGCGTTCCCCAACCCCGTGAACTGGGCGAGCTTCATTGAGCGCCGCTGATCGACGGCGTTTGCCTCGCGGTCTTCGCGGCGGGGGTTGCCGGCCCAGACCAGGCCGATGCGCCGGCCGGGCTGGCCTGCGAGCCGGGTCCGCCACGCCGCAATGCGGGCCGGATCGGCGTGCAGGTAAGGCACCGTCGCGGGGATCGTGTCGAGCGTGGTCCCGAACGCTGCCGGCAGGCTCATCAGGGGGCAATGCAGGTCGACCGGCGGGCGAGGGACGCCTTGCGCGACGATTTCCGCCACGCCGTCAAGCGTCGCCGCCAGGCGGGTGAGCGGGGGCGGCACCTCCAGCACCACATGGGCGCCCCGGGCTGCAGCAAGCGGGGCATAGCGGCAGAATTGCAGCGTGTCGCCCAGCCCTTGTTCGGCGTGCAGCAGCAGCCGCTTGCCGTCGAGCGACGTGGTCCCGGTCCAGCGCGGCATGGCGAGCCCGCGCAGCGTCGGCGCGAGTTTCGGCAGGCGCCAGCGGTGCTCGTAGCGCGGCCAGCCGTTCTGGTGGTCGCCGAGGGCAAGCAGCGACATGCCCTCGTTGGTCAGGGCCTCCGGGTAGTCGGGCCGGCTGGCGTGGGCGCGGCGGTAATTGTCCAGCGCCTCCTGCGGCCGGCCGATCGCAGTGAGGGCGTTGCCGTGGTTGTTCAGGATCTCCGGGTCGGTCGGGGCATAGGTCAGCGCTTTCTCGCATGCTGCCTGGGCGGCTTCGGGCTGGCCGGATTCCAGCAGCGCCTTGCCGAGGTTGGACAATGCGTCGGGGAAGGGCGGGTAGATCCCGACGGCGCGGCGGATGAGCTGGATGCCCTTGGCGACGTGGCCCTGGGTGACGAGCAGCACGCCCAGCAGGTTCAGCGCATTGGGGTCGCGCGGGTCCTTCTGCAGCAGGCGCTCGTAGCCTTTGCGCGCCGCATCGAGCCGGCCGGCCTGGTGGCAGGCGACTGCCTCCTGCAGGAGCATGGCGGCGTTGAGGTCGGGTGCGCGCATGGCCGAGCGGTCGCACAGGAACGCGGGGTGTTGCAAGGCAGCTGGCGGACCGGGGGCCTCAAAAAGGAAGCGGCGGGGACAAGCCCCGCCGCCTTGGTCGTCGTCAGGTTGGAAGCGCGGCTTACCAGTAGATGGTGGTGCCGATTTCCAGGCCCTGGCCTTGAATGGTGTTGTAAGCGCTGCCAGCCGAACCGGTGGCGAAGTTGAAGCCGTTCTGCTTGCGATACTGGTAGAGGTACTCGGCGTAGCCAACGATGCCAGGCGCGATCACATAGGCGGCGCCGACGTCGAGCGCCATGTCCTTGCGCTGTGTGTGGCCGGTTGTCGCGGGCGAACCCTGATACTCGTTGTCTTCGCCGACCACACCGACGGTGAGCGGGCCGGTCTTGTAGGTGACGCCGAGCACGAAGGAGTTCTCGTTCGGAGCGCCAGAAGGCTTCGGGGCCAGCTGGTTGTTCACCGCACCGCCGATCCAGTTGCCGCCGACCGTGAACCCGGCATAGGTCAGCGCGAGGCCGGCGTTTTCGAAGCTCAGGTTGTCGTAGGTCTGGATGGGGGCGGAACCGGTGTAGTGGACACGCCCGGCGAACTCATACACGCCGTATGCCAGCACGCCGAGACCACTGAAGGAGCCCTGGTAGCGCACACCGACTGCCGTCTGGTTGATCTCGCGCGCGGCGTCGCCGGCGACGGTCGACGAACTCAGGCTAGAGCAGCCGGAGTCGGCAAACGAGCAACCGAGCACGGTGTTGTAGGTGTTACCGGTGCCGGTAGCGTAACCGTTCGTCGTGTTCGGCGCCCACATCAGGCCGAAGTCGAAGCCGTAGAACTGCGGCGAGAGGTAAACGAGGCGAGTCGTCGTATACTCGGCACCCTGCACGGCGCCGGATGCCAGCGGAATCTGCAGGTTGCCAGGGAATACGGTCTGCAGGTCGCCGCCGCCCAGTGCGCCGCCCGGCGTGAACTGGAAGGTGGTGACGCCGTTGTCGTACAAGCTGATCAGGCCGTCGCCCTGGCCGAAGCGCAGGATGCCGATGTTGTCCGCGGCGATGTAGCCGAAGGCGCGCCGGACAAACAGCGTCTCAGACGAGCTGTAGCCGCTCGAGCCGGTGTTGGAGTTGGTGCTGCTCTGGCCGCCAAAGTTTTCGCGGATTTCGATCGCACCACCGTAGCGCAGGCCATTCGCCGCCATCGCGTCGACGCCGGTGTAGATACGGGCGAAGTTCGTGATGCTAGTCGGCTGCAGCTTGAAGCTGTTGCCAGCCGCCAGCAGCGTTTGGCCGCCGACGCCGGTCACCGGCGACGTGTTGGTGTACTTGTCCAGGCCGGTCCAGACGCCGTTCAACTCGGTCGTTACACGACCATTGACATGGATGACCACCGTGCCGGGCGTCGGGTTGGCGACGGCACCGGGAACCGGTGCAGCAATGGTGTTGTTGTTGTTGTTGGCACCAGCCGGCGGAGAGGCCGACGGTGTCGAGGCCACCTGGCCCTGGGTGTAGGAAACAGGCAACTGGGTCTGGGCATTAGCGGAGAGCCAGCTTGTGGCCCCCAGCACGGCGGCGCTCGCCAGCAGCAACTTGCGCATGAAGTGATCCCTCCTCGGTTGGCAGGTTTCCCCGCCGGCTTTCCAGGCCACCCGCCCCCCAACAAGGTGTCGGCGCAGGGGCATCCGGACCGGGGCGCAGAATGGCGCCGAGTTCATGTTCGAGCAACGCATCATCAACGTTGGCCATGGCATTTGCGAAACACTGTGTCCGTTTGAACACAATGCGGTGTGCGTCACACAAGTGCCCCGATGGCTCCCACCCCGGCACACAGCCGTATCGGCAGACGGCGGACCGTTCGCCCGTCGATGCCGCCCAGGGCGGCGACCGGCAGGCCCGCCTGGCGCACAATCCGGGCCCAGTTGGCCGGCCCCAGCGCCGGGGCGCCGGGATGGCTGGCGGTCGGGAAGACCGGCGAAAGGAAGGCGAGGTCCGCCCCGGCGCGGTGCGCGCGGTGCAGATCGGCCGCGTTATGGGCCGAACTGGTTACCGGCCCGCGTGGCCGCAGCGGTCCCGGCCAGCTTCCGGCGCGCAAATGCACTCCGGCCCGCAACGTCGCCGCAAGCCTCAGATCGCCGGCCACCACCAGAACGAGTCGCCGAACCCGGCAGATCCGCGCGAGGTCGCGTCCCAGCGCAGCCCGTCCCGGCGTGTCGTCATGGCGCAGCACGATGCCCGCGCGACCGCAGGGCAGGCGTCGTGCGGCCGGCCGCGGGTCGGGCAGGCGGACGGCGTCGGTGAACAGCCACAGCGTGGGGAGAGGCCGGTCGTCATACCGCCGGGGTGCACCATGATCCTGAGGCAGGCGACCATCCGGGGGAACAGCATGCATCGCGGCGGCGCGACGGCCCCAGGCGGCGAGTCGTGCGTCCACGGTCAGCGATGCCACCGGCGTGCGCGGCGCCTACCGTTCGGAGCGGCTTCCTGATAGCTGGTCGGAGGCGATGAGCAAGCGCAAGCATCAGGTCGACGCCGCATTCCAGCACGCCCAACGGCTGCACGCCGCCGGCCGGCTGCCCGAGGCAGAGCAGGGCTATCGCCAGATCCTGGCCGCAGCACCGCTGCACGCCGACACGCTGCACATGCTGGGCGTGCTCGCCTTGCAGACGGGCCACCCCGCTCCGGCGCTAACATATATAGAGCGTGCAATCGCGCAGGCCTCATCCGTTGCGCTGTATCATGTGAACCGTGCCAGTGCATTGCTGGCGCTGCAACGACCGGGCGACGCCGAGGCCGCCTGCCGTGAGGCCTTGCGCCTCAAACGCAACAGCGCCGAGGCACAGCAGACGCTGGGGCACGCGCTGAGCGACATCGGCCGCCCCGAACAGGCGGCTGCGGCGTACCGCGAGGCGCTGCGGCTGAACCCAAGGTTGCCGGCGCTGCACAACAACCTGGGCCTGGTGCTGCATGAGGCTAGTCGCCTCGACGAGGCGGTCGAGGCCTTGCGCATCGCTGTCCGGCAGGCGCCCCAGGACACCGGGGCGATAAGCAACCTGGCCGGCGTGCTGAAGGATGCCGGCCGGCTTGAAGAGGCCGAGTCGCTCTATCGCGCCCTGCTGCAGCGCAATCCGAACGATGCGGCGGCACATTATAACCTGGGTGTCATGCTGCTGGTCGCGGGCCGGTTCGAGCAGGCCTGGCCCGAATGGGAATGGCGATTCCGTGCCGACCCCGCGCTGGCTCATCGCTTCACCCAGCCGTCCTGGACCGGTGGGCCACTCGGGGGACGAACCCTGCTGGTCCATGCCGAACAGGGCATCGGCGATATGGTGCAATTCAGCCGCTACGTACCGCTTTTGCCACGCGATGGCCGGGTGGTGCTGGAAGTCCATCCGCCTTTGGTCCCGCTGCTGCGCCAGCTTGACGGCGTGGCCGAGGTGGTGGCGATCGGCGACCCACTCCCCGCCCACGACCTGCGCTGCCCGATGATGAGCCTGCCGCTCGCGCTTGGCCTGACCCGCGCCGCCGATATTCCCGCCTCCGTACCTTATCTGAAGCCCGATCCGGCGCGTGTGACGGCGTGGCGGGAACGACTCGCCGCACTGCCGGGCCGGCGCGTCGGCGTGGTCTGGGCGGGCAATCCGGAACGGATGCGGATGGACCGGCGGCGGTCGCTGAACGCGACGGCACTGGCGCCCCTGGCCGCGGTGCCGGGCGTCAGCCTGGTGTCGCTGCAGAAGGGCCCCGCGGCGGCGCAGCTGCCGCCCGGCGCGATGACGGACTGGACCGCGGATCTGGCGGATTTCGTCGACACCGCGGCCCTGATCGAGGCTTTGGACCTGGTCATCGCCGTCGATACCGCCGTGCTGCATGTCGCCGGTGCGCTTGGCAAGCCGGTCTGGCTGCTCAACCGCTTCGACACGTGCTGGCGCTGGGAACTGGGGTGTGACGACAGCCGCTGGTACCCGACGCTGCGCCAGTTCCGCCAAACCGAACCGGGCGTGTGGGACGATGTGGTGGTTCGGGTCTGCGAGGCCCTGGCGGCATGAGCCCGAAGGTGCACCAGTGAGCGGCTCGCTGCTCGCCGAGGCGATGGACCGCCACCGCGCCGGCGACCTGGCCGGGGCCGAGGCGATGTATCGGCGCGTGCTGCAATCCCAGCCGAAGCACGTCCTCGCGCTGCATTTCCTGAGCACCTTGATGGTGCAGAAGGGCAACCTGGCCGAAGGGCTGCGTCTCGCGCGGCGATGCACCGCACTACACCCGGACGCCGCGGAGTACTGGCGTCATCAGGCGGGGGTGCTGGTTCGGCTGGGACAGAACGCTGAGGCGCTGGCGTCACTGGATCGCGCCGTCGCGCTGCGGCCCGAAGAGCCCGATCCGTGGACCAACCGCGGCACAGTGCTCGCCGCGCTGGGCCGCTACGCCGAGGCCCTGGCGAGCTTCGACCACGCCCTGGCGCTGGCGCCGGAGTCCGCCCAGGCGTTGGCGAATCGCGGCCTGGCACTACTGGAACTGCGCCAGCCGGACGCCGCGTTGGAAACGTTCGACCGCATCCTCGCCGCACAGCCGCGCGATCCGCTGGCGCACAACAACCGCGGCCTGGCGCTGCAGGCACTGGACCGACACACCGATGCGGTGGCGAGTTTCGACCAGGCGCTGGCGTTGAGCCCCGCTTTTCCCGACGCCCTGAACCATCGCGGCGTCAGCCTCCAGGCGCTCGGGCAGGCCAGCGCGGCGCTGGCCAGCTACGAACAGGCGATGGCCCAGCAGCCCGACGATCCGTGGTTTCACTGGAATGCAGGGCTGTGCCGTCTGCTGATGGGCGACTACGCGCGCGGCTGGTCCGATTATGAGTGGCGGCTCCGAGCGATCGCGACGCCTCGATTCGACAAGCCGCTGTGGCAGGGGGAGCCGCTCAAGGGCCGCACCCTCCTGCTGCACACCGAACAGGGGCTGGGCGATATCATCCAGTTCTGCCGCTACGCGCCGCTGATCCGGGGCGCCGGGCGGGTGATCCTGCAAGTGCCGGCGGTGCTGGTGGCGCTGCTGCGCTCCCTGCCGCCGCCCGTGGAGGTCGTGCCGGCCGGCATTCGTCCACCGCGCTTCGACCTGCATTGCCCGCTGCTCAGCGTGCCTGCCCGCTTCGGTTCGACCGTGGAGACGTTGCCGCGTACGGTACCTTATCTAACGGTGCCGCCCGGCCCGGTGCCGCAGTTCGGCGTGGGCCGGACGATCGGCATCTGCTGGCAAGGCAACCCGGCCGTCCGGATCGATCCCGAGCGGTCGGTGCCGCTGGCGCGATTCGCGCCGTTGGCGGCGGTGCCGGGCGTCCGGCTGGTCAGCCTGCAGAAAGGCCACGGCCTGGACCAACTTCCCGCCTTGCCGGGGATCGAGACCTTTGGACCCGACGGGCCGGCCAGCTTCGTCGCCACGGCCGCCACGATGCTGGCGCTGGACCTGGTGGTCACGTCGGACACCGTCGTCGCCCATCTTGCCGGGGCGCTGGGCTGCCCGGTCTGGCTCGCGACATCGTTCGTGCCCGATTGGCGCTGGGGGCTGACCGGCGAGACCTGTCCCTGGTACCCGACCATGCGCCTGTTCCGCCAGCCACGTCGCGGCGACTGGGAAGCCGTGTTCGCCGCCATGGCAGCGGCCTTGCGTGCGGACGCTGCGCTGCCTTGACTTGTGCGGCCGCCACGGCGAGCTTGCCGGCCATGTCGAGCCTGCTCCAATCGCCCGAAACCGCCGCTATCGCCGAGAACCTGCTGCGGGTGCGCACGCGCATCGCCGAGGCCGCGCTCCGCGCCGGCCGGCGCCCCGAGGACGTAACGCTGGTCGCGGTCTCGAAGACCAAGCCGGTCGAGGCGGTGCAGGCCGCTCTCGCTGCCGGCCAGACGGTGTTCGGCGAGAACCGGGTGCAGGAAGCTGCTGGCAAGTTTCCTCAGTTACGCGCCGCCCATGCGTTCAGCCTGCACATCATCGGCGGCCTGCAGACCAACAAGGCGCGCGACGCGGTGCGGTTGGGGGACGTGATCGAGACGCTGGACCGGCCGAAGCTGGCCGAGGCGATCGCCGCCGCCATCGCGAAGGAAGGCCGCACGCCGACGCTGCTGGTGGAGGTCAACACCGGCGCCGAACCACAGAAATCCGGTGTGGCGCGGGATGATGCGGACGGCTTCATCAATGACTGCAAGGGGCGCTTCGGCACCGCGCTGGCCGGGCTGATGTGTGTGCCGCCTGCCGGAGAAGACCCTGCGCCGCATTTCACCTGGCTGGCCGACCGTGCCGCGCGGCACGGGCTGGCGGTGGTGTCGATGGGCATGTCGGCGGACTTCGAAACCGCCATCGCCTGTGGCGCCACCTGGGTGCGCGTCGGCAGCGCAATCTTCGGATCCCGGTAAGGCCGGCGAGCGACCCCCGCCGCGTTATGGCGGGAATGACCTCATCCGACGCGAGCGACCGGCAGGAATCGTCGCCCTCCCCCCGAGAGGCGTCGGCCTGGGGGCCGACCAGTCTCCGGGTGGGAAGGGCGGAACGCCATGCTCAGATGGCGGCCGACAGTTTTGCCTCGATGCTGTCCCAGATCGCCTTTTCCAGGTGCACGCCGTCGAACCGCGCGATCTCCTGGATGCCGGTGGGGGAGGTGACGTTGATCTCGGTCAGGTAGTCCCCGATCACGTCGATCCCCACGAAGATCATGCCCTGGGCGCGCAGGGTCGGGCCGATTGCGGCGCAGATCTCGCGGTCGCGGGCGGTCATCTCGCATTTCTCCGCCCGACCGCCGACATGCATGTTCGACCGTGCCTCGCCGGCCGCGGGTACCCGGTTGATCGCGCCCATCGGCTCCCCATCCACCAGGATGATGCGCTTGTCGCCGCGGCGCACCGCCGGCTCGTAGCGCTGAAACATCAGGGGCTCGCGCGAGCGGGCGAAATGCATCTCCAGCAGCGAGGCAAGGTTCTCGTCGTCCGGCTTGATCCGGAACACGCCGGCACCGCCGTTGCCGAACAGCGGCTTGACGATGATGTCGCCGTATTCCAGCCGGAACGACCGGATCGCCTCCAGATCCCAGGTGATCATGGTGGGCGGCATCAGGTCGGGGAAATGCGTGACCAGCAGCTTTTCCGGTGCGTTGCGCACGCTGGCTGGGTCGTTCACCACCAGCGTCTTCGGGTGGATGTGCTCGAGCAGGTGGGTCGCCGTGATGTAGGCCATGTCGAACGGCGGGTCCTGGCGCATCAGCACCACGTCCATGCCGGCCAGGTTGAGCTGCTCCAGCTCGCCGAAGTGGTAATGCGCGCCCTGCTTGCGCTGCACCGTCACGGGGCGGGCGCGGGCAATCAGCCGCTCCTCCCGCGCCTCACCCTGGTACTTGACGCCCTCGCGCAGCGCCATGTTGCGGACCTCATAGTGCCACAGTGCATAGCCGCGGCGCTGGGCCTCCAGCATCAGGGCAAAGGTCGAGTCCGCATCGATGTTGATGCTTTCGATCGGATCCATCTGGATCGCAACCTTGAGCTGCCGCGCCATGGCCTGTCCCTCGTCTGGTGTCTCGATTCCGACGTGCGTAACCACGGGCGAGTGCCGGAATCGGGACACCAGCCCTTTGTTTTCAGTGGCCTGCTGATCCCCTGCGTCCGCTGCAAGGGGCAGCGAATTTCGGGGCAGGCACTGGCTGCCTGCGCGTGTCTAGAGGCTGGGCCGGGTGGAGGGAAGCACCAGCCCCCTCAGCGGGAGATCGCCTCCAGCGACAGGCCGCGGGTGCGGGGGCCGAAGCCGCCGATCGTGACCACCACGATCGCCATGGCACAGGCGATGAATGTGAAGACAGCCATGACGCCGCCGATCCCCAGGAAGAAGGCGATCGCCAGGCCGGATAGCGCAGCCGACAGCCGGCTCCAGGCATAGACGAAGCCGACCGCGCGGGAGCGGATGCGGGTCGGGAACAGCTCCGCCTGGTAGTTGTGGAAGGCGAAGGACAGCCAGTTGTTGCACAGCGTGACCATCACGCCGAACACGATCAGCAGCATCGGGGTCTGTTGTTCGGCGAACAGCAGCCCGAACGCCCCGATGCCGGCGGCAGCGCAGGATATCTGCCATTTCCGCTCCATCCGGTCGGCGACCATGGTGCCCAGCAGCGGGCCGATCGGGTTCGCGATCGCGATGATGAACGAGTATTGCAGGCTCGTGGTTATGGTGATGCCCTTGGTAATCAGCAGCGTCGGCACCCAGGCTGCGAAGCCGTAATAGCCGAAGGTCTGGAAGAAGTTGAACACCGACAGGATCACCGCGCGGCTGGCATAGGGCGGCTGCCAGATCTCGGCGAAGGTGCCCTCGCCTTCTTCTTCCGCCAGCGATGGGCCGGGCGCAGGCAACGTGCCCTTTTCCGCGATGACACGCGCCTCGATGACGCTGGTGACACGGTCGGCGTCGGCAAAGCGGCCGTGACGGGCGAGCCAGCGGGGCGATTCCGGCAGCGGAAGGCGGACCCACCACACGAACACCGCGCCGATCGATCCCAGCAGCACGACCACGCGCCAGCCGTCGTAGCCGAACGGCTTCTCCGGCACGAGCAGCCAGGACAGCAGGGCCAGCATCGGCACCGCGCAGAAGCCGATGAACTGGTTGTAGGCGAAGGCACGGCCACGCTCGCGCCGCGGCACCAGTTCCGAGACATAGGTGTCGACCGTCACCAGCTCCACGCCGATGCCGATGCCGGCAAGGAAGCGCCATAGATCGATGCCGAAGCCGGTGGTCTGGAACGCCATGACCGCGGTGCAGGCGCAGTACCACAGCAGCGAATAAGTAAAGATCGTGCGCCGGCCGTAGCGGTCCGGGACGTAGCCGAAGATGATGGTGCCGACGAACAGCCCGGCGAACAGCGCAAACACGAAGGTGCCGACCCCGGCGACGCCGAGCGGGCCGAGGACGTTGAAGGGGCCGAGGGATTCGGGGGTGAACATGCCGGCGCGGCCGAGGCCGGGCGCGATATAGGCGGTCAGGAACAGATCGTAGACCTCGAAGCAATGGCCCAGCGAGATCAGGGTTACGAGGTACCAGACATGCCGTGCCGATGGCAGCCGATCGAGGCGCGCGGCAATGGCGCCCGCCGTGGTGGTGCTCATGAACGTCCTCCGGTATGGGTCGGCCGATCTGTCGCGGCCTTGGCGATGATTGGGCGACGTCCGGAGGCGCGCCGTCAAGTCGATTGCGCAGGTGCGGTGCTGCGATCGCCTGGGCTGGGAAGCCGGCGTGAGTCTGTCAGGCAGCAACCGGGCCGCCCGACTGTTGCCGCATGGGGTTCTTGCTGTGGTTCTTCGGCTGGGTGACGGTGGGGGCCCCCGAGAGGGCCCCCGGGCACAAGCCTCAGCTATGGGCCAGTTGCGTGGGAGGCGTGGCCTCTCGCCGCTGCGACACGCCGACTGCAATTCGCCCGTAGATCAGGAGCGAGATGCCGCCAAGGATGACGAGGGTGCCCAGTGCAACGAATCCGGCCATATAGGATCCGGTGGATCGGTACAGCAGCCCGACCAAAAACCCGGCTAGCGTCCCGCCGCCGCCGGCCCCCAGGCCGTTGATGATGCCCGACGCCGGCCCGATCGCCTGCGGCTCCACCGTCTCCTGGATGATCGCCCAGATGTTTGGCGTGAAGCTGCTGGCGTAGTAGCCCAGGGCGACGGTGATCAGCGCGAGTTTGGCGATGCCGCTGTCGACCGTCGGCAGCAGGATCAGCAGCACGCCCGGGATCAGCATGCCGAGTGCCGCTATCAGCACGCGTTTTCCGGTACGGTCGCTGATCATCGACATTGGGATCGCCAGGATCACCGCCGCCAGGTAAGGCACCGAACTGGCGATCGCCTGGCCCCAGCCGGTGAAACCGATCGAGCGCATGACTAGCGGAATCCACAGTGTAATTCCCCAGAACAGCATGCCCTGGGTGATGTAGGTAAAGATCAGGAACAGGAATGGTACGCCGCCGAGCGATTTGAAGGTCAGTCGGCCGCGCTCTTGCTCCGCGTTCACGTCGATATAGGGCGCCTCGGATTCGGGTCTCAGGCACTTGGCGTACAGCGGCAGGATAAGGACCAACCCGATGCCGCCGGTAATGTAGAACAGCATCTTCCAGCCGAGGGCGTCATAGACCGGCGTCATGATCATGAAACCGATGGCCAGTGCGAGGAACTGCCCATAGTACTGGATCAGGCTATTGGCCCGCGCGAGTTCGCTCGGGGCGAACCAGCCCTTGGCAAAGCGCGATTGCTGCGGCCAGTAGATGCCTTCGGTGACGCCCAGGATCAACCGGCAGAACAGTAGCACCGCCACCGAACCGGCCAGGCCGGTCAGCACGGTGGAGACCGACCAGATCGCCACGCACCACATGACCGTGGTCTTCGGATCGTACCGGCGTGTCAGGATGCCGCCCAGCACGTTCGCCAGGCAGTAGCCGATCAGGAAGGTCGTCAGCACCCAGCTAGATACGACTCCGAACTGATCTCCGGCGAAACCGAGGTCGCGGGAGACCGCGGGCAGCCCGACCGAGAGATTGATGCGGTCCAGGTAGGCGACGAACAGTCCCACCATCAGGGACCCGCCAACGCTTAGCCATCGTGAATTGCTCATCCGTCTCGCTCTCCTGGGTGTGGCTGTGCTGTGGCTTGATCGCTTGACGAGACGTCGACACAGGACGCCGATTGCTTTGTCTTGCCAGTCATGGGTCCAACCGATCGTGCCTCGGGTCGAGGCTCCGTCGGCACGCAATGCCAGCGGGTTTCGACGCGCCGCGTACGACGCAAAGCGTTCGGTGTGCGTACGGGATCGCGGTGACTTCCACGGCACAAAGCCGATCGGCCACAGTGAAACGAGGGCGACAGATCGTGATCACGAACACTATCCAGTATGCCTCGCTACTACGCCTTGCCGTCGCTTTGAAGATGGCTGCGCAGGTTCCTTCGGTAGGGCCGGTGGCGCAACCCGTCGTTGATCTGGATCAAGGACGGCGCCCGGCCCGAGTCTAGATTGTCTGACGGACACACGGGATCGCAAGGGCTCGCGGAACGGCGCTATGCGGGTGATCGTTCCGGCATGCCGTCTCGCGGCAGCCGTGTCCTCATGCGCCAGCGGAACGTACGGCCGCGACGGCCGATAAGGAGGCAAGCGATGTGGGAACCGAACCTGCGCTATCCCGACCCGGCTATCAGCTCATTGGATGCGGCCTTCAACAAATACCGGCTGCCGGGTGCCTCGGTGGAGCGGCTTGCCACCGGCTGCCGCTGGTCCGAGGGGCCGGTGTATTTCGGCGGTGGCCGCTTCCTGCTGTGGAGTGATTTGCCGAACGACCGCATCCTGCGGTGGGATGAGGAAACCGGCACGGTCAGCACGTTCCGCAAGCCCTCGGGCTACGGCAATGGCAACACCCGGGATCGCCAGGGTCGGCTCGTGACCTGCGAACACCTCAACCGGCGCGTCACGCGCACCGAACACGACGGCGCGATCACCGTGCTGATGGACCAGTTTGAGGGCAGGCGGTTGAACTCGCCGAACGACATCGTGGTGAAATCGGATGGCTCGATCTGGTTCACCGATCCACCGTTCGGCCTGCAGAGCTACTACGAAGGCGAAAGGGCCCAGCCGGAGCTGCCGGCCAATGTCTACCGCATCGATGGCAACACCGGTGAGGCGACGGTGGTGGCCGCCGACGTGGAGGGGCCGAACGGGCTTGCCTTCTCGCCCGACGAGTCGAAGCTCTACATTGTCGCAGCCCGCGCGCAGCCGACGCGCAAGATCGTCGTCTACGACGTGGTGGGCGGGCAGCGCCTCACCGAGGGCCGGGTGCTCCTTGACGCCGGTCCCGGGACTCCGGACGGGTTCCGCGTCGATGTCGACGGCAACCTGTGGTGCGGGTGGGGCATGGGCGACCCGGCGCTCGACGGCGTGCGGGTGTTCAACCCGGCCGGCGTGCCGATCGGCCATATCGCGCTGCCGGAGCGCTGCGCCAATGTCTGTTTCGGCGGGCGCTGGCGCAACCGGTTGTTCATGGCGGCGAGCCACGGGCTTTATGCGCTCTACGTGAACACGCAAGGGACGCCGGGCGGCTGATCCCGCGGGACGTTACCCGGTGCGCATCGGGGTCGCGCTGCGGGGGACCGTCGCGCCGCGCAATGCCGGCATGATGTCCGGCTTGGCCCGCATCCCGAACGGCCGGCCCTGCGGCTCTTGCCTTGGCGAGGCCGGCTCGCCATCTAGCCCCGTCATGCAGAACAATTCATTCGTCGCTGCCGACCCGATTGGGTGGCACGGCACCACCATCCTGTGCGTCAGGCGGGATGGAAATGTGGCCATGGCCGGGGACGGCCAGGTCAGCCTTGGTCAAACCATCGTCAAGGGCAACGCCCGCAAGGTGCGCCGGATCGGCGGCCAGAAGGGTGGGGGCAGCGTGATCGCCGGCTTTGCCGGGGCCACGGCCGACGCCTTCACCCTGCTCGAACGGCTCGAGAGCAAGCTGGAGCGCTTTCCCAACCAGCTCGAACGCGCCTGCGTCGAACTGGCGAAGGACTGGCGTACCGACCGCTATCTGAGGCGGCTGGAAGCCATGATGGCCGTCGCCGACAAGGAGCGCAGCTTCACGCTCACCGGCAACGGCGACGTGCTGGAGCCGGAGGACGGCGTCATCGCCATCGGATCGGGCGGCAATTTCGCCCTGGCCGCGGCGCGGGCGCTGATCGAGGTGGACGGCCTCACCGCCGAGGAGATCGCCCGCCGCGCGATGAAGATCGCAGCCGAGATCTGCGTCTACACCAACGGCAACGTCATCGTGGAGACGCTGTGATGGAAGTTCCGACCTACTCCCCGCGCGAGATCGTCTCCGAACTCGATCGCTACATCGTCGGCCAGGGCGACGCCAAGCGCGCCGTCGCCATCGCCATGCGCAACCGTTGGCGCCGTCACAACCTCCCCGAAGCCATGCGGGAAGAGGTGGTGCCGAAGAACATCCTGATGATCGGCCCGACCGGCTGCGGCAAGACGGAGATCGCCCGCCGGCTGGCCAAGCTCGCCCAGGCCCCGTTCCTGAAGGTCGAGGCCACCAAGTTCACCGAGGTCGGCTATGTCGGCCGCGATGTGGAGAGCATCGTCCGCGACCTGGTCGATGCCAGCCTCAACATGCTGCGCGATGCCTCCCGCAAGGAGGTCAGGGCCAAGGCGGAACTGGCCGCCGAGGAACGCCTGATCACCGCCCTGGTCGGTGAAGGTGCGGCCGCCGATACGCGCTCGAAATTCCGCCGCATGCTGCGCAACGGCGAGTTCGAGCAGAAGGAGATCGAGGTCGAGGTGGCCGACGCCGGCGGGACCCCGATCGGCCAGCTCGACATGCCCGGCATGCCGCCCGGCCAGGTGATCAACCTGGGCGAGATGATGAAGGGCATGTTCGGCAATCGCCCGCCGCAGAAGCGTCGTCTGACGGTGGAAGCCGCCCGGCGCCTGCTGGAGGACGAAGAGGCCGACCGCCTGCTCGACAACGACCGGCTGACCAAGGATGCCGTCGCGCATGCCGAGAACAACGGCATCGTCTTTATCGACGAGATCGACAAGATCTGCGCCCGCACCACGGAAGGCGGCTTCCGCGGCGGCGATGTGTCGCGGGAAGGCGTGCAGCGCGACCTGCTGCCGCTGATCGAGGGCACCACGGTGAACACCAAGTACGGGCTGGTGAAGACCGACCACGTGCTGTTCATCGCCTCGGGCGCGTTCCACCTGGCCAAGCCGTCGGACCTGCTGCCGGAGCTGCAGGGCCGGTTGCCGATCCGCGTCGAGCTGGCGCCGCTGTCGCGCGACGACCTGCGGCGGATTCTGACCGAACCGGAACACTCGCTGCTGAAGCAGTACTCCGCGCTGCTGGGGACCGAGTCCGTGACGCTGGAGTTCACCGACGATGCGGTGGATGCGCTGGCCGAACTGGCGTCGGACATCAACGACCGGGTGGAGAACATCGGCGCGCGGCGGTTGCACACCGTGCTGGAGCGGTTGCTGGAAGACATCAGCTTCACCGCCACCGATCGCGCCGGGGAGACGGTCACGGTCGACGCCGCCTATGTGAACGACCGGGTGGCGCCGCTGGCCCAGAAAGGCGACCTGAGCCGGTTCATCCTGTAGCGTTGCGTTCTGACGTACGTTATAACCCTCCTGGTGCCAACCAGGAGGGCGTACGCCGATGACCACGCTGAAACTGACGCAGATCGGCAACTCCGTTGGTGTCATCCTGCCGAAGGAGTTGCTCGCCAGGCTTGGCGTCGGCAAGGGCGACACGATCTATGCGATCGACCAGCCGGACGGGGTGCGGCTGACCACCGCCGACCCGGACTTCGAGGCGCAGATGGAAGTCGCACGCCAGGTCATGAAGGAGCGGCGTGCGGTGCTGCGCGAACTGGCGAAATGACCGTCTGGCTGTCCCGTCCCCTGATCCTGGCGATCCACGACGAACAACTGGCCGAACATGGCGGCGCGGTCGGCGTGCGCGACGATGGGCTGTTGGACAGTGCCCTCGCCCGCCCGCTGAACCACGCCGGCTATGGCGCGCCGGATGTGCCCGAGCTGGCTGCGTTGTACGGCCTGGCGATCGCGCGGAACCACCCGTTCATCGATGGCAACAAGCGCACCGCGTACGTGGCACTGGAAACCTTCCTGCGCCTGAACGGTTGCCGGTTTCCGGTCCGCGATGCGGAGGCGGTGGTCGCAACCCTTGCCATGGCCGCCGGCGAGACGGCCGACGACGAATTCATCGCCTGGGTCCGTCAGCACACCCAGACCACCGACTGACCCGACCCTGCGCCTGCAACGCGCGGTCGCAACCGAGGTACCTCCCGCATGAGCGATCCCTTCCTGATACCCGAGGACCCCTCGGCCGCCGAGGCCATCGCGGCGATCGGGGAAGACCTCGGCCTGTTCGACGACTGGATGGAGCGCTACCAGTTCATCATCGAGATGGGTCGCAAGCTGCCGCCATTCCCGGACGCCTGGGCGAACGATGCGCATCGCGTGCCTGGCTGCCAGAGCCGCGTGTGGATGGAAGCGGTGCTGCGCAACGGCGATCTGTATTTCGCCGGTACCTCGGACGCGGCGATCGTGTCCGGGCTGATCGCGCTGCTGTTGCGGGTGTACTCTGGTCGCTCACCCGAGGAGATTCTGGCGACCAACCCGGTCTTCCTGAAGGATCTCGGCCTGCTGGAGGCGCTGTCGACCAACCGCGGCAACGGCATCGCCGCGATGGCGCGCAAAATCCGCGAGGTCGCCGCCCTGCAACGGCCAGAGTAGACCTCGCCCCGCCGGTCACATGGCGCGCAATGCTGCCTCCAGCCGCTTCGCCGTGTCGGTGGCCATCGCCGCCGGCGTGCCGGCAAATCCCATCACCAGCCCTGCCATCCGGGGCGGGCCGGCGTAGTAGCCCTGCAACGGAGCGACCGCCAGGCCGCGGCTCCGGCAGGCGCGTACCGCCGCCGCCTCATCCACGCCATCGGGCAATTGCGCGACCATGTGCAGCCCGCCGGGCGCGGGCAGGGGGGTAACCGCCCCCACGTGCTTTTCCATGGCTGCCAGCAGTGCTGTGCGGCGCCTGGCGTACTCCGTGCGCATGCGACGGATGTGCGGCGCCAGCAGGCCCTGGCGCATGAACTCCGCCAGCACCGCCTGGCCCAGCGCATCGGTCCCACGGTCCATCAACGTGCGCATCCGCACGAATGCTGCCACCAGCGGCGCGGGCACCACGGCAAATCCCAGTCGCAGCGCTGGCGCCAGAGTCTTGCTGAAGGTGCCGCAGTAGATCACCCGCCCGGCCTGATCGAGCGAAGCGAGCGGCGGCAATGGCCGCCCCTCCCAGCGGAATTCGGAGTCGCAATCATCCTCCAGGATCCAGGCGCCGGCGCGCGCGGCCCAGTCGAGCAGCGCCAGCCGCTGGCCGATTGGCAATGCGCCGCCTAACGGCGTGGCGTGCGACGGCGCGACCAGCGCCATCCGCGCCTGCGGGGCGAGCCGGATGCCGGCGGCAACGTCCAGCCCTTCGGCACCGCTTGGCACCGGGACCGGTTCGGCCCCCGCTGCGACCAAAGCGCCACGGCCGGCGATGTAACCGGGATCCTCCACCCAGGCGGCGTCACCGGGATCGAGCAGCAGTTCGGCTGCCGTGCGCAGCGCCTGCTGGGTTCCGGCGGTGACGACGATGCAACCCGGATCGGCCACCAGGCCGCGGGTCGCAGCCAGGTGGGCGGCGATCTGCTCGCGTAACACGCGAAGTCCCTGAGGCGGTGGGTAGCTGGCCAGTTCGCCGGTGAGCGGCTTCAATACCCGTGCTGCACAGCGCGCCCAGGCCTGGGCCGGGAACAGGTCCGGCGCCGGCAGGCCGCCGGCCAGCAAGAGCCCCAGGCCGCTGTCGCGCGGTGCGGCTGTGGCCGGGACGCTGGCAAGCCGCGCACCGCGGGCGGACAGCGCGCTGGCGGCGGTCGATGGCGGGCTGCCGGGATTCGGCGCGGCATCCGGCAGGTCGCTGGCGACATAGGTGCCGCTGCCGGTGCGGGCGCGCACATAGCCCTCGGCTGCGAGCCGTTCGTAGGCCAGGACGACGGTCTGGCGGGCGACGCCGAGTTCGCCCGCCAGCGCGCGGGTTGGCGGCAATCGCGCGCCGGAGGGCAACGTGCCGGCCAGGATGCCTTGGCGCAGCCGTTCGAACACAGCCTGCTGGCGCGTTTGGTCCGGTGCGAGCATGGGAAACCCGGGTCCTTCGTTGGTCCAATCTGGACCCTAAACCCGTATGTTTCCTGCAACAAGACGTACATCCACCACCGCGGCATGGGGAGGCACCCCTCCCAGCCGCACTATCGGCGCACCCCGCTCCGCGCGGGGGTAATTGGACTTAGAAGCCTTCGCGTTCCAGCCGCTTGCGCTCCAGCTTGCGGGCGCGTCGCACGGCTTCCGCGGCCTCACGGGCGCGGCGCTCGGACGGCTTCTCGTAATGCCGCCGCAGCTTCATTTCGCGGAAAATACCCTCCCGCTGCATCTTCTTCTTGAGCGCCTTGAGCGCCTGGTCGACGTTGTTGTCACGCACGAGGACTTGCACTTGGCCGCCTACTCCTCTCACCAGGACGCTCCCG
>JARLIJ010000415.1 GCA_031291795.1 Acetobacteraceae bacterium | reverse complement strand
CTGTGCCAGGTCCTCGATCGAATAGATATCGTGGTGCGGCGGCGGCGAGATCAGCGCCACGCCCGGCGTCGAGTGCCGCACGCGGGCGATGTTCTTGTCGACCTTGTGGCCGGGCAGCTGGCCGCCTTCGCCGGGCTTGGCGCCCTGCGCCATCCTGATCTGGATGTCGTCGGCGTTGACCAGGTACTCCGCCGTCACCCCGAACCGTCCCGACGCCACCTGCTTGATCGCCGACCGCTCGGAATCCCCATTTGCCAGCGGCTTGTAGCGGTCGGACTCTTCGCCACCCTCGCCGGTGTTGGACTTGCCGCCGATCCGGTTCATCGCGATCGCCAGCGTGGTGTGCGCCTCACGCGAGATCGAGCCGAAGCTCATCGCACCGGTCGCGAACCGCTTGACGATCGCGGATGCAGGCTCGACCTCGTCCAGCGGCACCGGGGCTTCGGCGAGGCGGAAGCGCATCAGGCCGCGCAGGGTCAGCAGCCGCTCGGCCTGCTCGTCGATCGTGCGGGAAAACGCCGCGAACTCGTCCGGCAGGTTGCCGCGCACGGCGTGCTGCAGCCGGGCGACCGATTCCGGGGTCCAGGCATGCGCCTCGCCGCGCAGCCGGAACGCGTAATCGCCGCCGACGTCCAGCATCTCGGCGTAGATCGGATTATCGCCGTAGGCATTGCGGTGGCGCGCCACGGCTTCCTGCGCAATCCCGTCGAAGCCGACCCCTTCGATCGTGGTGGCGGTGCCGGTGAAGCATTTTTCGACGAACTCGGACGACAGGCCGACCGCGTCGAAGATCTGGGCACCGCAATAGGATTGGTAGGTCGAGATGCCCATCTTGGACATCACCTTCAGGATGCCCTTGCCGACCGCCTTGCGGTAGTTCTTCTGCACCTCGTCGGCGGTCTGCCCCAGCCCGTTCTGCGTCCGGATCTGCTCCAGTGTCTCGAACGCCAGGTAAGGGTTCACCGCCTCCGCGCCGTACCCGGCTAGCACGGCGAAATGGTGCACCTCGCGCGCCTCGCCGGTTTCCACGACGAGGCCGGTGCTGGTCCGCAGGCCCTGGCGGATCAGATGGTTATGGGTGGCGGCGGTGGCGAGCAGGGCAGGGATCGGGATGCGGTCCGGCCCGATGGCACGGTCCGACAGGATCAGGATGTTATGGTCGGCCAGCACCGCCTCGGTCGCTTCCCGGCAGATCCGATCGACTGCCCTGGCGAGGCCTGCGGTCCCCTCGGCGGCCGGCCACGTGGCATCGATCGTGCGCGTCCGGAAGGCGCCCCCGGCCAGGCCATCGATGCCGCGGATCTTCTCCAGGTCGGCGTTGGTCAGGATGGGCTGGCTGACCTCCAGCCGGTAATGGTTCCCGGCGTGGTGGCCGAGCAGGTTCGGGCGTGGGCCGATCATGGAGACCAGCGACATCACCAGTTCCTCGCGGATCGGGTCGATCGGCGGGTTGGTCACCTGGGCGAAGTTCTGCTTGAAATAGTTGTACAGCAGCTTGGGCTTGTCGGAGAGCACCGCGAGCGGCGTGTCGGTGCCCATCGAGCCGACCGGGTCGTCGCCGTGGATCGCCATTGGCTCCAGGAAGAACTGCAGGTCTTCCTGGGTGTAGCCGAATGCCTGCTGGCAATCGAGCAACGAGGCGAGGTCGTTCGGCCGTGGCAGCCCGGCCCGGTCGGGGCTGTCGGGCAGCTCCTCCAGCTTGAACTGGGTCTGCTTCAGCCACTCGGCGTACGGGTGCTTGCCGGCCAGCGTGCGCTTGATCTCGGCATCATCGATGATGCGGCCCTCGTCGAGGTCGATCAGCAGCATCTTGCCGGGCTGCAGGCGCCATTTGCGGACGATCCGCTCCTCCGGCACCGGCAGCACGCCGGCCTCGGAGGCCATGATGACGTGGTCGTCGTCGGTGACGACGTAGCGTGCCGGGCGCAGACCGTTGCGGTCGAGCGTGGCACCGATCTGCCGCCCGTCGGTGAAGGCGATGGCGGCGGGGCCGTCCCACGGCTCCATCAGGGCGGCATAGTACTCGTAGAAGGCGCGGCGGTCGGCATCCATCAGCGGGTTGCCGGCCCAGGCCTCGGGGATCAGCATCATCATCGCATGGGCCAGCGAGTAGCCGCCGGCGACCAGGATTTCCAAGGCGTTGTCGATGCAGGCGGTGTCGGACTGGCCGTGTGGGATCAGCGGCCACATCTTGGCCAGGTCGGGCCCGATCAGGTCGGAGGTCATCGACCGCCGCCGCGCATACATCCAGTTGACGTTGCCGCGGACGGTGTTGATTTCGCCGTTATGCGCCAGGAAGCGGTAGGGGTGGGCCAGTTTCCAGGACGGGAAGGTGTTGGTCGAGAACCGCTGGTGCACCAGTGCGAGCGCCGACTGCGTCAGCGGGTTGAGCAGGTCCCGGTAGAACCCGCCGACCTGGCCTGCCAGCAGCAGTCCCTTGTAGACCACGGTGCGCGTCGAGAACGACGGCATGTACAGGTCGCCCAGCCCCGGCAGCGCCTGACGGTCCGCCAACGCGCGGATATTGTTCAGGATCTGCTTGCGGATCGCGAGAATTTTGCGCTCGAACGCGTCCTGGTCGCGGATTTCGCGGCTGGCTGCGACGATCGCCTGGCGGATCACCGGCATGGTTTCGATGACGGTCGCGCCGAGGCCGGCCGGGTCGACCGGGACGTCGCGCCAGCCGACCAGGGTCTGGCCTTCCTGGGTCACGACCTCCTGGAAGTGACGCTCCGCGTGGTCACGCGCACGCCGATCGCGCGGCAGGAAGCACATGGCGACGGCGTAGCGGCCCGATGCCGGCAGGCGCAGGCCGGCGCGCACGGCCCAGTCGCGCAGCAGGCCGTCCGGCATCTGGATCAGGCAGCCCGCGCCGTCGCCCACCAGCGGGTCGGCGCCCACCGCGCCGCGATGGTCGAGATTGACCAGGATCTGCAGGCCCTGGCGGATGATATCGTGTGATTTCCGGCCCTTGATGTTCACGATGAAGCCGACGCCGCAAGCATCGTGCTCGTTGCGTGGATCGTACAGGCCCTGTTTATCAAACGTTTCCATTGCCGGGGGGGTCTCTGTTTTGTGTGGGCGCCGCACAAGCAACGCCGGAGCAGCGTGGCCTTTTGCCCTGCTCCGGCGTTCAATGGCAACATTCCTGCCGGAAACCACCCTACGGGATGCCAGGTCTTGCCCGCAAGACGCCGCTGGCAGACCAGGTATTCCGCGGATACCCGTCAGCCAAGCAGGCGGTCTGGCCGTAAGCGCAACGATTCGATGGAGGGGGCAGGACGGCGTCGCGGAACCGAGCGTGTGGATGACGCCGGCTGACGGGTTGCCTGGGTGGGTAGACGAACGGGCTTATCGCCGGCATCGCATGGATCGAGACCGTGCCGTGCGTGATGTGCGGGTTCGTCGGAGCGTATGAAGCGAGCGGAAACGACCGCTGGCCGTCTGGACGGCCGGCGTCCCGCACTGGCGGGAAAAACCCGCCGCCGGTCGTGGCGTCCAATGACCTGCTGATCCCCTCCATCCGCTGCAGAGGGCAGCGGATGGAGGGGGCGGGACACTAACGGGGAAGCAGGTGGGCCGCGTCCGCGTAGTCGTAGAGCCCCTCGGGCAGTGGTTCGGCCGGCGAGGCAGCAGGCGATGCGGCGCCCGTCGGCGTCGGAGTCGGCAGCGCCAGGCCAACCCGGGAGCGGCCGAACATTGCGTCGGTCCCGGGGGCGGGAGCGGTTGGGTCCGCTGGCGTGGCGGGATCTGTGGTGTCGGTCGGGTCTGTCGTCATGCGCCTCGGTCCGCTTGTGGTTAAGTTAATATAACTAACGGATGTCCGAAACGCGCGCCAAGTCCGGATTGCCGAAGCACGCCGTGATCGCTGTGCAGGTTGCGCCGGGATGCCGTCTTGTTGCTTCACCAGACGGTTGCCCTTGTGCGGGGACGACCATTTCGCCATCTGGCGACGATCACTGGTCGTCGAGGAAATGCAGCAGCGCGGCGTCGAACAGCACCGGGTCCTGCAGGAATGCAAAATGGCTTGTGTTGGGCAGGATCAGCAGCCCGGCTCCGGGGATGGTAGCCGCCATGTATTCGGTGTGCGCGCGGCGGATCGCCTCGTCATGGTCCCCGTCGGCGATCAGGACCCGTGCGCGGATGGACCGGAGCCGGGCGTCGGTCCAGTTTGGTTGCGTCCGCCACATCCGGCTGATCTGGGCCACGAAGTCCGTGTAACCGCCGGGCGTGGGGGACAGCCTGGCATATTCGGTGCCGGCACGCGCGATGAAGGCGGCGAAGGTCGGGTTCCGGTCGACCCCGTCCTGCACGCCCGCCGTCGTCGTGTTGGCCGCAAAGGCGAAGATGCGGCCAACCCGGGTGGGATGGCGGATGGCGAGGTCGAGGCCGATGATCGCCCCGTCGCTCCAGCCCACGATATCGGCGCGCGGCAACCCGAGGCGGTCGAGCAGCGCCACCACATCGTCGGCCATCAGGTCATAGCCGAACGGGCGGGCGTCGCGCGCGCTGCGGCCATGGCCGCGGCTGTCCATGACGATGACGGTATGGTTGGGACGCAACGCCGCGACCTGGTTGCCCCAGTAGTCGGCGTTGGCCAGTCCGCCATGCAGCAGTACGACCGGCGGGCCGTGGCCGGTTGTGGCGTACCACAGCGGGGTGCCGTTCAGGGTGACGCGGGCGCTTTGCTCGTAGGAAAAGGCCGGCGGCGTGGGAGGCAGGGTCTGCCACGGCGCCTCGGCCCGTGCGGCCAGCGGGAGGAGCAGGACCAGGGCAAGCAGGATGCGGCGCATGGCGGGGCTCCGAAGTTCGACGCGGTGAATCGCCCACGCCGCGTGGCGGCAACGCCACGTACAGGAAAAGCCGTAATAACGCTCTCAATGAGACTATCGAGTGTCCGTGCTACCGCGCGCGCCGGGCGTCGTCCATTGCAGGCAACGCGACCGCACGCGGCCCGTCGCGAGCCGCCTATGCTGTCACGCTCATCCCACGGCTGGACGCGATCTGGGTGCCGTGCATACGACCCAGTTCCATCGAATTCAGCAGGTCGGCACCGCTCAGGTCGCCGCACTCGAGCGTGCCATCTGCGCGCCTGCCCACGCCGTATGCCGCGAGTTGCGTCGACGACCAGGCCAGGGCAGGTGGCACCTCGGTCGAAGTGGCGGCGGTGTCGGTGGCTGCGGCGGCGGCCGGTGCGGAAGTGGTGTCGGCGACCTGCGAGGTCGCAGGCCCATTCCGGCCGAGTAATGCCTGGCCAGTGTGGTCGAAATCGATGCCCGATGCCTTTTCGACCCCCAGCATCGCAAGGTTGATCGCGACCCCAACCGGTCCGCCAAGGAGGAAGCTGCCGATCGCCGATCCGATCCGTCGAACCGGTTCAGGGATCTGGTCGTTCGTCACCGCTCGGTAGAGTGTGCCGATCCCCGGCAAATACTGCAGCGGGTTCAGCGCCGACAACACGTCGTGGAACGATGTCTCGTGGGCGGCCGAGGGCGACGACGCAGCCGCGGGCGGCGGGGAGGCGAAGGCCGGCTGTGATTCGGTGACTTCCAATGCGCGTCCCCGTCAGGCTGTATCGAGCTCGAATGCCATTGCTGGCGCAGGCGGCAGTGCAAGCGGCAGGCACAGGTGCAAGCGGCGGGCCATGATCGGTCGGGTGCGGCAGACCAGATATATCCCCAGCGAAATATATAAGCCCACAAGCGAAATATCCCACCACGACACGGACCTAATGGAGAATGTCCGGCGTCGCCAGGCAGCATGGTCGACCGGATTTTGCCCGCCGCCACCCTGGCCAATCCGGTGGAAACGCGTTAGCCCTGGCCCGATCGAGAAGGAGTCCGCGGCATGAACGGCGCCGAGAGCCTGGTCCACACGTTGCTCAAAAGCGGGGTGACCACCTGCTTTTCCAACCCTGGCACGTCGGAGATGCATTTCGTGGCGGCGCTCGATCGGGTGCCCGGGATGCACTGCGTGCTGGGGCTGTTCGAGGGCGTTGTGACCGGCGCTGCCGACGGCTACGCGCGGATGGCCGGCAAGCCGGCGGCAACGCTGCTGCATTGCGGTCCCGGTCTGGCGAACGGCCTGGCCAACCTGCACAACGCGCGCCGCGCCGCGACCCCGATCGTCAATATCGTGGGCGACCAGGCGACGTATCACCGTCCGCTCGACGCGCCCCTGACCGCCGACACCGAGGGCTGGGCGCGCGGCGTGTCCGGCTGGGTGCGCACCGCGATGGACGTCAGGACGGTCGGCGCCGATGCCGCCGCGGCGGTGCAGGCGGCAATGATCGCGCCGGGCCAGATCGCCACGCTCATCCTGCCGTCCGACACCTCCTGGAACGACGGCGGCATCGTGGCTGAGGCGCTGCCCAGGCTGCCCACGCCTCCGGCTTCCCCCGAACAGATCGAGCGTGCGGCCGTGGTGTTGCGCCGCGGCGGGGCAGGGATCGTGCTGCTGCTGGGCGGGGAGGCGCTGGGCGAGGCCGGCCTGGCGCTCGCTCACCGCATCAGTGCCGCGACCGGCTGCCGGCTGATGGCGCAGGGCTCGAATGCGAAGGTCGCGCGCGGGCAGGGGCGCGTGTCGGTCGATCGCGTGCCGTACGTGGTGGACCTTGCGGTCAAGGCGATGGCCGGGACGAAACAGCTTATCCTGGCCGGCGCCCGCAAGCCCGTGACCTTCTTCGCCTACCCCAACAAGCCGCAGAGTTCGGTGCCGGAGGATGCCGAGGTGCAGATCCTCGCCCGTGCCGAACAGGATATTGTCGAGGCGCTGGCGCGGCTGGTCGATGCACTGGGCGCCCCCAAGGTGGCGGCGCCGGATTACGGCCCCCGGTCGGAGCCTGGCCGTGGTGCCCTGACGCCCGAGGCGGTGGCCGCGACCGTGGGTGCGCTGATGCCCGAGGGCGCGGTGATCGCCGACGAGTCCGTCTCGTTCGGGCGCGGCTTCTTCCCGCTGACCCGCAGTGCACCCCCGCATGACTGGCTGAACGTGACCGGCGGGGCGATCGGCGGTGGCCCGCCCCTGGCGACGGGTGCTGCGATCGGGGCGCCGGGTCGGCGGGTGATCAACCTGCAGGCCGACGGCTCGGCGATGTACACCGTGCAGGCGTTGTGGACCCAGGCGCGCGAGAAACTCGATGTGACGACCGTCATCTTCTCCAACCGCAAATACGCGATCCTGCTGGGCGAACTGGCGAATGTCGGCGCCAATCCGGGACGCACGGCGCTGGATATGATGGATATCGGCAATCCCGACATCGACTGGCCGAAGCTCGCCGGATCGATGGGCGTAGAGGGGGCCACGACCGATACCGCCGAGGGCTTTGCCGACTTGCTTGCGCATTCGCTCAAGCGCTCGGGGCCGTTCCTGATCGAACTGCTCGTGTGAGGACGAGGCGCCTCAGTTGAGCCCGTCGGCAATGTAGCGATCGATCCGCCGGTGCCGGAACAGCCAGCGTCCGGCCTGCCTTACAACGTGGTCGAAATAGGCCCCGCCGGATCCGATCGCCGGGCCGGACGGGGTATTCTGCACCAATGTCCAGTTGGACTGCACCTGTGCGTTGTCGCCGTCCAGGGTGATGACGATGTTCGTGGTCAGGTGCACGCGTCGCGGGCGGTGTGCGGTACCGGCGATGCCGCGTGCCTGCGCGACGATACCGGCGCGTCCCGTGCCGGTGCCGAATGCGGTCTCCCAGACGCCATCCTCGGTAAACAGCGCGGCCATCGCTTCGAATGCGCCGTCGTCGAGATGGAAGCAGTAGACCGCCAGCAGCTCGCGGATGGCGTCCTTGTCGGCAGGTGCGTCTTGCATCGGTTGCCTCCTCTTATTGGTTTTATCTCGAAATTATACTTATGATTGCAACGACGTTATGGAAACGTAATCGCGGCATGCTGCGGGGCCGTCCCGGAAGGGGGTGCCTCAGAACGTCCCCAACCCCATGATCCCGTCCTGGACATCGAAATCGCCGACGATCTTCTTGCCGATCAGGTCGCGCAACGTCTCGGTCGCGCCGCCGCCGATCGAGCCGTAGCGCGCCCCCCGATAGAACCGGGAGACGGGATATTCGTCCGTGAAGCCGAAGCCGCCATGCAACTGCACGGCCTCGGAGGTCACGCGCAGCGACATCTCGTTGCAGAATATCTTCGCCGCCGCGGCCATGAACGGATCGGGGAACGGGTCGGCCGTCAGGCAGGCGCGATACAGCAGCCCGCGGGCCGCCTCGATGTCCTTGAACATGTCGGCAAGTTTCCAGCGGATGCCCTGGAAGTCCGAGATCGGATGATTGAATACCGTCCGCTCCCGCACGTAGTTCGTTGCTTCGTCGAACGCGCCCTCAGCCAGGCCCAGCGAGATCGCCGGGTTGAGGCAACGTTGCGTGTTGAAGGCAGACAGCAGCTTGCGGAATCCGTCGTCGCGGATGACCAGGTTTTCCAGCGGCAGTTCGCAGTCGTCGAACTGGATCTCGTGCAGGTTCTCCCCGCCCATCGTGTGGTAGGTGCCGGTGACCGCGAAGCCCTTCGTGTCAGGCTCCAGCAACACGCAGCCGATGCCCTCGCGGCCCGGTTTGCCGTCGACCCGGCTGAACACGATGAACATGCCGGCCTCGGGCGCACGGCTGATCAGCGTCTTGGTGCCCTTCAGGATGATCCGATCACCGACGATGCGTGTGTTGGTGCGATAGTTCGCGACATCGGTGCCGGCATGCGGTTCGGTCATGCAGATTGCCAGGATGCAGTCGCCGCTGACCACGCGTGGCAGGATGCGGTCGCGGATCGCCGCCGGCGCGTATCGCGCGATCACGCGTGTCTGAACGCCGGCCTCGCCCAGCACCGCCATGGCGGTGACGTAGTCGACCTTGGCGATCTCCTCCAGGATCAGCGCGGTGTCCAGGATCGGCAGTCCCAGGCCGCCGTATTCCTCCGGCACCAACATCCCCAGGACGCCCAGGGCCGCGAGCTTTTTCATGTTGTCCCAGGGGAACGTGCCGTCCATCCAGCGCGATGCGTTCTGGCGGAACTCGCCCTGCGCCAAAGCGCGCACCGAGGCGATCATGTCGCGCTGTTCGGCGCTGATGTGAAAATCCATTGCGGCGTTCTCTCCCCGTCGTTCTGGGGAGTGTAGCCGAGCGTCGAAGCGAGCGGAAAGATGCGTCGTCGCGTCCGAACAGCCCGGCCGCAGTGGGGCTATTTCGGTTCGGCGAGCATCTGCTGCACGGCGGCCTGTGCTACCCCAGTTGACCTGACGGAACGGCCCAGAACGATCGCGTCATATGTCGGACACTGCCTGCGCACTGCGGTTAGTGCGTGCCTTGATCGAGGTCAAATTCCTGAACACCTGCACTCGTCCGATATCATATCACGTCGTTCGGCCGCAGGCGGCACATCGCCGCGTCGGCGTCGCTTTCGATCTGCAGGGTGGCGTGGCCGATCCGGAAGCGGCGCCGCAATTCGGTCGTCAGGTCGTGCAGCCGGCGGTCGTCCGCCTGGCCGGCGCACACCAGATGGGCGGTCAGGGCCGTCTCGGTGGTGCTCAGGCCCCAGATATGCAGGTCGTGGACTTCCGTGACGCCCGGCTGGGCACCGAGCCAGGCCTCGACATCCTGATGGGGGATTTGATCGGGAACGGCATCCATTGCGAGATCCACCGATTCCCGCAGCACGCCCCAGGTGCTGATGGCGATGAGGACTGCGATCGCCAGGCTGGCCAGCGGATCGAGCCACAGCAGCCCGGTCCATTGGATCGCCAGTGCCGTGACCACGACGCCCAACGAGACGACGGCGTCGCTGGCGAGGTGCAGGAACTGCGCCCGGATGTTGAGGTCGTTCTTGCGATCGCGCAGGAACAGCAGCGCGCTGCCGCCATTCACCGCAATCCCCGCCAGGGCCACGAGGATCACCATGTCCTCGACCACCGGCTGCGGTGCCAACAGTCGGTCGATGCCCTCGACGCCGATGGCACCGACGCTGACCAGCAGGATGGCGGCGTTGATCAGCGACGCCAGGATCGAGCTGCGCCCCCATCCATAGGTACGTCGGCTGGTCGGCGGACGGCGGGTCAGCCAGGCGGCACCCCATGCCAGCAGCAGCGACAGCACGTCGCCGAGGTTGTGCACGGCGTCGGCGACCAGCGCCACGGAATTGGCGGCGAAGCCGAAGCCGAACTCCGCCACGACGAAGGCGGTATTGAGCGCCGCGCCGATCGCGAACGCTCTGTCATGGCCGGTCGGCGGTGCGTGGTGATGGTGATGCCCGCTCCCATGCCCATGGCCGCCGAGACTCTGGCCATCGTGACCATGGTCGTCCTGGCGATGCGGCGGATGTTCGTGATCTTGAGGCCCGTCGTGGTGTGATGCATTCATGGGACGGTATTATGTCATACGAGGTGCGAGGCGCCTGCAGGAAGTTCACAAATAGATGATGAGGCAAGCCTACGGTCGGAAGCCTATCTGTCCCGCCGACGCAACGCCTACCGGAAGAAGGCCGCCAGCGGACGATCATGCCAGGCAGTTCGATCGTCTCGCTTCTCCTGCTGGCCGGGAAGTCGCCCCTGTTGCAGGCCGCAGCCATCGTGTTGGGCACCTTCGTCCTGGAGGACGCTGCCACCGTGGGTGCCGCAATGCAGGCGCAGGACGGGGCAATTCCGTTGCTGCTGGCCCTCGGGTCGCTTTATGCGGGCATTATCCTTGGCGACCTGGGGTTGTATGGCCTGGGGCGCCTCGCTGCGTACGTGCCCCTGGTCGCGCGATGGTTGCCGCCGCAACGACAGGATGCGGTGCGTGCGTGGATCAACGGACGGGTCTTCAAGGTCGTGCTGGTCAGCCGCTTCCTGCCGGGCCTGCGCCTGCCGACCTACACCACATGCGGCTTTGTCGGCGCCAACCTGCGCCAGTTCGCGCTGGCCGCGGTGCTCGCCACCAGCGTGTGGACAAGCCTGCTGTTCGCCGTCTCCCTCAAGATCGGACAATTCCTGATGGATCATCTTGGCGCCTGGCGCTGGGCCGGAGCCGCCGGCTTCGCGCTGTTCGTGATCGTCGCGGGCCGATGTGCCGCGGCCGGCATGCAGGCTGCGCGGCGATGAAGCTCGACGCCGCCCTCGACCTCGTCCGGGCCTCGGCGCGTGGCGAAAATCCGCTCTCCTACTTCGAGTTCTGGCCGAATTGGCTGTTCTACACACCGGTCGTTGCACACTGGCTCGCGCTCGGGTTGCGGTACGGCGATTTCAGCCTGCCGACCGCAGCCAATCCCTACATCGTGACCGGCGGGCTGTGCGGCGAGTCGAAGCTCGATATCCTGCGTCAGGTCGGGCCGGATGCGGCCCCCATGCTGGCGCGCAGCACAGGCGTCACGCTGCAGGGCCGGACGGAGGTCGATGCAGTCGAGGCGGAGCGGGCGATGGCAGAGGCGGCCCTGTCATACCCGGTGGTCGCCAAGCCGGACATCGGCTGCAACGGCACTGGTGTGTGCCTGCTGCATGGCCGGGACGAATTGCTGCGCTACCTCGGCGGATTTCCGAACCATGAACGGGTGGTGCTGCAGGAGTTCATCGAGGATCCGCACGAAGCCGGGCTGTTCTATGTCCGCCTGCCCGGTCAGGCACGCGGACACATCACCTCCATCACGCTGAAGCATCCGCCAACTGTCACCGGCGACGGGCGCTCGACCCTGGAACAGCTCATCCTGGCAGATGAGCGTGCGGGGTTGGTGTCGCATCTTTACATGGAGCGGCTGCGCGACCGGCTGAGCGAGGTCCCCAGGCAGGGCGAGGTCGTGCGGCTGGTATTCGTCGGCAACCACTGCAAGGGCTCGATCTTCGAGGACGGGCGACGGCTCGCGACACCCGCGCTGACGGCCGCGATCGAGCGCCTGGCGCGGGCGCTGCCGGAGTTCCATTTCGGCCGGATCGACGTGCGGTTCGCCTCTCTGGCGGCCCTGCGACGGGGCGAGGATTTCCGCGTCATAGAGATCAACGGCGCCGGATCGGAGGCGACCCATATCTGGGACAGCCGCACCAAGCTGCGCGACGCGTGGCGTGCGCAGTTCTTCCACTACGGTGCGGCGTTCCGCATCGGGGCCGCCAACCGCGCGCGCGGCTGGCGGCCGTGCGGCGTGCGCGCGATGTACCGGCATTGGAAGAATCAGCGCCGGCTGATGGCGGCCTATCCTATGAACGACTGACGCAACTACGATTTGCCGAATCGCGCTGAGTCGGACAGGAACCGCGCATGGACGCCATCCAATCGATCGTTATCGCCATCCTCCAGGGGGCGACCGAGTTGTTCCCGGTCAGCAGCCTTGGACACGCTGTCGTGCTGCCCGCCGTCCTCGGCTGGGGGATCGACCAGCGCGCCCCCGAATTCCTGCCGTTCCTGGTGATGCTGCACCTTGGCACCGCCACCGCGTTGCTGGCGTATTTCTGGCGGGACTGGTGGGCCCTCGTGACCGGTGTGCTGGGGATCGGCGACACGCACCAGGTGGCGGAGAGCCGGCGGGTGCTCCTGCTGATCGTAATCGCCACGATTCCAGCCGTGGTGATCGGCTTCGTGCTGGAGAAATTCGTGCGCGGCCTGTTTGGCGCGCCGGCGGTCGCGGCAGCGTTTCTGGTGGTGAACGGGATTCTGCTGATGTTTGGGGAGCGGCTGCGTGGGCGCGGGCAACGCCCGTTGTCGACGCTCACGATGCCGGACGCCTTGGCGATCGGCTGCTGGCAATGCACGGCGCTGATCCCAGGCATCTCGCGGTCGGGCGCGACCATCGTGGGCGGGCTGTTGCGCGGCATCGATCATGAGGGAGCGGCGCATTTCTCGTTCCTGATTGCGACGCCGATCATCCTTGGTGCGACCGTTCTGGAGGTGCCGAAGCTGCTGCGCGAGAGCGTGCCGCCCGGGACGTTGGGGCTGTCGCTGCTGGCCGCTGTCGTGGCGGGGATCACAGCCTTTGCCAGCACCGCGTTCCTGATGCGGTATTTCCGCAGTCACGATGCCTGGGCGCTGAATCCGTTCGCCTACTACTGCTTCGTGGTGGGGCTTGGCAGCCTGGCGGTGCTGTTCCTGGTGTAGCCTCACGGGGCAGCCCCATGGCGTCGTGTGGTCCGGGCGTCGTTCTTATGGCACGTCCGCACCACGCCCGCGGCTGTCTGGCCAAGGATTGAGCCCTGGACGGCCACGCTTCATCGTCATGCCCGGGCTTGATCCGGGCAGCCATGTGTCGCGCCCGAGCTTCACACCGGCGCGTCCCAGATCACTTCGCCAGTTCGGGCCGCACCTTGCCGGGCTGGTCGCGGTGGCCGGACAGTTCTGACCCAGCGCCGGGTTCCAGCTTCCGCGCGACCAGTGGTGACATCAGCGACACCGCCCCCACGAACAGGAACGCCGCGGAGAAATCGTTCAGCTTCGGTCCATCGTGCCCCATCAGCGCCACCGATCCGGCGAGCGCCGCTGCCGAGACCGCAATCCCCAGCGTCAGCGACATCTGCTGGAACGTCGTGTAGAAGCTCGTGGCCGAACTCATGTCCGGCCGCGGCACATCGGCGTAGGCAATCGTGTTGTACGCCATGAACTGCAGCGACTGGAAAAAGCCGTTGGCCAGCAGCACCACATAGATCGCGGCCAGCGGCCAGCTCGGGCGGAACGCGGCGCTGCTCGCCAGCAATATGGTCGCCACCATCCCGACCCAGATCAGCACGTTGCGGAAGCCCAGCGCGCGCAGGAACCACGGCGCGCAGACCCGCATCGCCAGCGAGCCGATCGAGCTGACGAACGTGATCAACCCGCTCTGCGCCGCCGACATGCCGAACCCGATCTGCAGCATCATTGGCAGCAGGAACGGCATCGCCCCCACTGCGATGCGCGACAACGAGCCGCAGTACACCGACAGCCGGAAGGTCGCGATCCGCATCAGCGCGAAATCGAGCATCGGGCGCGGATGGCGCTTCGCATGCAGCCAGTAGAGGACGCCCGACGCCGACCCGGTGCCCAGCAGGGCGACGACGATCCACCAGGTGCCGACGCCGCGACTGGCGACCTCGATGCCGAACATCAGGCAGGCGAGCGCGAGACCCGCCAGCACCAACCCACGCAAGTCGAAGGGCTGGCGTTTCGGCTCCTTCATCTCGTCGATGAACACCGTCACCAGGACGATGCCGAGCAGGCCGATCGGCACGTTGATGTAGAAGATCCAGTGCCAGCTGAGGTAGGTCACGATGAAGCCGCCGACCGGTGGCCCGACGATCGGGCCGATCGTCGCCGGCACCATCAGCCAGGCCATCGAGCGTACCAGTTCGGCCTTCGATACCACGCGCAACATCACCAGCCGCCCGACCGGGGACATCATCGCCCCACCTGCGCCCTGCACCATGCGGGCCGCGACCAGGGCCCATAACGTCGGCGCCTGGGCACACGCGATCGAGCCCAACGTGAACAGCCCGATCGCCGCGCGGAACACCGTGCGCGAGCCGAAGCGGTCGGCAATCCGTCCGCTTGCCGGAATGAACATCGCGAGCGTCAGCAGATACGACGTCAGCGCAATATTCATGTGCAGCGGATCGGCATTGAAGCTGCGCGCCATGGTCGGCAGCGCTGTCGCAAGCACCGTGCCGTCCAACTGCTCCATGAACATCGCGCTGGCGACGATCAGCAGGACGGTGTGCGGATTGACGCGCCGCTCAGCCATGTAACACGAGGCATTCCCACGCGCGCTCGCCGGTCAGATTCAGCTTCACCATGCGCGCACAACGTCCAGATTCATCACGCTCCAACCCTAGCCATGGGTGGCTGCATTGCCAACCCGCGGCGCGGCGGTGAAGCTCCTTCCCAAGGCGTGACAGCGCAGAGGAACCGTGCATGGAGCAAGCAGCGCAGAAGCCGACCGGCCCGCTTGCCGGCATCCGGGTCATCGACGTCACAACCGTGGTGCTGGGCCCGTTTGCCGCGCAGGTGCTGGGCGATATGGGCGCCGAAGTGATCAAGGTGGAAACCCGGGAGGGCGATGCCACGCGCTCCATCGGGCCGTCGCGCACGCCGGGGATGGGCAGTTATTTCGCAACGCTGAATCGCAACAAGCGCAGCCTGGTGCTGGACCTGAAGAAGCCGGCTGCGCGCGAGGCGCTGTTGCGGTTGGTCGAGACCGCCGACGTGTTCGTGCACAACATGCGGATCGGCGCGGCCCAGCGGCTTGGGCTGGATTACGCCGCCCTGGCGACACGCAATCCTCGGCTGATTTACGCCAGTGCAAGCGGGTTTCGCAAAGGCAGTTCGATGCAGGAATTCCCGGCTTACGACGACCTGATCCAGGGCGTGTCCGGGATCGCCTCGCTGAACGCCGGGCCGGATGGCGCGCCGCGCTATTTTCCGACCGTGGTGGTGGACAAGCTGACCGGGACGGTGCTGGCCTCGATGATCGGGATGGCGCTGTTCCACCGCGAGCGCACGGGGGAGGGGCAGGAACTCAACGTGCCGATGCTGGAGACCATCCTGTCCTTTGCCCTGGTGGAGCACCTGTGGTCCGGCACTCTGGACGAGCCAGAAAAAGGCATGGGCTATCCGCGGATGCTGACGCCTCACCGTCGGCCGTACAAGACCCGCGACGGCTACATCAGCGTGATCGCGGTCAGCACCGCACAGTGGAGCAAGCTGTTCGAGGCGATGGGCGTCGGACACCTGATCGAGGATCCCCGTTTCTGTTCGGTCTCGGCGCGGGCGAAGCACGTGGACGCGCTGTACGCGACGCTGACCGAGGGCATGCAGGGCCGCACAACCGACGAATGGCTGGCGGTGCTGCGGCCGGCGGACATCCCCTGCGGCAAGGCGAACACCCTGGAGGACCTGTTCGACGAACCCTACCTCCGGGAGACCGGCTTCTTCGCGCGCGCCGAACATCCGGTGGAGGGACGGGTGGTGGTGCCCGCAATCCCGGCGTGGTTCTCCAAATCGCCCCCCAGCGTGACGCGGCTGTGGCCGACCCTGGGTGAGCACACGCGGGAGGTTCTGCGTGAGGCCGGCTACGGGGAAGCGGAGATCGACGAGATCATCGCGTGACGGCGCTCACCTGAGGTCGGGCGGACGGCGGTCCGTGGCAGGCGCCATTCGCCACAAGCTGCGGTTCCTGCCTATCCTGTATGCCGAACAATCCGTGCAAGAGGTTGCCGCGCATGACGACGCCGCTGGGGGGTATCACCGTCCTCGATTTCGGCCAGATCTACCAAGGCCCGTACGCCACGTTCCTGATGGCGAAGGCCGGCGCCGACGTCATCAAGATCGAGCCGCCTGGCGGCGAACCGCTTCGTCGGCGCGTCATCGCGACCGGCGGGGAGACCACGCTGCCGATCGCCATGCTCAACGCCAACAAGCGCGCCGTCACGCTGAACCTGAAGTCACCGCGCGGGCGGGAAGTGCTGATGCAGATGGTTGCCCGCGCCGACGTGCTGCTGGAGAACTTCTCGCCCGGCACGATGGACGGCCTCGGCGTCGGCTATGACATGCTGAAGCGGATCAATCCGCGGCTGGTGTATGCCACCGGGACCGGCTTCGGCATCAGCGGGCCCGATCGCGACAATTTGGCGATGGATTTCACCATCCAAGCCGCCTCCGGCATCATGAGCGTTACCGGCGACCCGGATGGTCCCCCGATGAAGGCCGGCCCGACGTTGGTCGATTTCATGGGTGGCATCCATCTTTATGCCGCTGTCATCACTGCCCTGTTCCAGCGCGACCACACCGGTGAGGGCCAGATGGTCGAAGTCGCGATGCAGGAGGCGGTCTACCCGACCCTGGCGTCGAGCTACGACTATCACCTGCGCACCGGCCAGGTGCCACCGCGTGCCGGCAACCGCCAGGCCGGGCTGTCCGCCGCCCCGTACAACGCGTTTCCCACCAAGGACGGCTACGTCGCGGTCCACGTTGTGACGGAAGGCCACTGGACGAACCTGTTGAAGGCCATGGGCCGGGACGAACTGGAGGACGATCCGCGCTTTCTGACCCATACCGCCCGCGCCGCCAATATGGCCGCGACCGAGGCCGTGGTGACCGAATGGACCACCAGCCTCACCAAGGCCGAGGTGGTCGCCGCCGCGAAGCGCTACAAGATCCCTTGCGCACCGGTGCGCGACGCCGTGGAAGTCATGAACGACCCGCACATGCACGCGCGCGGCATGCTGGAACGCATCGACCACCCCTCGCTGGGCCCGATCGTGGTGCCGAATTCGCCCCTGCGCCTGCACGGCGCTGACCGTGTGGCCGCCATTCCCAGCCCCAAGCTCGGTCAACACAACCGCGATGTCTACGGAAGCTGGCTCGGCCTTGGCGATGCGGGCGTCGCCGCGCTGCAGGCCGAGGGCGCGATCTGATGCGTGCCGACGATCGAACCGAACGGGGCGACGCTACCGTCGCTTGCGGTGCACTCCGTTCCTACGTTACCGAACCCCATCACGCCAACGAGAGATTCGCACCGATTGTGACCTAAGTCACCGTTCGTGCCCGCCTTGCCGGTTCATGTCATTGGGCCTCAGGGGTGATTTTATGCCATATTATAGATGCTATTTTCTCGACGGCGATGGCCGTTTCATGGACGCAGAAGGATTCGATGCCTCGGGCGACACGGCGGCGATCGCACAGGGCAGGCTGCTGTTGCGATCCGATCGGCGATTCGCCGGCTGCCATGGGATCGAAATCTGGAACGGCACTCACCTCGTCCACTCTGACTCCTCCGCTTGAGGCCAGCGGCCGTGGCGCGCACTCTGCGGTGCCATGAACAATGTCTTGGACCACGCCCTGCTGACTCCCGCGGAAATGGGCCGGGCCGACGCCGCCGCCCCCGGTATGGGCGTGCCCGGGGAGGTGCTGATGGACAATGCCGGGCGCGCCGTAGCCCGCGCCATCCGCGTGCGCTTCCGGCCCTGCCGCGTGCTGGTGCTGGCGGGTCCGGGCAACAACGGCGGCGACGGGTATGTCGCGGCGCGGCTGCTGGCACAGGCGGGGTGGCCGGTGCGGCTGGCGGCGCTCGCCCCGCCGCGAGCTGGGTCCGATGCCGCTGGTGCCGCTGCACGCTGGTCGGGCCCGGCCACGCCCTTCAAGCCGGATGAGGCGGCACGCGCCGACCTGGTCGTAGACGCGGTGTTCGGCGCGGGGCTCGCCCGTGAGGTTGACGGGATCGTGGCCGAGACCTTACGGGCGGCCTGCCGCGTGGTGGCAGTGGATGTGCCCAGCGGCCTGGACGGTGCAACCGGCATGGTGCGGGGCTATGCGCCGACAGCGGTGCTGACGGTGACGTTCTTCCGCCGCAAACCTGGTCATCTGCTGGTGCCGGGGCGGGACCTGTGCGGGGAGACGGTACTGGCTGACATCGGCATGCCGCCGGGCGTGCTGGACCAAATGCGTCCACGCACCTTCGCCAACGGGCCCACGCTCTGGCATGTACCGCAACCGGCGACCGAGGCGCATAAATATGCCCGCGGTCACGTCACCGTGTTGGGCGGGGAGAGCATGACCGGGGCGGCGCGCCTGGCCGCGGATGCCGCGCGGCGGGCCGGGGCCGGGCTCGTGACGATCGCAGCACAGGGCAGGGGGGACGTATATCGCGCCGGCTCGCCGGGCTTGCTGGTGAACGAGGCGCCCTTGGATGATCTGCTGCGGGATGAGCGCCGGCATGTCTGGGTGTGTGGCCCGGGCCTGGGGCCGGACGTTGCCCGTGCCACGCTGCCGATGCTGCTGGCGGCCCGGCGTCTCGTGGTGGGAGATGCCGATGTGTTCACCGCCTTTGCCGGCGAGCCTGATGGCCTGCGGGGTGCCGCGGTACTGACGCCGCATGCCGGTGAATTCGCGCGCGCATTTGGCAAGCCGGGCCTGGACCGGGTGGCGGCCGTCCGAGCGGCGGCGGTGCGGACGGATGCGGTGGTGCTGCTGAAGGGACCCGACACCATTGTTGCCGCGCCGGACGGGCGGGTATCGATCAATGCCTCGGCGCCGCCGTGGCTGGCCACAGCCGGCGCGGGCGACGTGCTGTCGGGCGTAATCGGCGGCCTGCTCGCCCAGGGCATGCCGGCGTGGGAGGCTGCCTCGGCCGGTGCCTGGCTGCATGGCCGCGCCGCGGTGCATGCCGGGGCCGGGCTTGTGGTGGAGGATTTGCTCCCGGCGCTCACAAAGGCGCTTGGCGATGCAACAATTCGCCATATCTCGTGAGTGGGCGGCTATCATCCCGCCGCCTGCCGCGAGGAGATACAAATGAGCGACGCCGCCGTTTCCACCGGACTGCTTGACCGGGCCATTCGCCGCATCACGACCGTTTGGCGCGACATGGCCTCCAGCGTCGCCGGTGAGACGGACGAGACACTGGATGCCCAGATGCAGGCCTGCCTGCGCGGGCGCGGTGGCGAGGTCAGTGCGCGCAACCGCGCAGCCAGGCTGGCGGAGACCTTCCAGACGCTGGACGAGGCGGGCCGCATCGAGTTCCTGCGTACGTTGGCCGGCTACGATTCCGATCCGGATGCCGTCGCTGTCGCTTACGGGGCCGTGCAGGCGGCGGCCGACCCGGCGGAACGTGCGACCGCCAAGGCGGAGTTGCGACGCGCGCTGGAGCCGCCGCGGCTGAAGCTGCTGACGCAGTTCACCTCCATCCCCGACGGGCGGAAATTTCTGGTCGACCTGCGCGGCTTCCTGCTGAAGGTGCGCGGCACCGACAAACTGCTGGCGGCATTGGACGCCGACCTGCGCGGGCTGCTCGCGGCGTGGTTCGACATCGGCTTCCTGGAGCTGCAGCGCATCGATTGGGACAGCTCCGCGGCACTGCTGGAAAAGCTGGTGGACTATGAGGCGGTGCATGCCATCCGGTCCTGGCGCGATCTGAAGAACCGGCTGGATTCCGACCGGCGCTGCTACGCGTTCTTCCATCCGCGCATGCCGGGCGAGCCGCTGATCTTCGTGGAAGTGGCGCTGGTGAAGGGCCTGGCCGGCAGCGTGCAGGGCCTGCTGGACGAGAAGGCGCCGGTGCAGGATCCGCGCCAGGCGGACACGGCGATCTTCTACTCGATCAGCAACTGCCAGAACGGGTTGGCCGGGATCAGTTTCGGGAATTTCCTGATCAAGCGGGTGGTCGAAGAATTGTCGGGCGAGTTCCGCAACCTGAAGACGTTCGCGACGCTGTCGCCGCTCCCGGGTTTCCGGCGCTGGCTGGACGGCAAGCTGAAGGCAGACGAGCCCGGCCTGGTGAGCGACGAAGAAACCGCGAACCTGACCGCGGCGATGACGGCTGAAACCGGGACGGCGGCGCTGACCGGCATCCTGGCCAAGCGCGGCTGGTGGCGTGAGGCGGGGTTGCGCAAGGCGGCGGAGCCGGTGCTGGTGCGGCTGTGCGCGCGCTATCTGCTGGTGGAATCCCGCGGCAGGCGCGCGCTCGACCCGGTGGCGCATTTCCATCTGTCGAACGGCGCGCGGGTGGAGCGGTTGAACATGGCGGGTGACACCTCGGACAAAGGTGCCAAGGAAAGCGCCACGCTGATGGTCAACTATCTCTACGATCCGGCGCGGATCGAGGACTGGCACGAGGATTATGCCGGGGAGGGCAAGCGGAACGCTTCCACCGCGGTACGCAAGCTCGCACGCGGCTGGGGGTGAGCCGCGACGGCGCCGGTGGCCGGATGAGGGGCTGAGGCATTTCAGCCCTGAAGCGCACACATTTGGCCGCTCCGTCGCCTTGTCGAAACGTATTTCGACTACTGGATCGTAATGTCAGCGGAGTATTCACTTTCGAGAATTTGTTCTGCCTAATATTTTTTAAATATAGCGGCTGCATGCATTGGGATGCACGGCGCAATGTTGGTGCCAATCTGGTCGCGATGAAGAAATATACCCAAATTCCGGGTGCGCTGGTCTAGGGCGTGTCGTCAAATAGGGGATTCCGGAAATAGGGGATTCCGGCGCGGCGCAAAGTTCGATTCATAGGCAGTCAGCCAATTTGGAGCTGACCGATGCGCCGCTATGCCCTTCGTGACGATCAATGGGACCGTATCCG
>JARLIJ010000414.1 GCA_031291795.1 Acetobacteraceae bacterium | reverse complement strand
GTGCCGATGACGCGCTCGTCCTCCCCCAGCAGGGGGATCACCAGGGTCGCGCCCAGCCGGCAGGTCGGGCTGATGGAGCAGTGGTACTCGACCTCGTTGCCATCGGCGTAGACCACCTGGTTGTGCTCGATGGCGTTGCGGGTGTGATCCGAGGAGATCGGGGTGCCCGGCAGATGGTGGTCGTCGCCGATGCCGATGAAGGCCAGGATCTTCTCGCGGTCGGTGATGGACACGGCGCCGACACCGGTTTCCTCGTAGATGATGCGGGAGATCCGCTTGGTGGTTTCCGGGTTGAACCCGTTGCGCAGGATACCTTCCGCCCGCGCCGCGATCTTCAGCGCCTTGGCCGAGAACACGCTGGACTGGCGCTCCAGCAGCACCCGCCGCTCCAGCAGGATGCGCATGAACAGGCCGGCGCCGAGGGTGTTGGCGATCCACATCGGCAGGGCGACTTCGGCGACGACCGCCCAGGCGACGGCGAACGGGCGGGTGACCAGCAGGATGATGAGCATCTGCGTCACTTCGGCGACAAACGTCACCAGGGCGACGCGCCAGGGATTGAACAGGCGGTCGACCTGCCGCCGGTCGACGTAATAGCGGTGCACCAGGCCGCCGATCAGCCCCTCGGTGATGGTGGAGACGGCGCAGGCGAGGGCCGTGGGCCCGCCCAGCATGTAGCGGTGCAGCCCGCCGGTCAGCCCGACCGCCAGCCCGACCGACGGCCCGCCCATCAGGCCGCCGAGGACGGCGCCGATCGCCCGCGTGTTGGCGATCGAATCATCCAGCTGCAGGCCGAAATAGGTCCCCATGATGCAGAAGGTGGAGAAGATCACGTAGGCCGCCAGCTTGTGCGACGGCCGGATGGTGATGTTCATCAACGGGATGAACAGTGGCGTGCGGCTGAGCAGATACGCGATGACCAGGTAGACGCTGGTCTGCTGCAGCAGCGACAGCGTCATGGTCAGGCGTTCGAGAAGTGCTGCGGGCAGCATGGCGGGGTCCATTTCCGATGCCGCATCATAGCGCGGCCGCCCCCCGCCCTGCCACTCTCGGCCGTACCGTTCGGTAGCCCCGGCTGCCGTTCGGCCCCGCCAGCATGCCGCTCGGCAGAGCATCCTGCCGCTCGCCGGGAACGCGGTACCGGCCGCCCCGCCAGCCTCTAGGGTCGTTCCAGTTTCCAGAGGGAAAGCCGTCATGGTTCATGCATTGTCGTTCGTGATCGGAACGCTCTGCGTCCTTGCGATCTGCTACCGCTTCTACGGTATCTTTTTCGTTCGCAAGGTACTGCAAGCCGACGACGCACAAATCACGCCCGCCCACACGATGGAGGACGGCCGCAACTACGTGCCGACCAAGAAGTGGGTGAATGCCGGCCAGCATTTCGCGGCCATCGCGGCGGCCGGCCCGCTGGTCGGGCCGGTGCTCGCAGCCCAGTTCGGCTACCTGCCGGGCCTGCTGTGGCTGCTGATCGGCGCCACGCTGGGCGGCGCGGTGCACGACACCGTCGTGCTGTTCGCCTCGATGAAGTATCGCGGCCAGTCGCTGTCGGAGGTCGCCAAGGCCGAACTCGGGCCGGTGGCGGGCTGGTGCACCGGGCTGGCGATGCTGTTCATCATCACCATCACCATGGCCGGCCTTTCCATGGTCGTGGTGTATGCCCTCGAACGCAACGCCTGGGGCACCTTCGCGGTGTTCATGACCATACCGATCGCCATGGCGGTCGGGCTCTATGAGCGGATCACCGGGCGGTCCAAGGGCGCGACCTATGCCGGCGTGGCCGCCATCATCGCCTCGGTGTTCATCGGCCCCTATCTGCAGGGCACGATGCTGGGCGACTGGCTGACGCTGCATGAGCGGACGGTGTCCATCGCCATCCCGGCCTATGCGTTCTTCGCCACCGCCCTGCCGGTGTGGCTGTTGCTGACGCCGCGCGGCTACCTCTCCAGCTTCATGAAGATCGGCGTGTTCGGCGCGCTGGTGGTGGGCGTGGTGTTCATCAACCCGGTGCTGCAATTCCCGGCGCTGACCCAGTTCGTCGGCGGCGGCGGCCCGGTGATCGGCGGCCCGGTCTGGCCGTTCATCTCCATCACCATCGCCTGCGGCGCGATCTCCGGCTTCCATGCCTTCATCGGCTCCGGCACCACGCCCAAGCTGGTCGATAAATGGAGCGATATCCTGCCGGTGGCGTTCGGTGCGATGCTGGCGGAATGCGTGGTCGGCGTCATGGCGCTGATCGCCGCCACCGTGCTGCACCCGGCCGACTACTTCGCGATCAACGCGGCGCCGGCGGTGTTCAGCGGGCTTGGCATGAACGTGGTGGACCTGCCGCGGCTGGCCCAGGAGATCGGCATCGACCTCTACGGCCGCACCGGTGGTGCCGTGACGCTCGCCGTGGGCATGACGGAGATCTTCACCCGGCTGCCCTTCTTCACCCACCTCGCCGCGTATTTCTTCCAGTTCGTGGTGATGTTCGAGGCCGTGTTCATCCTGACCGCGGTGGACTCCGGCACCCGCGTCGCGCGTTACCTGATCCAGGACCTGGGCGGCGACGTCTACAAGCCACTGAAACGGATCGACTGGATGCCGGGTGCGCTGGGCGCCAGCCTGCTCGCCTGCGTGGCGTGGGGCTACCTGCTGAACTCGGGCGACATCAACTCGGTCTGGACGCTGTTCGGTGTGTCGAACCAGCTGATGGCCTCGATCGGCCTGATGATCGGCGCGACCATCATCCTGCGGCTCGCGCAGAAGCGGGCCTACATGCTGACCTGCCTGCTGCCGCTGGCGTATCTCTATGTGACGGTGAACTACGCCGGCTACTGGATGATCGCCAACGTCTACCTGAACGGGGCGTCGAAGGGGTACAACCTGTTCAACGCGATCATCTCCATCATCATGCTGGTGCTGGGCGTGGTGATCATGGCGGCGTCGCTGCTGCGGTGGGTGCAGCTTCTGCAACGGCCGGCGCGGACCGAGGGGCCGGAGCCATCGCTGGCAATGGTCGCGGGCGACGACTGACACGATCGTTGCGTGATCCGCCGGCTGCGGTGCAGCCGGCGGGGGCGGTTACCAACGGGGCTCGTGGATCGGTCAAGGCGACCGGAACGCGGGCCCCTTGATGTGTCTGGCCCTCGTGCTGCCGGATGGCGCAGTCCCGGCATCGGCTGACACAGCCGATCAGTGCCCGGACGCGAGCTTCGCGAATTTGACCAGGTCGAGGGCGAGGATCGGCGTGTCGAGCGGTAGCCGCGTGAAGCCGTGGTGGAGGTAGAACGCTTCGGCCGCCGGCGAGATGGCATGGGCGACCACGAGCCGCGCCGCGATCTCGGTGGACGCAAGCAATGTGCGCCGCACGACATCGGCCAGCATGGCACGCCCCAGGCCCTTGCCCTGCCAGCCACGGTCGATCGCCAGCCGCCCCAGCACGACCGCAGGGATGGCACGCGGCATGTTGCGGCGCATGGCGCCCGTGGTTTCCTGTGCCAGGATCTGGCCCATGCGGACCGCATCGGGGTCAGTGTCGTCAAACGTTCCGACCCACGGTCAAGAGGTTCGTGGTATAGCCTGAACGCCGGATCGTGGAGCAGCCCCCCGGCCGGTTCGATCGCTCACGGCGTCTTGCCAAGGATTTTGAGACGACGACCGAGATCTCCCGCGCCGGCCCGATGCGCGCAATTGACGCTCCGCTCGCCAGGCGGCCGGGACCGGACTCTCGCGGTACAGACCGATTTCGAGTCAGGCACCTGGCGTAGCTGAATTGATCTTGATCAACGCTATGCACCCAGGTTCGGTGGCAATCACTGGGTGCTGAGGGGGCATCATGACCTTGCTATCGAGATCGGTCGAGCACTCCGATTCCAGCCGGGCCGGTCACCCTCATGGCGACAGCGACCTCGCGGCCGCCAGTCGCCTTCAGCCTGGCGCGGCCTGCGCCGAGGTGGGATCCCGTCTCGAAGGCCTGTCTCAGACCGAGGCGGCCGGACGCCAGAAGAAATTCGGGCTCAATCTCGTAACCCGCGAACGCAAGGCGACCATCCTCCAGGAACTGTGGGGCCGCGCGCGCAATCCCCTGAACGCGCTGTTGCTGACCCTGGCGACCGTCTCCTATTTTCTGGGGGACGTACGCGCCGCCGTCGTCATCGCAGGCATGGTGATCCTCGCGATCACGACCGCCTTCATCCAGGAACACCGCTCGAACGAAGCTGCCGCCCAGTTGCGCGCCATGGTCCACACCACGGCAAGTGTCAGGCGCACACCGAATGACCCGGACAACCCGTTCTCCGAGATCCCGATGGAGCAGCTCGTGCCGGGCGATGTCGTGCGGCTTTCCGCAGGCGACATGATCCCGGCGGACCTGCGCCTGCTCGACGCCAAGGACCTGTTCATCAACCAGGCTACCCTGACGGGCGAGGCCATGCCTGCCGAGAAGTACTCCCACGCCAGCGACGCGGGCTGCGATGATCCCTTCGACCTGCCGAACCTCTGCTTCATGGGCGCCAACGTCGTATCGGGTTACGGCACCGGCGTGATCCTGCGAACCGGCCCCAGCACGTTCTTCGGCCAACTTGCGCATAACATCGCCGGGAGGCGCGTTCCGACCGCGTTCGACCAAGGCATCAACAGGTTCACCTGGCTGATGATCCGGTTCATCGTGGTGATGGTCCCGGCAGTCTTCCTGATCAACGGCCTGACGAAGCACGATTGGCTGGAGGCACTGCTCTTCGCGGTGGCGGTGGCCGTCGGGCTTACGCCGGAAATGCTACCGATGATCGTGACGGTGAACCTCGCCAAGGGTGCGCTCGCCATGTCGCGCGAAAAGGTCATCGTGAAGCGCCTCAACGCCATCCAGAACCTGGGCGCAATGGACGTCCTGTGCACGGACAAGACCGGCACCCTGACCCAGGATCGCATCATCCTGAAGCGGCATCTCGACCTCCGCGGCGAGGAATCCGAACGGGTGCTCCAGTACGCGTTCTTGAACAGCCACTTTCAGTCAGGACTTAGAAACCTGCTCGACAACGCGGTCCTGGCGCATGTCGATCTCCACAAGACGCTCGGAATCGGCAGCGGCTATACCAAGCTCGACGAGATCCCTTTCGACTTCTCGCGCCGCCGCCTCTCGGTCGTGGTGGCGAGCGAGGACGGCAAGCACATCCTCATCTGCAAGGGCGCGGTCGAGGAGGTCTTCGCGGTTTGCACCAGATACACCGTCGACCAAGAGATAGGGCAACTCGACGAGAGCCATTTCGAGGCCGCGAAGAAGGCGACGACCGCCCTCAATGCTGACGGGTTCCGTGTCGTGGCGGTTGCCTACGGCGAGATGGATCCGTCGAAGACGACCTATTCCGTCGAGGACGAGGCCGATCTCACGCTGCTCGGCTACATCGCATTCCTCGATCCGCCCAAAGACAGCGCATGCGAGGCGATCGCTGCACTGGCCCGCAGGGGCGTGCAGGTCAAGATCCTCACCGGCGATAATGAGGTGATCACCCGCAAGATTTGTCACGAGGTGCAGTTGGACGTGGGCGAGATCCTGCTCGGCGGCAAGGTCGCGGCAATGACCGACGTCGAACTCGCCGACATCGCCGACCGCACGACGGTCTTCGCCAAGCTGACGCCGGCGCAGAAGGAGCGGGTCGTGCGGGCCCTGCACGCCAAGGGCCATGTCGTCGGATTCCTGGGCGACGGAATAAACGACAGTCAGGCTTTGAAGGTCGCGGATGTGGGGATTTCAGTCGATACGGCTGTCGACATCGCCAAGGAATCCGCCGACATCATCCTGCTCGAAAAGAACCTGCTCGTGCTTCAGAAAGGCGTGGTCGAAGGCCGCAAGATCTTTGCGAACATCACGAAGTACATCAAGATGGGCGCGAGCTCGAACTTCGGGAACATGTTCAGCGTGCTCGGGGCGAGCATAATACTGCCCTTCCTGCCGATGACAGCGATCCAGGTCCTGACCAACAACCTGCTCTACGATTTTTCGCAAACCACGATTCCCACCGACAACGTCGACGAGGAGTACCTGACCGTACCGCGACGCTGGGACATCAGCAACATCTTCAAGTTCATGGTCTTCATCGGGCCGATGAGCTCGATCTTCGACTATGCAACTTACGGCATGATGCTGTTCGTCTTCGACGCCTGGAAGAACCCTTCGCTGTTCCAGACCGGATGGTTCGTCGAATCCCTTCTGACGCAGACGCTGATCATCCACATCATAAGGACCGCGAAGATCCCGTTCATCGAGAGCCGCGCCAGTCCGGCCCTCATTGCGACAACGATCATCATCTGCGCGGTCGGAATCGCACTGCCCTTTACGTGGGCGGGATCGGCGCTCGGTTTCACGCCACTGCCCTGGCTGTACTGGCCGCTGGTCGCAGCCATGCTGCTGAGCTACGCCATTCTGACGCATTTTGTGAAGGTCTGGTTCGTGCGCAGGTGGGGCCTCTGAGATGGCGCTGGCCGCCGGCGTGCCGTCCGCGCAATCCATTGCCTGGCGGATGTCCTGACCGGTTTCCGGTTCCCTGATCCGATCCAGCAGGCTGCGCGGCGCCGGCCACAGATCGAGACTGCCATATTCCCGACGGATGCCATGCCGGTCGCACCAGCCCCTTGGCGTCTTGGCGACTTGGCGGTTCATCTTGCTTTCCGATCGGTCCGAGCGACCGATACGGACCACGGCACAGCCGCGGGCGACGCCACGCCCGCCCTGGCTCAGGCAACGGCACAATCACCGCCGCCGGCGTCCCTCCCAAGGCAGCCCCCCACCAACCAACACCCACCTTGACCGCCGCCGCATCCCCACCGACCATACCGCCCGCAGGCTTGGTCGGAGCCTCCATGTCCGCGGAAAGGGCCGCGCCCACGACCACGCGGACGGATATCGGGTTCCCATCCCCTTTTCGGTCCACCCGGCGGACATGGACGTTCGGAAAGGGATCAGGTCATGGCCGCACCCCCTGTGCCGGCGACGCCGGCATTCCGTCTCAACCTCGAACAGCAGCGCAACCGCGCGCGGGACCTGCTGCGGGCCGTCCAGGCCGGCGACGCCGATGCCCTGGCGCGCTTCCACGCCCACCAGCCGGCCGACCGGCGCCCCACGCTGACCGCCGCCCAGCATGTCATCGCCCGCGAACTCCGCCTGCCAAGCTGGCCGCGGCTGAAGGCGCATGTGGCGGCGATGGAGGCGGCACGTGCGACGTTCGCCGGGGCAGCGCCGGACGCCGATCGGCGCACGCTGCACATCCGCTGCGGCTCCGACATTGCCAACCGCCTGGTCGAAGCCGGCTTCGTCGGCGATTTCCTGGAGTATTCCGACCCGATCTGCCAGGGACCGGTGACGGACGCGCCGGACTGGCTTGACCAGCGCGCCCGCTTCATCGTCGGCAGCGTCGGCAACCCGCTCGGACTGACCGTGGAAGCGGTCCGCGCCAACCTGGCGACCGCCGAGGAACGGCTGGACGCCGCCCCCGCGTATGAGCGCATCGTGCTGTGGTTCGAGCACGACAGCTACGACCAGCTTCTGCTCGCGCGCGCTTTGGCGCGGTTTGCCGCGGCGCAACCGCGCCACCTGGACCTGGTGTGTGTCGATGCCTTCCCGGGCGGCCAGCGGTTCATCGGGCTGGGGCAGTTGCCGCCCGAGGCGCTGCGGCTGCTATGGGCGCGCCGACAGCCGGTCACGCCGGTGCAGCTCGATCTGGGCGTCGCGGTCTGGGCGGCGTTGCAAGCCCCGGACCCGACCGCCCTGGCCGAGATCGCCCGCAGCGGGACACCGGCGCTGCCGGTCGCCGCCCCGGCGCTGCTGCGGCATCTGCGGGAACTGCCGGACACGCGCGATGGGCTGGGTCTGACCGAACGGCTGGCGCTGACGATCCTGGTGCGGCAGGAAACGACGATCGGGCGGGTCTTCGCGGCGCTGATGACGCGGGACGAACCGTTGCCCTGGCTGGGCGACCTGATGCTGCTGGCGATCGTCGAGACGATGGCGCGAGCGGCCGAACCAGCCCTGGTCGTCGACCCCGAGGACGCCGCCCTGCCCTGGCCGCAGCGCCGCCTGCACTTGACCGGCGCAGCGCGTGCCGTGCTGGCAGGCCAGCGCGACTACCTGTCTCTGGGGCCACTGGAGCGCTGGGTCGGCGGCGTGCAGATCCGGCCCGGCACGCCGCACTGGCGCTGGGACGACGCGGCCGGCATGCCGGTCCGGGTCGGCTGACAGCGCCCGGGTGAAACGCCGGCGGACGATCGCCGGGCCGTATCAGGCCATGACGAGTTCCGGTTCCACCGGCGCGGAACGCCGGACGCTGGTCCGGGACAGATGCTTGCACAGCCGCCGCGAGGCGAAGCCGGCCCCGTAGGCGAACCGCAGCAGCGGGCCAAAGCTGTTCGCCGCCGCCACCCCTGTCATGAACAGGCCGGGCACCGAGGTCTCGAAATACCGCGACAGGATCGGCGTGCCGTCCGCGCAATCCATTGCCTGGCGGATGTCCTGGCCGAGGAAGTCCAATCGCCGCATGTCCACCTTGAAGCCGGTCGCGGCGATGACGTGATCCGCCATGACGGTCCGTTCGGTCTGGCCCTCGAAGCGGAAGGTCACCGCGGCACGCCCTGCCCGGACGTCGGACCGCACCAGTTCCGCCTTCCGGATCACGGTCACCGCCCGCTCGATTTCGGCGCGCGAGGTCCATCCGGGCGCCGGCCCCAGATGCTTGCGGACGACCATGTGACGGAAGGCGCGCGGCAGGTGATGGAACACCATCGGCGCGGCAGCGCAGGCCCAGGAACGCCAGCCGGTTCCCAGCCCGGTTTCCGGTTCCCTGATCCGCTCCAGCAGGCTGCGCGGCGCCGGCGCACCGCAGAATGGGATACGGTCCTGGCGGATGGCAACGATGGCGAAGCCGCCCGCCTGGCTGATCAGGGCCGCCATCTCGACCCCGGACGCTCCGCCCCCGATGACCAGGACCTGCCGGCCGGCAAACTCTTCCAGGTCGCGGTGTTCGGTGCTGTGCGAGCACAGTGGGCCGGCGATGGCGGCGAGTTCGGGCGGCATATGCCAGAAATGCCCGATCCCGACAGCGACCACGACCTGCCGCGCGGTCACCGGTTCGCCGGTTTCGAGACGGAGCACGAAGCCCTCCCCATCACGGCTGAGCCGAGTCACGCGGCGCGGGTCGAGGGTCGGGACGAAGCGCTCCTGAAAGGCCACGCCGTATCGACAGAACGTCTCCAACGGGACCGGCAGTCCCGAATCCTGGTAGGGCAGCCCCTGCGCGGCGCAATACGCCTTCAGCGTGAAGACGCCATCGGGGTCCCAGAGATTCGACGCGAAGCCCTCGGACTTCAGCACCATCCCGGCCGGCATGCTGGTGCGCCAGAACTGCATCGGCCGGCCGAAGACCTGTGCATCGAGGCCGGCGGCCGACAGATGGGCCGCCAGCGACAATCCGTAGGGTCCTGCGCCGATGATCGCGATGTCGGTCGTCGTAGGCATGAGGGCGTCTCCAATGAATGACGGTGAACGAAATGCGTTGCCGGAATGGAAGCGTGCGGGGCCCGTGCGACAGGTCTGGCGGCTCGTGTCCTGCCTCCGAAGTTCTCTGCCCATGGCTGCGAACTTCGGAATCGGGACACTAGGGACGCTTCGGCAGCAGGGCCTCGGCGTCCCGTGTTCCATGGCCCTGCGTCGCAACATGGCGCGCGAGCCAGGTCCGTGTCAGGGCCCACATCTTTTGCAGCGGCACGACGTGCAGCCGGACCAGCGACTGGTATTCGGCGTGCTCGTTGTCGGCCAGGCCGAACGTGAAATGCTGGCCGGGTTCGGGCACCGCGAGCGTGCCGAACATCCGGTCCCAGACCGACAGCAACAATCCGTAGTTCCGATTGTAATGCCGCGGCTCGATACTGTGGTGAAGTTGATGGTAGTACGGGCAAAGGAACAGCGCGTTCAGCCATTTCCCGTACGACATCTCAAGATGCGTATGCCGGACCACGTCCATCATCAGCAGGGCACGCAAGGTGTAGGCACCGATGCCGAAGACCGTCAGTTCGACCGGATCGAGTGCAAAGAACAGCCATATCCCATAGGCCAGGCCGGGGATCAGCCCGTTCCACCAGCGGTTCAGGATCTCGTCCAGCGGATGGACGCGGTCCTTGGTCACGCCCACCATGACCTCTGCCGAGTGGTGCACCTTGTGCAGTTCCCACAGCAGCGGGACGCGATGGCACAAGTAGTGGTAAATATAGTACGACAAATCATAGGCGATCACCATCGAGAGGGTGAAGGCGCACAGCAGCGGCGTGCCGGCCGGTCCGGCATGGCTTGCGGGGCCGAAGACAAACGTCAGCAGCCAATAGGCCCCGTAACCGGCGGTGACGGTGGACAAACCGAGCGGCAGGACCAGAAGGGGCATGAAAAGGCGGCGGGACAGCCAGAACAGGAAGTCGGCCCGTGCCGAGGGGTGGCGGAGCGTGCCGGGCGGCAGGCAATGATGCCAGAAGCTGCGCCTGCTGCCGTCGGGGGCGCGTGCCTGCCAGTAGGTCACGGCAGCCGCCAGTGCGACGGTTCCCCAGACCAGGAACAGCGCCAGGTAGTCCCGCCCGCGCAGCGCCGCCCAGACGGCGTCCCGCAGGTCGGGGTAATTCAGTCCTCCGATGTGCATCCTGAAAACCTCACCGTGATTGCAGTGCCTGGCGCCGGGACGCCATTGCTGCGGCCAGGATGCAAGCCGGCCGCAGCCGATCCGTTTGATCCAGATCAAACCCTCGATCACGCATCGAGCAGCCGGCGATGCCATAACGGCCTTGTGTCTCCGGCGTCGAAATCCGACCGTTCGGTGCGATGGCAGACGGCGGCGGCGGTCGTCGTTTGGCAAGGGCGGGGCGCTGCCCCGCACCCCGCCAGGGGCCTGGCCCCTGGACCCATTCTGTTGGTG
>JARLIJ010000073.1 GCA_031291795.1 Acetobacteraceae bacterium | reverse complement strand
GGAACTGGCGGTCGCCATCAAGCGCGCCCGGTTCCTGGCCCTGCTCCCCTACATCGTGGCGTGAGGAGCACTCCAGATGGCCGCCGTTGAACTGATCCTGCTGCAGCGCATCGAGAAGCTGGGGCAGATGGGCGACGTGGTGCGGGTGAAGCCGGGTTTCGCCCGTAACTACCTGTTGCCGCAGAAGAAGGCACTCCGCGCCAATAAGAACAACCTCGCGAAGTTCGAGGAGCAGCGCGCGCAACTCGAAGCGCAGAACATCAAGCGCCGGGAAGAGGCAGAGCGCCTCGCCGAACGGGTCGGCGGACTGACCGTGGTGATCATCCGCCAAGCGGGTGAATCGGGCAGCCTGTACGGGTCGGTCTCGGCACGCGACATCTCTGACGCCTCCACCGAAGCCGGTCTGACGATCAACCGGCAACAGGTGATCCTCGAACACCCGATCAAGAACCTCGGCCTGTCCAAGGTCCGGGTATCGTTGCATCCGGAAGTGTCGATCCCGGTCACCGTAAACGTCGCCCGGAGTCCCGAGGAAGCCTTAAAGCAGGCGCGCGGCGAACGGGTGGGCGGCGAGGCGGAGGAGGAAGAGGAAGTCCTCGATCCGGCAACGCTGTTCGATGCGGATGCGCAGCCGGACGTTCCCTGAGCCGGTTCCAGCCGCGGCGCGCTCCTAAGATGCGCGTGCGCGGATAAATGCTCGATTCCGACTAACGATCGAGAAGGCTGGCAATCGCTGATGCCATCGGAAGACGCCCTCGGTCCCCCGAGGGCGTCTTTGATATTTTCGCATCAGCGACCGTCCATCACCGCATCGACCCGTTCACAATTTTGACGACATCTCTCCAATTGGTCATGTTTCTCCCATCTTCATAGAGAATCATGAGGACGGAGAGATGCAAGCTGCCTTAGACGCCATTCTGCAGCAGTTCATCGTCCATGGCCGACTGACCGTTCGCTGGCCCAACGGACGATTACAGGCCTACGGCGATGGCGACGGACCTCAGGCCCAGATCGCACTTCGAGATCGCACCACAGTCCGGCGCCTGGTGCTCAACCCCTCCCTCGGTGTCGGCGAGAGCTACATGGACGGCACTCTGCAGCCCGAGGGCTGCTCGATCCACGACGTGCTGGACGTGTTGGTTTGCAACCTCACGGCCAACCCGACGGCCCACCCGATGGTGCGGTTGCGCGGCATTCTGCGCACGCTGAAGCGGCGCATCGACCAGTATAACCCAGCGCGCCTGTCGCAGCGCAATGTCGCGCACCATTACGACCTGAACGGCCGGCTCTACAGCCTGTTCCTGGATCGCGACCGGCAATATTCCTGCGCGTATTTTCCCCGCGGGGACGAGACGCTAGAGGAGGCGCAGGCAGCCAAGAAGCGGCACATCGCGGCCAAGCTGTGCCTGGACCGCCCCGATCTCAACGTGCTGGACATCGGATGCGGCTGGGGCGGGATGGCGCTGACATTGGCACGCGATTTCGGTGCGCGGGTCATCGGCATCACGCTATCGCAGGAACAACTGGCGGAAGCGCGCAAACGGGCTATTGCCGAAGGGCTGGAGGATCGCGTTCGGTTCGAGATGCTGGACTATCGCTCGATGAACCAGCGGTTCGACCGCATCGTGTCGGTCGGCATGTTCGAACATGTCGGGGTTGGCCACTTCCAGACGTTCTTCGACACGGTTGCACGCTGCCTGGAGCCCGATGGCGTGGCACTTTTGCATGCGATCGGCCGCAGCGACGGGCCTGGCTCGACCAATCCGTGGATCGCGAAATACATCTTCCCCGGCGGCTACTGCCCGGCCCTTTCGGAAGTGATGTCGCCGTTGGAGAAGAGCGGCCTGTTCACGACGGACGTCGAGCTCCTGCGGCTGCACTATGCCGAGACCTTGCGCCACTGGCGTCGCCGGTTCGCCGCCAACCGTGACGCTATTGCCACGTTGTACGACGAACGGTTCTGCCGGATGTTCGAGTTCTATCTGTCAGGATCCGAAATCGCATTCCGGCGCGAGGGCCAGATGGTGTTCCAGATCCAGATGGCACACCAGCAGACCGCCGTCCCGCTGACACGCGACTATATCCAGGCGGCCGAAACAGCTGCTGCGATGCGGCAGAAGGCCCCTGCGATGAGCGAACGGGCGCGAAGGTAGCGCTGCAAGCGGCTGCCGCCCCAGGCGCCCTTCTCACAGAGGCGCCTGGGGGCCGCAGGCGATTGCACCGCCTCGTCCATCCGCCCATGCTTACCCAGATGCCGGGCGCGGCACTGGCCGATCGAATCCCAGGCGGTGCGCATGGCCCGGCTGACGCGGCGAGGCGTTCCGTGGTGGCAGGAAATCAGCCCCCAGAGCCGCCCATCCATCACCGGCGACACCAACATGGCGGCCGCGGTGCCCGTGTTGCGCATGTATTCCAGAGGGACCGATCCGCTCGGCGCGCCGGTGGATTGAATTCCGCCTGCACCGACTTGCCCCCGGTATCCACATCCATCCACAGGCCGTCCCCCCTGTCTGATCGCGCCAACAGGTCTAGGATGCCTGCGTGAACACCATCGATTCCCCCCTGCTGGGACTCTCGCAGCGGCTACCCCCCTCCAACATCCAGGCGGAGCAGGCGCTGCTCGGCGCGCTCCTGGCCAATAACCGCGCCTATGAGCGCGTATCGGAGTTCCTCGCCCCGGACCATTTCACCGACCCGGTGCATGGCCGCATCTACCAGGCTATCGCCCGGCGCATCGAGGCCGGACAGCTCGCCGATGCAGTGATGCTGAAGGCCGAGTTTGAACACTCCGGCGTGCTGGAAGAGGTCGGCGGCACCGCCTACCTCGCGCAGCTGCTCACCGCGATGGTCGGCATCATCAACGCCGGGGAGTACGGGCGCGCGATCCACGACGCCTGGCTGCGTCGCCAGCTGATCGACATCGGCGAGACGGTGGTCAACAACGCGTTCGGCCTCGACGCGGAGCTGGACGGCAAGGACCAGATCGAGGTGGCGGAGCAGGCGCTGTTCCAACTGGCCACCGACGGCGGCAACGACGGCGGCTTCGTCAGCTTCGAGCGCGCACTGACCGACGCCATCCTGGTCGCCGAACGGGCGTTTCATCGGGCCGGCCACGTGTCGGGCCTCACCACCGGGCTGCGCGACCTCGATGCCAAGATGGGCGGGCTGCACCCGTCGGATCTGCTGATCCTGGCCGGCCGTCCCGGCATGGGGAAGACAGCGCTCGCCACCAAGATCGCCTACGGGGCGGCCAAATCGCTGCTGGCGGAGGCGCGCGAGAAGGATCCGAACGCGCTGCCCCGGGCACAGGTCGCGATCTTCTCGCTGGAAATGAGTTCCGAACAGCTCGCCACCCGCCTTCTCAGCGAGGAGGCACGGGTGTCCGGCGACCGCATCCGCCGCGGCGACATCGTGCAGAAAGATTTCGACAAGTTCGTGCAGGTCTCGCGAGAGATCGCGGCGTTGCCGATGCAGATCGACGACACACCCGCGATCACCATGTCGGCGCTGCGCACCCGCTGCCGGCGGTTGAAGCGGACCAAAGGGTTGGCGCTGGTGGTGGTCGATTACCTCCAGCTCATGCGCCCCTCGGCCGGCACGCGGCCAGAGAACCGCGTGCTGGAGATCAGCCAGATCACCCAGGGCCTGAAGGCGCTGGCCAAGGAGCTGGCGCTCCCCGTGATCGCCCTGTCGCAGCTCTCCCGCCAGGTGGAGAACCGCGAGGACAAGCGCCCGCAGCTTTCCGACCTGCGTGAATCGGGCACCATCGAGCAGGACGCGGATGCGGTCATGTTCGTCTATCGCGACGAGTACTACCTGGAGCAGAAGATGCCCAAGGAAATCGCGTTCGAGGGCAGTTCCGAGAAATTCCACACGGCAATGGAAGAGTGGCAACAGCGGATGTCGAAGGCGCACAACAAGGCGGACCTGATCATTGCGAAACAGCGCCATGGGCCGACCGGCACGATCCCACTGTTCTTCGAGGGCGAGTTCACCCGATTTGGCGATCTGGACCTGGTGCATTCGGACTTTGGCGACTAGGCGGTGACCGGAGGAATGGCATCCCAAGGGATTATGCCCGCAGCGATGATGGCCGGCACGATGACGAGCGAGGCGATGGCGCATAGTCCCGCCGTGCTGGAGGTCGACCTCGGCGCAATCGTCGCCAACTGGCGCGCACTCGCCGAGCGGCATCCGAACGGGCCGGTGGCCGGGGTGGTGAAGGCTGATGCGTACGGGATGGGTGCGGCCGCGGTGGCGCCTGCCCTGCTGGCCGCCGGCTGCCGGCATTTCTTCGTGGCCACGCTCGATGAGGCGCTGGCAATCCGCGATGCTCTGCCGGATGCCCTGCTGGCGGTGCTGGGCGGCCTGATCCCCGGCAGCGAGCCGCTCTACCGCGACCGCGGCATCGTGCCGGTGCTGGGATCGCTCGCCGAGATCGATGCCTGGACCGCAACCGCGCGGGCAGGCGGGCACGCGCTGCCCGCCATCCTGCATGTCGACACCGGCATGGCACGGCTCGGCCTCGACCCTGACGAACTGGCAAAATTGCAGCATGACCATTCCAGGTTGGCGGGGCTCGACCTGCGCTACGTGATGACACACCTGGTCTCCTCCGAGGTCGCCGGCGACCCGTTGAACCATGCCCAGCAGGCCCGCTTTGCCGCCGCCTGTGCCGGCTTGCCCGCGGCGCCACGCAGCTTCGCCAACTCGTCGGGCATCTACCTTGGTGCCGGCTGGGCGTCCGACCTCGCGCGGCCGGGGGCGGCGCTCTATGGCATCAATCCCACCCCGAACCAGCCCAATCCGATGCGCCAGGTAGCCCGGCTGCGCGCGCGGGTGCTGGCGGTTCGGACGCTGCCGGCTGGTACCGGCGTTGGCTATAACGCGACCTGGCAGGCGGGTCGGCCCAGCCGGATCGCGACAGCGGGGATCGGCTATGCCGACGGCCTGCACCGCGCGATCGCCGGTCGTGCGAGGGCGTTCTTTGACGGCAGGCCGGTCCCGCTGGTAGGGCGTGTCTCCATGGACCTGACCACGTTCGATATCACCGACCATCCGGCCATCGCGCCCGGCACCTGGCTTGACCTGCTGGGCCCGGGGCAGACACCGGACGACCTCGCCTTGGCTGCGGGCACCAACGGCTACGAGGTGCTTACCTCGCTCGCCCGCCGGGTCCGACGCATCTACCTGCCCGCGTGACCGCCATGCTCGATCTGGTCCTCGACCCGTTGGCGGTGATCGGCCGTGCCGTGGGCAGCACCTGCCGGGTTGCCGGGTCGTTGGCACTGTTCGCCGCCTCCGGCCTGTCGCACATCGTGCGCCCGCCGTTCTATTGGCGGCTGTTCGCCCGCGCGATGCTGGAGATCGGCTATTTCAGCCTGCCGGTCGTGGCGCTGACCGCCGTGTTCACCGGCATGGTCCTGGCACTGCAGTCCTATACCGGCTTCTCTCGCTTCTCCGCCCAGAGCGCGATCGCCAACCTCGTCGTGCTGTCCGTGACGCGCGAATTGGGGCCGGTGCTCGCCGGGCTGATGGTGGCCGGACGCATCGGCGCTGCGATGGCCGCCGAGATCGGCACGATGCGCGTCACCGACCAGATCGACGCACTCTCGACGCTGTCGACCAACCCGATGAAATACCTGGTGGCGCCGCGGCTGCTGGCCGGCGTGATCGCGCTGCCCTTGCTGGTGCTGATCGCCGACATCCTTGGCGTGCTGGGCGGCTTCATCGTCTCGACCGCCAAGCTGGGCTTCAATCCCTCGACCTACATCATGAACACCGTCAACTTCGTGCAGACCGGCGACGTGGTCTCCGGCCTGGTCAAGGCGGCGGTGTTCGGCTTCCTGATCACCCTGATGGGCTGCTACCAGGGCTACAACAGCCGCGGCGGCGCGCAGGGCGTCGGCGCCGCCACCACCGCAGCGGTGGTCAGCGCCTCCATCCTGATCCTCGCGTTCGACTACATCCTGACCGAGATGTTCTTCGCCCAGTAGCTACGCCGGCGGGTCGCAGGCAACGGTCTGCATCCCGGCCGGGGCGGGTCCCGAACATGGCCACGCCGCTGCATGCTTCGGCACTGCCCGCTTGCAATTCGATATTGCGAATAATTCGCATTATCGTCATGCTGCCCACGGCAACCGGAGTGACACCATGGGTCAGATCATCCATTTTCCCCTCCCCGCCCCCGACTACCCGGCGCGTGCAACCGATCTCGATCGCGTGGAATCCATCCTGCTGATCGCCATCCGCTGGTGGGTCGCCGCGACGCGCGCGGCCGAGGATCCGCTGCCCCGCCTCTGCCAAGGCCTCGACATGGCCGGCGCACACGACGCTGCGTTCTCCATCGATGCGCTCATGGCGGTGGTCGCCCGCACAGCCCGCCGTATGCTGGTGGTCCATTGCCCGCGCTGCCCGCATCTATCGGACGATGAGACGCAGTTGTTGCACGCCGCCAGCCTGGCGCAGGACGGCGACGGTCCAGCGGCGGAACGCGCCCTGCGCCAGGCCCTGTTGTCCGCCCAGGGCGCCGAGTTCGCACTGGGGCCGCTCGAAGGCCTGAGCACGCTCTTCACCGAGGCCAGCCTCCTGCTGCTGCGACGCCGGCCACGCCCGGCCGATCCGTCCCGCATCCCCTGGGCAGAATCCTGGCACCCGGCCGCCACGCCGGACACCCTGCATTGAAACCACCCACCGGACGCCCTGCCATGCCGGTTCATCTCTCCCTCGGTGTCACCACGCTCGTCGCCATGATGGCAGCTGATCGAGCCGCCGCGCGCGGCCTCGCCCGCAACGCCGAGGAAGCCATCCACATCGACGCCTGCCTCCAGACGGATATGCTGCCAGACGAGGTCGAGGTCGGCCCGGTGCTATGCAAGGCGCCGCACAGCCCCACATGAACCTCGCCGCGAAGGAGAACCTTGGATGGACGCACTCGAATGCCTGCTCGGCCGCACCTCCGCCCCCCTGCTGATGGCACCGGGTCCGAACCGGACGGAGCTGGACACCATGCTCCAGGCAGCGGTTCGCGCACCCGACCATGGCCGGCTCCGCCCGTGGCGCTTCGTGATCATCCCCGAGGAGCAGCGCACCCGCTTCGGCGTCGTTCTGGCAACCTCCCTGCACCGGCGCGAGCCGGACGCCTCACCCGAGGCGCTGCAGCGGGAAAGTGCGAAAGCGCTGCGCGCGCCGGTGATCGTCGTGGTCGCCGCCCATGTGGCGCGTGAGCACAAGATCCCTGCGGTCGAGCAGCTCGCCGCCACCGCCGCTGCCGCGGCGAACATCATGCTGGCAGCTCACGCCCAGGGCTACGGCGCGGTCTGGAAGACCGGTGCGCCGGCCTATGACCCAGGCGTCCGTGTGGCGCTCGGGCTGGAGCCGGAGGACGAGATACTGGGTTTCCTCTACCTCGGCACCCGCACCGGCGCTGCCTCGCCGCTGCCGCGACCGCCGGCCAGCGACTTCACATCGGTCTGGGCCGGCTGAGCCCCGGTAGCGCCGTCCGTCGCGGCATGCCAGAACGCGGCCCATGATCAACGACGCCGTTCCGAAGATTCGCCTCCGCGGCCTGCGCAAGAGTTTCGGCCCCAAAGTGGTGCTCGACGGCATCGATCTGGACGTGATGCCGCGCACCTCGCTGGTCATCATCGGCGGCTCCGGCTCCGGCAAGTCGGTGCTGCTGAAATGCATCCTCGGGCTGATCGAGCCGGACGGCGGCACGATCGAGATCGACGGCCGCAACGTGCTCGATCTGGCGCGCGATGAGCGGGAGGAAGCGCGGTCGCATATCGGCATGCTGTTCCAGGCAGGCGCGCTGTTTGACAGCCTGCCGGTCTGGGAAAACGTGGTGTTCGGACTGATTGCCAAGCACAAGGTCAGCCGCCGCGCCGCGCGCGCGAAGGCGGCCGAATTCCTTGCCCAGGTGGGCCTGGCGCCAAGTGTGGGGGACCTGCCGCCGTCGGAGCTGTCGGGGGGCATGCAGAAGCGGGTCGCCCTGGCGCGGGCGATCGCGGCGCAACCCGACATCATGTTCTTCGACGAGCCGACCACCGGTCTGGACCCGATCATGGGCGCGGTGATCGATGGGCTGATCGTGGATTGCGTCAAGCGCCTGGGCAGCACGGCTGTGGCGATCACCCACGACATGGCCAGCGCGCGGCGGATCGGCGATACCGCCGCGATGATCCACCATGGCAAGATCATCTGGAGCGGGCCGGCGCCGGCGCTGATGGACAGCGGGAACGCCGAGGTCGACCAGTTCACGCACGGCCGGCGCGAGGGGCCGATCCAGATGGAGCTGCGGCGATAGGCCGGGTGCCCAAAGTGGCAACCCCCTTCCCTCGCGCACGGAGAGGCAGAAAACTGCTGCCTTACCTCCTCGCCATCAGCGGTCTCTCGGCCCTCCCCGCCTGGGCTGACCCGCCGCCGCAGCTGGCCGGCCTCTTCATGCAAAGCTGCATGCCGTACGCTGGTGATCCGGCCGGGCTGCGTGCCTGGGCAGCAAAGATCGGCCTGCCGCAGGTTCCCGATCCCGCGCGTGCCGCCTTTCTGCACAGCGCGCCAGGCATTGTGTTCGACGCCTCCATTCCCCCGGAGAAATACGTCGTCGTCTCCTCCGATGACGGAATTTGCGCAACCGTCACCAACCAGGCAGAGGGCTCCGCCGTCGTCACGGCGGTAGAAGACGACCTGAAGCTCGCCGGCGTACAATTCCGCCTGGCGATCGAGCGTGACGACAAACAGGTCGGGCAGATCCACAACCGGGAGTACCTCGCCACAAAAAACGGTCGCAGCTGGCGAATCCTCGTCGCGACGGTAAAGGATCCGCAAGGCGGGCAGGCGATGCTGACTGCCGCTCCGGAGTAACCCCGCGTGGCCAAGCCCGTCGCCCGCTTCGTCTGCCAGTCCTGCGGCACCGTGACCCTGAAATGGGCCGGCCGGTGCGAGACCTGTGCCGAGTGGAACACCATCATCGAGGAGACCGTCGCCGCCCGTCCCGGTCCCGCCGGCAAGGCGCCCGCAGGCAGGCGAGTCGCGCTGGTCGGCCTTGCCGGCACCGCCGATCCGCCACCACGTGCGCCAACCGCCATCGCCGAACTCGACCGCGTGCTGGGGGGAGGGCTTGTCCCGGCCTCGGTGGTGCTCGTTGGTGGCGATCCCGGCATCGGCAAGTCCACCTTGATGCTGCAGGCGGCCGGCGCGCTCGCCCGCTCAGGCCGCCGCGTGCTGTATATCTCTGGCGAGGAATCGATCGAGCAGGTCCGCCTGCGCGCCCGCCGGCTGGGCCTGGCCGACACCCCGGTGGAACTCGCCGCCGCGATCAACGTCCGCGACATCGCTGCCACGCTGGAACAGGCGTCGGACGCCACGCTCGTCATCATCGACTCGATCCAGACCATGTGGCTGGATAACATCGAGAGCGCCCCCGGCACCGTCGCCCAGGTCCGCGCCTGCAGCTTCGAGCTGATCCGCCTCGCCAAGGCCGGCACGTTCTCGCTGGTGCTGGTCGGCCACGTCACCAAGGACGGCGCGCTCGCCGGCCCGCGCGTGCTGGAGCACATGGTCGACGCCGTGCTGTATTTCGAAGGCGACCGCGGCCACCAGTTCCGCATCCTGCGGGCCGTGAAGAATCGCTTCGGCGCCACCGACGAGATCGGCGTGTTCGAAATGACCGATCGCGGCCTGGCCGAGGTCGCCAACCCCTCCGCCCTGTTTCTGGCTGAACGCCGCGGCAATATCGCCGGCAGCGCGGTGTTCGCCGGGCTGGAGGGCACGCGCCCGGTGCTGGTGGAAATCCAGGCCCTGCTCGCGCCCAACCCCAGCGGTTCGCCTCGCCGCTCGGTCATCGGCTGGGACAGCTCGCGGCTGTCGATGCTGCTGGCGGTGCTGGAAACCCGCGCCGGCGTGCGGCTGAACCAGACCGACGTCTATCTCAATGTCGCCGGCGGGCTGCGCGTCACGGAGCCCGCGGCGGACCTGGCGGTTGCCGCTGCCATCGCCTCGGCCGCGTTCAACCAGCCGACCAGCGCCGGCCGGGTGTATTTCGGCGAGGTCGGGCTGTCCGGCGAGGTCCGCCAGGTTGCCCAGGCCGAAGCCCGCCTCAAGGAAGCCGCCAAGCTCGGTTTCGATTCGGCCGCGCTGCCGCGCCGGCTGGCCCATGGCAACCGGAAACTCGCAGCGCCGGACGGCCTGGTGCTGGAGGAAATCGGTCACATTGCCGACCTTGTCGCGCGCTTCGCCCCGGAATCGGCGCAATCCTCGTGATCTATGCTTGGCGTTGGGCGCGGGGCAGATCATAACCCGCGAAGACATTTATGGCGGTGGCATGACCTGGGTCGACCTGGCGGTGCTGGGGGTGCTGGCGATTTCCGCCCTTCTCGCCTTCCTGCGAGGCCTGGTGCGCGAAGTCTTGGGAATCGGGGCCTGGATCGGCGCCGTCATGGCGGCCATCGAGGCGCTTCCGATGGCGCGCGACGTGGCGCGCAAATGGATCACCGAACCCGCGTGGATCGACCCGGTCAGCTTCCTGGCAGTTTTCCTGGTCACCCTGATCGTGCTCTCGCTTGTGGCACGCTTCGTTGGCCGCATGGTGCGCGGCTCCGCGCTCGGCGGGGTCGACCGTTCGTTGGGGCTGGTATTCGGCCTCGCACGGGGTGCGGCGCTGGTCATCCTTGCCTATATCGTGGGCGGACTGGTTGAGCCGGTGGATCACTGGCCAGGTCCGGTCCTGGAAGCGCGCGCCCTGTCGCCCGCCTATGAGGGGGCAAACTGGGTGGTGAAGAAACTTCCGGCAGAGTACCGGCCGCATCTATCCCCGCCTCCGCCCGGGCGGGAGACGACCGCGGAAGCGTTGCTGCACGCCACGCCGCAAGGCAGGGCCACCGGCAAGCCACAGGCCGGGGATTAGGAAAGAACTCAGGCAATGACGATCGCCACCCGCTTCGAGGACGACGACAAGCTGCATGAAGAATGCGGCGTGTTCGGCGTCTGGAAAGTCCCGTCGGCCGCCGCGGTCGTCGCGCTGGGTCTGCACGCCCTGCAGCATCGCGGGCAGGAAGCCACCGGCATCGTCAGCTTCGACGGCGCCCGTTTCCATCAGCATCGTGGGCTGGGCCTGGTCGGCGACAATTTTGGCGATGCCAAAGTCATCGATTCGCTGCCGGGTGCGATCGCCGTCGGGCATAACCGCTATGCCACCACCGGCGACACCATCCTGCGCAACGTCCAACCGCTGTATGCCGATTTCGAGTTCGGCGGCTTCGCGGTCGCGCACAACGGCAACCTCACCAACGCCCATGTCCTGCGCCGCACCCTGGTGCGCCGCGGTTGCCTGTTCCAGTCGACGACGGATTCGGAAGTCTTCGTCCACCTGATCGCGATCAGCCTGTACTCGACGGTGGTGGATCGGCTGATCGACGCGCTGAAACAGGTGGTCGGCGCCTACTCGCTGGTTGCGTTGTCCAATGAGGCCCTGATGGGCGTGCGCGACCCGCTGGGCGTCCGGCCGCTGATCCTGGGCCGCATCGGTACCGAAGGCACCGGCGGTTGGGTACTGGCAAGCGAGACCTGTGCGCTCGACATCGTCGGCGCGGATTTCGTGCGCGACGTCGAGCCGGGTGAGATTGTGGTCATCAACGACCAGGGCGTGCACAGCATCAAACCGTTCGGCCGCGCGAAGGAACGCTTCTGCGTGTTCGAATACATCTACTTCGCCCGCCCCGACTCGGTGATGGAAGGCATGCCGGTCTACGACGCCCGCAAGCGCATCGGCGCCGTGCTGGCGCGCGAGGCCGGCGTCCCGGCCGACGTCATCGTACCGGTGCCCGACTCGGGCGTGCCGGCCGCCATGGGCTACTCGATCGAAAGCGGCATCCCCTTCGAGCTCGGCATCATCCGCAACCACTACGTCGGCCGGACATTTATCGAGCCGACCGACCACATCCGCCATCTCGGGGTGAAGCTGAAGCACTCGGCCAATCGCCCCGTGCTCGAAGGCAAACGGGTGATCCTGGTCGACGACTCCATTGTGCGCGGCACCACCAGCAAGAAAATCGTCGAAATGGTCCGCGCCGCCGGCGCACGTGAAGTGCACATGCGCGTCTCCTCGCCGCCCACCACGCATTCCTGCTTCTATGGCATCGACACGCCCGAACGCAGCAAGCTGCTGGCAGCCCGCCACACTGTCGAGGAAATGGCGGAATTGATCGGCGCCGACAGCCTGGCCTTCATCTCGATCGACGGACTCTACCGCGCGCTCGACAAACCGGGCCGCAACCCGGACGCCCCTTACTACTGCGACGCCTGCTTCACGGGCGACTACCCCATCACCCTGCCGGACCAGGCCGACAACACCAGCCGCCAGCTCAGCCTGCTCACCGAGAGCCACTGACTTTGGTGCTCCGTGTCGGCAAAGGCCAGGGCCGCTGCCCCTGGACTCCACCAAAGGCAGGGCCCTTGGCGAGGGTTCAAGGGGGAGCGTCCCCTGGCCTTCTCCGACATGCAGCACCAACCGCATGAGCTTCCCAGCAGGCAGTCTGGCGCTGGTGACTGGCGCCAGTCGCGGGTTGGGCGCAGCTGCGGCGGTCGAGTTGGCCCGGTTGGGCGCGCATGTGGTGTTGCTGGCGCGTACGCAGGGAGGCCTGGAAGAAACCGACGACGCGATCCGGGCGGCAGGCGGGACCGCGACACTTGTGCCGATGGACCTGCGGGAAGGTGAGGCGCTCGATGCGATCGGGCCCAGCCTGTATCAGCGCTTCGGGCGGCTGGACGCGCTGGTGCACTGCGCCGGGGTGCTGGGCAAGCTGACACCGGTCGGGCACATCCAGCCGGCGGATTGGGCGGATGTCGTGGGGGTAAACCTGTCCGCGACATGGCGGCTGATCCGCACCTGCGATCCGTTGCTGCGCCAGGCACCGGCCGGGCGGGCGGTGTTCGTTACCGATGCCCGAGCACGAGAGCCGCTGGCCTACTGGGGCGCCTACGGGGCGACCAAGGCCGGCATGGAGCATCTCGTGCAGACCTGGGCGGCCGAACTGTCCATCACGCGAGTCCGGGCGTCGCTGTTCGATCCCGGCCCGATGCGTACGCGACTGCGCGCCGCAGCGTTCCCCGGCCAGGACCCGGAGACCTTGCCGTTGCCCGCAACGGTGGCACCGAGGCTTGCGGCGCTTTGCCTGCCTGACTGACTTGTCCATGTGGCTGACGGACGGTTGATGGCACGCCGACCGGTCCCTGGCGACTCTCCGAGGCTCTGACCGTTTCTTTGATGATAGAAGAAATATTTCCACTAAACCCGCGAATCGACTGGAATTCCTCGGTGGAGGACTACAGCCGGGTGCGCGATGCGATCGAATGGATGGCTTCCAGGTGACGCCGCACGATAGTCTCGACGGCTGCGTTGGGACCTGTAACCCTGCGGCGAACGCGCTGCCCCCGCTATGGCACCACGCGGAGCGAAGCAAGATCCCGGTCGCGGAGTCGGTGCCCGTGCGGGTCCCCCCAATGCCCATGCTGCCGGCAGTCGCGGCGGAATAGCCGTCGGCGGCCTCTCCGACGCTTCACGCCCGCGTTCGATCGGGTGGGATGCCCAGCGACGGACCGGGCATCCACCGGCTGCTCGGGTCGCGGCGTCGTCAGCCGGTGAATGCCCACATCCGATCCGGGGCGGGGCACGCGGCCTTTACGACTCGGCCCCCACCGCTTTCGGCGGGCTGTGCGCCTGCTCCAGTGCCGTGTCGTGATGCAGCGACACCACCACCACCATGCCGACCACCGCACAGGCGGCAATCGCCCAGAGCCCGGCGCCGAAGCTGCCGGTCACGTCGCGCAGCCACCCCATCACGAACGGGCCGAAGAACCCCGCAAGGTTGCCGACCGAGTTGATCACCGCAATCCCGGCCGCCGCCGCCGCCCCCGACAGGAAAGCGGTCGGCAGCGTCCAAAACACCGGCAACACGGCGAAAACGCCCCACGCACCGACGCAGAGTGCCGCCATCTTCAAGGTCGGGTCATTAAACAAAGTGGAGGCGCCGATCCCGATTGCGGCGAAGGCGAGCGCGATAGCTGCGTGCGTCTTCCGCTCCATCCGCGCATCGGACCGGCGGCTCCAGAGCACCATGCCGATGGTGCCGACCACATAGGGAATGGCCGTGACCAGGCCGGTGGTGAGGTTCGATAGTCCGAATCCCTTGACGATCTGCGGCAGCCAGAAGGCGGTCCCGTAATTCGTCGCGACCGCACCGAAATACACCAGCGACAGCGCCAGGACTTTCGGGTTCACCAGCGCCTGCCAGACGCTCATGCCGTGCGCCGCCTCGCGGGTTTCGTGTTCGGCGGCGAGGCGCTGGATCAACCAGGCGCGCTCGTCCGCGGCGAGCCAATGTGCGTCAGCTGGACGGTCTGTCAGGTAGACCCACACCACGCCGGCCAGCACGAGGGCAGGCGCGGCCTCAAGGATGAACAGCCACTGCCAGCCAGCCAGCCCGCCGAAGCCGTGCATGTTCAGGATAAGCCCAGACACCGGGGCGCCGAGCACCGAGGACAGCGGAATCGCAGCCATGAACCAACCGATAATCCGAGCACGGTACACCGCCGGGAACCACAGCGTCAGGTAGAAGATGATGCCGGGGAAGAAGCCGGCTTCCGCCGCCCCCAGCAGCACGCGAACCAGGTAGAAGCTGCTTTCGCCGCCAACCAGGGCCATCGCCCCGGACAGGATGCCCCAGGACAGCATGATGCGCGCGATCCATTTGCGCGCGCCGAACCGCTCCAGCGCCAGGTTAGATGGGACTTCGAAGATGAAATAGCTGAAGAAGAAGATGCCGGCACCGAAGCCGAAGGCGGTGGCGGAAATGCCCAGGTCCTTGTTCATCGTCAGCGCCGCAAAGCCGACGTTCACCCGATCGAGATAGGCGACGAAATAGCAGAGCATCAGGAACGGCACGAGCCGCCTGGAGACCTTTGCAATCGTTCGTTGTTCCAGCGCTTCCATTTGGACCGTTCCCCTTGGTACAGAAAGTTTCGTTCGTAATAGAACGGGGCGGGCAGACATGGATTGCGTGTGACCCGCATCAGAATTGTGCCAGACACATGCCTCCTCGGCGAATGTCGATGGAAACGCCGGACCAACGTGCGCTTGCGTGCGAAGTGACCGATGTGGAGTGGCTGACCTTAAAAATCACGCCGCCTCCTGCGCGAATCTACGAAATATGAAAATCTCCAGAACGCTTGTGCCATTGATACAGGTCAAACACGAACCGCTTACCGGCGAGTAATCTATCCCGCAGAACGTCCGGGAGACCGTGCTGTGTCTGCGACCACTCTCGCCATCAAACCGATAAAAGCCGACACCAAACTCTGGCCACTCCTGCTCGGCATCGTGGTGCTGGTCGCCGTACTGGCACTCCCTGAGTTCCCGGGACTGCCGGTCGCGGGCCACCGCATGCTGGCGGTGTTCGCCTTTGCCATCGTCGTCTGGGTGACCGAGGCGGTCGACTACGCCATCAGCGCTATCGTCATCGCCGCCCTCATGGCCTTCCTGCTCGGCACCGCCCCGGACCCGCTCAAGCCGGCCGTCATGATGGGCACCGCCCAGGGATTGACCCTGGCGGTTAGCGGCTTCGGCAACACGGCACTGACCCTGGTCGCCGCCGCCCTGTTTCTTGCCGCGGCGATGACCATCACCGGCCTCGACCGCCGCATCGCGCTGCTGATCCTGTCGCTGGTTGGCGCCCGCGTCAGCCGTGTCGTGATCGGCGGTATCCTGGTCACCGTCGTCCTCAGCTTCCTGGTGCCTAGCGCCACCGCCCGCGCCGCCGCCGTCGTGCCGATCATGATGGGCATCGTCCTGGCCTTCGGGCTGGAGCGAAACAGCCGCTTTGCCTCCCTTCTGCTGATCACCACCGTGCAGGCGATCGGCGTGTGGAACGTCGGCGTGAAGACCGCGGCGGCGCAGAATCTGATCGCCATCGGCTTCATCCAGCGCATGCTCGGGCAGGATATCTCCTGGCTCGACTGGCTGATCGCTGCGGCACCGTTCTCGATCGCGCTGTCCGCTATCCTGTACGGCATCATGATGCTGATGCTGCCAGCCGAGGCAACTGCCCTCCCAGGCGGCCAGGCTGCGATCGACCGTTCGCTCGCGGCCCTTGGACCAATGAGCGGAAAGGAGAAGCGGTTACTCGCCGTGAGCCTGATCCTGCTCTGCTTCTGGTCCACCGAACAGATCCTGCATCCGTTCGACAGCGCCACCACCACGACTGCCGCCGTCGCACTGCTGTTCATGCCGGGGATCGGCGTGATGACCTGGAACGAGGCTCAGCGGCGCATCCCGTGGGGCACCGTGGTGCTGTTCGGCGTCGGCATCAGCCTCGGGACGGCCCTGCTGCAAACCAAGGCCGCCGCCTGGCTCGCCGACCTGATCGTCTCCGGCTTCGCGCTCAACCAGCTGGGCTCGCTGGCAATTCTCGCAGTGCTGGCGGCGTTCCTGATCGTCATCCACCTGGGCTTCGCCAGCGCAACGGCCCTTGCCGCCGCGATGATCCCGATCCTGATCGCAGTGCTGCAGAAGGTTCACACGCCGGGGCTCAGCGTCATCGGCATAACCATGCTGCTGCAGTTCGTCATCAGCTTCGGCTTCGTCCTCCCGGTGAATTCACCCCAAGGCACCGTCGCCTACGGCATGGGTGCGTTCGCGGCACGCGACTTCGTGCGCACCGGCCTGGTGCTGACGGTCTCGGCCTACCTGCTGGCGATGCTGTTCGGTGCCACCTACTGGCACTGGCTGGGCTACGTGTAAGCGGACCACTCAGTTCGGAACATTGCGTTCCAGGTCTGCCAACCAGACGGCCGCATTGCCGTCCGAGGGGGCTCGCCAATCGCCGCGGGGCGACAGCGAGCCCCCGGCGCTGACTTTCGGGCCGTTCGGCATCGCGCTGCGCTTGAACTGGCTGAACGCAAAGAACCGGCGCAGGAACACGCCCATCCAATGCCGGATCGTCGGCAGGTCGTATGCGTTGCGCCGTTCGGACGGAAAATGCGGCGGCCAGTCGCCGCGCAACGGATCTTCCCACGCGTGCAGCGCCATGAAGGCGATCTTCGACGGCAGAAAGCCGAACCGCAGCGTGTAGAACAGCGTGAAATCCTGCAGCGCGTACGGACCGATCTTGGCTTCCGTGCTCTGCGGCGTCTCGCCCTCGGCGACCGGCACCAGTTCGGGCGATATCTCGGTCGACAGGATCGTCTCCAGCGTCTGCAGCACCTCGTCGGAGAACTGCTTCGAGCCGATCACCCAGCGGATCAGATGCTGGATCAGCGTCTTGGGCACCCCGGCGTTGACGTTGTAGTGCGCCATCTGGTCACCCACGCCGTAGGTGCACCACCCAAGCGCCAGCTCCGACAGATCGCCGGTGCCGATGACGATCCCGTCGTGGTGGTTCGCCAGCCGGAACAGGTAGTCGGTGCGCAGGCCGGCCTGCACATTCTCGAACGTCACGTCGTAGACCGGACTGTCGGGCCTGTGCGGATGGCCGATATCGGTCAGCATCTGCGTCGCGGTCGGCCGGATATCGAGTTCCGATGCACTGACCCCGAGCGACTTCATGAGGCGCCAGGCGCTCGATTTGGTCAGGTCGGAGGTGGCGAAACCCGGCATGGTGTAGGCGAAGATGTTGCCGCGCGGCAGCCCCAGCAGGTCGAACGCCTGGGCGCAAACGATCAGCGCCTGGGTCGAATCGAGGCCGCCCGACACGCCGATCACCACGCGTTTCAACCCAGTGGCGCGCAGCCGCTGGGTCAGGCCGGACACCTGTATATTATAAGCCTCGTAGCAGTCCTGCTCGAGTCTGGTGACGTCGGCGGGGACGAACGGGAAACGCTCGACGCGACGGTGGAAGCCGACATCCTCCCGCGGCGCGCTCACACGGAAACCGATCTGGCGGAATGCCCGGGCGTGGCGGCGACGATTGGTGTCGAAGCTGCCCATCTGCAGCCGCTCCTGCCGCAGCAGGTCGAGGTCGATATCGGCGATCGCGGCTTGGTCGGCGGAGGGAAAGCGTTCGGTCTCGGCCAGCGTCGCGCCGTTCTCGAACACCGAGGCCTGGCCGTCCCAGGCGAGATCTGTCGTCGATTCCCCGGCCCCGGCCGCGGCATAGAGGTAGGCCGCCAGACAGCGTGCGGATTGCGAGCGGCAGAGCAGCCGGCGAGTCTCGGCCTTGCCGATCGTGATGTTGCTGGCCGACAGGTTGGTCAGCACGGTCGCGCCCGCCAGCGCCGCATCGCTGCTGGGGGGAGCCGGGATCCAGATATCCTCGCAAATCTCGGCATGCACCACGAGGCCACGCAGGTCCTCGGCCGCGAACAGCAGGTCCGGACCGAACGGGGCGGTGTGCGACCCGACCGCGATCATGCCGCCATCCGTGCCGTCACCGCTGACGAAATGCCGTGCCTCATAGAATTCGCGATAGTTCGGCAAGTGGATCTTCGGCACCACGCCCAGCAGCCGGCCGCGATGGATGGCCAGCGCACAATTATAGAGTGCGCCCTGGTGGCGCAGCGGCGCACCGACCAGCAACAGCGGCATCAGTTCGGCGGACGCGGCGACCAGCGTGCCGATCGCATCCTCGACCGCATCGAGCAGCGCGCTCTGCTGCAACAGATCGCTGATCGCGTAGCCGGACAGGCCCAGTTCCGGAAACACCGCGACGGCGACCGCCTGCGCATGACAGTGCCGTGCCATGGCCAGGACGGTCTGGGCATTGGTTGCCGGATCGGCCAGTGCCGTGCGGGTGGTGCAGGCGGCGACGCGCGCGAAGCCGTGACGGTAAAGGGATCGGAAGCTCATGGTGGCGCCACTATGGCGTGCATCCGCAGCGTCCGCCATCCGCCCCGGCGACCAATGGCGGGACCGCCGGCCCGCAGGAATGCTATAAGCAAGTGTAACGGGCGGGGTGGAATGTCGTTATCCTCAGACCCTGACCAATGAGACGTGAGGTCCCATGCCGAAGAATCCACTGGAAATCGATCCTGCCCGCGAACAACGCGTCCGCGAGCGCGCTTATCATTTGTGGGAGGCGGACGGGAAGCCGCATGGGCGCGATGTCGAGTACTGGGAACGCGCGCGCGAACTGATCGGGATAGAGGAAAGCCCCGGTGCCGGGCAGTTGCCAAATCCGCAGGCGCACCCGGACGCGCCGCGGCAGACCGGCATCGAGGAGGCCGACATCCAGCAGAACCTGGGCGAGTTCCCCGCCCGTTTTACCGACCAGGGCGACGTGCAACCGACACCTACGCCGAAGAAGCGGGCCGCGGCCCCCAAGAAGGCAGCCCCGCGCAAACGCGAAAAAAAGTAGCCCCACAGAATTCTGCAGGTGGGCGGCATTTTCCACGATGCCGCCCTGTTGCTGCCACAGGTCGGCGCAATCCTGCTTCCCATCAGAAGGGGCACACGGTCCCTTGGGGAAGTTTCGATGCGCTTCTTGCGAGTCTATGGTCGTGTCCTCGGTCTGCTGGGCCGCGATATCCGTATTGCCGGCGCCCTGGCCGGAGCGAACCTGATGGTGGCGGGGCTGCAGTTCCTCGACCCGGTGTTGTTTGGCCGGGTTGTGAACATGCTGGCGCACTCCGACCAGATGGCTCACAGCGCCCTGTGGTCGCAGGCAGCCACCCTGCTGGGCATCTGGGCCGCGGTTGGCGTTGCCGGCATCGGCGCGAACATCGCCGTCTCGCTGCAGACCGAACGCCTGGCGCATCGCCACCGCATCAAAGCGATGGGCAAGTATTTCGGCCATGTCCTCGCACTGCCGCTGTCCTTCCATGGCGACACCCATTCCGGCCGCCTGATCAAGACCATGCTCACCGGCACCGATGGACTGTTCGGCACGTGGCTGGTGTTTTTCCGCGACCAGCTTTCCACCATACTGTCCGCCGTCGTGCTGCTGCCGCTGACGCTGTTCCTCAACTGGCGGCTGGCGCTGGTGCTGATCGTGCTGGTTGCGATCTTCCTGGCCGTCACGACGCTGGTGATCCGCAAGACGGAGACCGCACAGCGGCGGGTGGAGCGCTTCAACTCGTCCCTGGCCGGCACCGCGCAGGACGCGCTGGCCAACGTCATGGTCGTGCAATCCTTCACCCGCCTTGCCGCTGAGACGCGGCTGTTCGGCGATATCGCCCAGCAGGTGATCCGCAACCAGTTTCCGGTGCTCAACTGGTGGGCACTCGTAAATGTGATGACCCGTGCGTCCAGCACGCTTGCGGTGATCACGATCGTCGTGGTCGGCACCTGGCTGCACAGCCAGGGCATGGCAAGCGTGGGCGAGATCGTCAGCTTCATGGGCATCGCCATGCTGCTGATCGGACGTCTGGAGGCGGCCGCCTCGTTTGTGTCCTCTCTGTTCTTCAAGCTGCCGTCGCTGGAGGATTTCTTCGCGGTGCTGGACGCCAAGAGCAGCGTGCCGGAACTGCCTGATGCACGCCGGCTGTGGGCACCCCGGGGAGAAGTCGTGTTCGACAACGTGGCCTTCGCCTATCCCGGCGGCGCCCCGGTGCTGAGCAACATGAGCTTTACCGCGAAGCACGGCACGTCCGTCGCCTTGGTTGGCCACACGGGCGCCGGCAAGTCGACCGCCATGGCGCTGCTGCAGCGGCTGTGGGACCCGACCGAGGGCCGCATCACGATCGATGGCCAGGACCTGCGCGAAGTGACGCTGGAAAGCCTGCGCAGCCAGATCGGCGTGGTCTTCCAGGAGAGCCTGCTGTTCAACCGTTCGATCCGCGACAACCTCCGCGTCGGCAACTCCGATGCGACCGACGAGGAGATCGAGCACGCCTGCCGCATGGCCGATGCCCACGAGTTCATCATCCGCCAGCCGCAGGGCTACGACACGATGATCGGCGAGCGCGGTGCGACCCTGTCGGGCGGCCAGCGCCAGCGCCTGGCGATCGCGCGTGCCCTGATCAAGAACCCGCCGATCCTGATCCTGGACGAGGCGACCAGCGCACTGGATGCCGCGACCGAGGCGCGGGTAGGGCGTGCCCTGAAGACCCTGATGACCGGCCGCACGACCTTCATCATTGCCCACCGGCTCTCCACGGTGCGCGACGCCGATGAGATCCTGGTGTTCGACAACGGCCATATCGTCGAGCAGGGCACCTTCGCGGAATTGCTGGCCAAGCGCGGGCGGTTCGCCGACCTCGTGGAGACTCAACTTTCTCCGGCCGTTCCGAAGCTGGTGGCGGCAGAGTGATCGTCGTCAACGACGTGTGAAGGCTCCGTTTCGGGCTGGGTGCGTTACAGTGTCAGGCTTGCCGGGCACCTTGCTCGAATTACGGAGAACTCCATGCTAAGGCTCGCTCTTTTCTTCCTGGTCGTATCTATTATTGCAGCGATTTTCGGTTTCGGCGGAATCGCTGCAGCCTCGGCTGACATCGCGCGCATCTTGTTCTTCATTGCGATCGTGGTCTTTGTTGTGCTGCTGATCGCGGGGCTGATGGCGGGCAGCACCCTCTGGTGACGCAGTTTGCTGCAGTGCACGGCTAATATTTGCATCGCCCGGGTCGGAACGCGCATCATCATCGCTCGATCAATCGCATCGGGCGCGCGATCCGGCCCGGCTTTCTTTATCGGTCGTTAACCCGGATCGTGGTCCGTTGTGCACTGGGAAGGAGCACGGGCCATGACTGTCGCCGCAATCCTCAAGCATAAAGGGTATCAGGTCAGTTCGGTGACGCCCACCGCGACTGTGGGTGAACTGGTCGAAGTCCTGGCCTCACGCCGGATCGGTGCCGTCCTGGTCATGGATCGAGCGGACCAGTTGCTTGGCATTGTGAGCGAGCGCGACGTGGTGCGCAGCCTGGCAGCGAACGGCGTCCGTACGCTGGATATGACGGCAGGTCAGCTCATGACCCGCGCGGTGCAGGTCGCACACCCGGGCACTACCGTGGCCGAGGCAATGCAGATGATGACCGCCGGGCGCTTCCGGCATTTGCCGGTGCTGGAGCGCGAAGTGCTGGTCGGGCTGATCAGCATTGGCGACGTGGTCAAGGCCCGCATCATGCAGCAGGCGAGCGAGGTCGACAGCCTGAAGGCCTACGTCACCGGTTCGGCCTGACAACCGGGACGTCTCAGCAGCAGCCGGTAGAGAGTTAGGGCGATGCGTCAGCAGCGCGTTGCGTGTGTTGCGTGTCACTCCAGGGCGGCGGCCCGAGGTTGAGGTGTTCTGGCCCCACAGCGGCGCCGGTTGCTGCGCCGGCGCCGGCGCCGATCAGAGCTCCCGCAACGACGCCAACCGGGCCGCCAACCAGCCCAATGACCGCGCCGGTGGACGCACCAGTCGCGGCACCACCCGTCTCGCGGTCGGGCTGCTGTTGGCCGCAGCCGGCGAGCAAAATCATGCCGGCCAGGGGGAGTGCAAGGCGGCGCATGGCGTCGATCACTCTGAGGTTACAACATACTATGGTAGCGGGCTGTAGCCGATTCGGGATGCCGGACCACGGCACCATTTATAACAGATTCGCGAGCCCTCCAGCCCCGCCCCGCTCCTGTCAGACTCCCGTGAGGGGCAGCGAGGCCGGCCCGGATCGTCGCGTCAGACCGCGTACCCGAACCGTTCCAGGAACGGTTGGAAGAAACCGCACTGATCGAGTTGCTCGCTGGTGAGATCCTTACGCCAGCGGCCGATCGAATCGGCCGGTGAGCGGGTAGTCGCATGATCGCCGAACAATTTCCCCATCCGCTGCTCGTCATAAGGGAAATCCGAGACCCCGAGGAAGCGGGCCAGTGCCGCATGCGTCTCGCGTTGCTGCAGCACCAGATCCTCGTATCGGATGAAGTGGATGCCCGGATCGGGATTCGCAGCGATCTCGAGAAACCGAGCGGAGGAACTTCTCAGGTCGTCCAGCGACTCCTGGAATGAGAGGTTCCCGAATGCCATGAACGAACAGAGTGCATCACGCAGGTCGCGCACCAATGCAATCTCCTTGCAATTCCGGAACATAAGCCGGACGCCAAGCCGGGCGTCGTCCTCAGGAAGACTCTTTTCCGCGAAATATAGCGGATAGGATTTATCTTGGTCGCTGGCCACTGTTTGATAATAGTCGAGAATGATTCCCCGAAATGCAGTTACCAGTCTGCCTGAGACCCGTTTATTAATGAACTCTGGCAGGGTCTTCGGGTCGCGGAAATATGCCCCGAATGACGGCTCAAAATAAGGATTGAATCCGAGATGAAATCGCCCCTCGCTTGCGGTGATTTTGTCAGCACGCAACGACCGCCGATGATCCCCGGCCGCCGTCAGGGCGCGGAGGGCGTGGGCATAATAGCAGCCCATCTCGACCTCGAACGGGCGCTGCCCGGCGACCACGATTTGGGGATGCTGTGCCAGGACGGCCATCAGCAATGTCGACCCGGAACGCCCCATGGTCGATAGGAGGATCGGCGCCTGGGGTCGGAACTGATCCCCGGCGTCCTCCGCCTCGATCGGCTCTATGGTCGTAAGCGTTGCACCCTTCAGAAAACAGTCGGTCGAGGCGACCTTGATGGCGATCTCGTTGCGCCGATATGGCGACAGCGGTGACTCAAAATAATGGCTGAAAGCATAACGTCCGGTGGCGCCGGGACCAACCTGATCCAACTGTGCCCGGAGGTGGTCCGCTTCCATCGTGTGGACTTCCTCGCCATTCACGAAGATCGTGATCTTGACCGTGCCGCCCCAATTGTCCTGGTCCGCAGCCCAGCCGTCGACATGGAACCGGGTGAACGCGTCGATATAGCCGATCGGTGTCATGGATATTTCCGCCACGCGCTGCAGACCTGAACCTGGGACCTCAGGCGGGGGGATGCCTCCAATCGCGAAGGTCGCGCCTGGCGCCTCAGATTCGAAGTGGTCATTTGATTAATGATATCTTTCCGTTAGCGCTATCGATAGACGCAGAAAGCATTTCTTTCGAATCCATTCAACACCAAACAGAAATTCTCCAACGCATCAAAATAAGCCGGACAACAGGGTGGCGCGCCCGAATCCATTGCACGAACGATTCTCTGCCGGGTTGCTGGCAAGATTCCAACCGCATGCCATCATCCAACCCCGCGCACATCAACAGGAGCCCTCCCATGCCAGGCGCCCTCGACCACCTGCTGGTGCTGGATCTCACCAGCCATCTGTCCGGCCCCTACTGCGCCATGCTGCTCGCGGATCACGGCGCCGAGGTCATCAAGATCGAGCCCCCGACCGGCGACTCCGCCCGCGCGATGCCGCCCTTCGTCAACGGCGAGAGTGCGCCGTTCATGACCTGGAACCGCAACAAGCGCTCCATCGTGCTGGACCTGAAGCAGGACGCCGACCGGGACGCGCTGCTGACCCTGATCGACCGCGCCGACGTGCTGGTGGAGAACTACCGCCCCGGCGTGCTGGCCCGCCTCGGCCTGGGCTGGCCCGTGCTGCACGCGCGAAATCCACGGCTGATCCTGGCCTCGATCTCCGGCTTCGGGCAGACCGGGCCGTACAGCAGCCGTGGCGGCTTCGACCTGATCACCCAGGCACTGTCGGGGTTGATGAGCACCAACGGCCCGGCCGACGGCCCGCCGCACCGGCTGCCGATCGCAATCTCGGACGTCACCGCGGGCATGTTCCTCGCGTTCGGCGTGCTGGCGGCGGTCGAAGCCCGCCACCGCACCGGTCAGGGTCAGCATGTCGAAACCTCCCTGCTGGAGGCGGCGACCTCGCTCGCCGTCTATGAATCGGCGCACTACTTCGCCACCGGCACGCGGCCGGAGCGGATCGGCCAGGCCCATCGCGGCAGCTCACCCTACCAGTGCTTCCAGACCGCCGACGGCTTCATCACGATCGGCGCGTCCCAGCAGAAGTTCTTCGCCCAATTGTGCCAGATCGTCGGCCTGCCGGACCTCGTGGCGGACCAGCGGTTCGCAACCGTGGCCGACCGGGTGGCGCACAACGACGCGCTGGTCGCGCTGCTGGCCCCGAAGCTGGCCGGCAAGCCTTCGGCGCATTGGCTGGCCGCCCTGGAAGCGGTCGGCATCCCGGCCGGCCCCGTGCTGCACTATGATGAGGTGTTCACCGATCCCCACCTCCTGGCCCGCAATATGATCGCCGCAACCGACCATCCGGTGACCGGTCCATTCCAAACGCTGGGGGTGACGGTGAAGCTGTCCGACACGCCGGGTTCGGTGCGCCGACCGGCCCCACGCCTTGGGGAGCACTCTGCGGAAGTGCTGCGCGGGCACGGGTGACCCCCCTGCTTCCGCTCTTGTTCCGACGGGACTACCTTTCCAAGCTATCGTGGGACACTCCGCGCAAGAGGAAACAGACATGGACGACATCGTCATCGTCTCGGCCGCCCGCACACCCGTGGGCAGTTTCAACGGCACCCTCGGCTCCCTCTCCGCCCACGCGCTCGGCGCCGTCGCGCTGCAGGCCGCGTTCTCCCGCGCCGGCGTCGAGGCGGGTGACGTCGATGAGGTGATCCTCGGCCACGTCCTGTCCGCCGGCGAAGGGCAGAACCCGGCCCGCCAGGCCGCCCGCGCCGCCGGCCTGCCGGATGCCAAGACGGCCTTCGGGATCAACCAGGTCTGCGGATCCGGCCTGCGCGCCGTTGCGTTGGCCGCCCAGCAGATCCGCACCGGTGAAAGCGCCATCGTCGCCGCCGGCGGCATGGAGAGCATGAGCCAGTCCCAGCACGCCGCCCACCTGCGCAACGGCCAGAAGATGGGCAGCCTGGAGTTCGTCGACACCATGCTCAAGGACGGGTTGTGGGACGCGTTCCACGGCTACCACATGGGCAACACCGCCGAGAACGTTGCGACGAAGTTCCAGATTACCCGCGAGCAGCAGGACCAGTTCGCCCTGGGTTCGCAGCAGAAGGCCTCCGCCGCGCAGAAATCCGGCCGCTTCAAGGACGAGATCGTGCCGGTGACCGTGAAGAGCCGCAAGGGCGACACGGTCGTGGCCGACGACGAATACATCCGCCATGACAGCACCATCGAGACCATGGCCCGGTTGCGTCCCGCCTTTACCAAGGATGGGTCGGTGACCGCCGGCAACGCCTCGGGTATCAATGACGGGGCGGCCGCGCTCGTGCTCATGACCGCGTCGGAGGCGGCGAAGCGCGGCCTGACCCCGCTCGCCCGCATCGCCGCCTTCGCCACCGCCGGCGTCGATCCGGCGGTGATGGGTACCGGTCCAATCCCCGCCACCCGCAAGGCGCTGGCCCGGGCCGGCTGGAAGACGGACGATCTCGACCTGATCGAGGCCAATGAAGCCTTCGCCGCACAGGCGCTGGCCGTGAACAAGGACCTGGGCTGGGACACCAGCCGCGTGAACGTCAACGGCGGCGCGATCGCCATCGGCCACCCGATCGGCGCGTCAGGCGCGCGCGTGCTCGTGACGCTGCTGTACGAGATGCAGAAGCGCGATGCGAAGAAGGGCCTCGCGACACTTTGCATCGGCGGCGGAATGGGTGTCGCCATGGCGGTAGAGCGCTGATCTTCCGCAGGATTTGTCGCGGCCCACACGCCGACGTGGGGCGTTCCGTGTCGTTCCTGCCTGTGCGGTGCGCGTGAAAATGCTAGGGTCGCGCACGTTCAAGCAAAATAACAGGAGGCACAGGGTGGCACGGGTAGCATTGGTCACCGGCGGAACGAGAGGGATCGGTTCCGCCATCAGCCTTGCGCTGCAGGCTCAAGGACGACTGGTTATCGCCAACTACGCCGGCAATGACGACGCCGCGAAAGCATTCCACGCCGAGACCGGCATCCGCATCAGCCGTTTCGACGTCAGCAAGTTCGAGACCTGCAAGGAGGCTGTCGAGCAGATCGCTGCCGAAATCGGCCCGATCGAGATCCTGGTCAACAATGCCGGCATCACCCGCGATGGCACGCTGGGCCGCATGACGCGCGACATGTGGGATGCCGTGATCGATACGAACCTCGGCTCCTGCTATAACCTGTGCAAACTGACCTTCGACGGCATGCGGGAACGCAAGTTCGGCCGCGTGGTCAATGTCGGCAGCATCAACGGCCAGGCCGGCCAGTATGGCCAGGTGAACTACGCCGCCGCCAAGTCGGGCATCCATGGCTTCACCAAGGCGCTGGCCCAGGAAGGCGCGCGCTACGGCATCACGGTCAACGCCATCGCGCCAGGCTATGTCGACACCGACATGGTGCGCGCGGTCCCTGGCGAGGTACTGCAGAAGATCGTCGCCCGCATCCCGGTCGGCCGGTTGGGTCATGCGGAGGATATCGCCCGTGGCGTGGCATTCCTGACCGCCGACGAGGCAGGGTTCGTCACCGGCTCCACCCTGTCGATCAACGGCGGCCAGCATATGTACTGACGGATCCGCCTGGACAGGTACGATCGCCCGGCCGAAGGGCGGCCTGTCGCGCAAGGAAAGCTATTCGCGGCAGATGACCGAGATGAAGGTCAAGGACCCCGGCAACATGCAGACCACCAGCGTGCATCCGCTGGTCCGCCCCCGCCGGAGACCGGCCGCAAGGCGCTGTACATCGGTGGCCACTTGCTTGAACGGATCACGGATCATGACGTTCCGGGATTGACGTTCGTCTGCGCGTCGACGCCCTTTGCACGGGCCAGGTAGAGTACCGGTTGCTTTGACATCGGCCTGTATGCGCGCGGCAAATCGCGGCCGTATGGCCGTCCTTGGTCGGTTCAGTCTCCATTGAATGTCGGCGTGTGCGCGCCATCAGGTGCCCGCTGGTCGACGGATGCATCTCCGACTGGTCCGCTGTTTGCCGTCTCTCAAGGACCTCACGATCCGGCCGCGGCCTCGGGCGTGGCGCGGGTGCAGGCCCGGCTGACGCCGTTCCAGGAAAATGTTCTAGGTCGTCATCTACGCACCCGCTTTTTTCTGCCGCTTGCCTATATCCCCAATCATGCTTCACCGAGAGGCGCGACGCTTCCCAAGCGGCGGCCTGACCATGGTGAAGGTGTCCCGGGAATATCCCGAGCCCGCATCAGCGGGCGCATTCGCCAGAATATTCAGAGGCACCTGAAGATGGTTACCTCAGCCAACGCCATGGCTGCGATTCAGTCGCTGAACGCGATTGGCAGCCAGATGACCTCGACGCAGTCCGCCATCGAATCCGGCCTGGCGGTGAACTCGGCCGCTGACAATCCGCTGTGTTCACCATCGCGCAGGGGCTACCGAACTTCGCTTGTACGATCACGTCAGCGCGCTTTACTCGTCGCTGCTTCGGTAAGCGTGGCCAACTGAGGGTTCGGCGGCTGACCAAGGGATCCGGGTCCGTCTTCCGCCACGAGGACATTGAGAGAACCAGACAAGAACATTAACCATATGTTCACTGTGTCTCGCCATTATGTTCCTTGCCGGGCGGCCCCACGGTTCAGTCGGATCGCCTCAGTTGCAGTGAATTACGCGAAAAATTCGCGGGAAGTAACGCACGCCGCCAGCGCCTGGCGGCAGTAGTTCGTCCTGCTTTCGCAAGTGCTTGCACTGTGGGACGTTCCTGACGGGGGCTCCGCAGTTGTCCCAACAGGTCCCAGCGATCGCGATCGACGGTAGTGCCTCCAGTGGCGGAGGGTCATCAAGTACAGACTCAACGGGCTCACTAGGCCAGAGCTTGGCATCGCTAATCGCGGCAGGCTCCAACGCCTTTCAGGCAAGTGGAGCCAAGATCTTCAACATGGATGCGGGCACGCTAAGCATGGCGTCCCCGGCGCAGATCGGCCGCGTCCTGAATGGCGTGACAATCACTGCGGCGATGGTCGCGCAAAATCAGGCCTTTCTGAACGCGATAGCGGCTTACTGCCGGGAAAACGGCATAACTGTTCACGTTGAGGCTCAACTCGACAACAGTCCTCAGGCCGATTGGACCTATCAATGGCTCGCTCCTTCCGTTGCAGCAGGCCTTCCGATTACTGGGGTCGAAAACGACGATGAAGTCGAGCCAGCGATCGCAGGCACGGCGGTAAGCTACGCAACACGCGCCGCATACGAAGTAAATATCGTCGCGCAAATCACCGCGTATTACCCGACTGTTCAGATCGGCCAGTGGGAGACCGCAGCTCCCCTGGATCAGACGCAGGCTTGGTGGAATGCCTATGACGCCGCTGCCGCTGCCGCGCATTTACCGGGCATCTCATACGTTATCGCCGACACGCCCTGGAATGCCCCCTGGATGTACTCCCAGGCGAGTTGGCAGGCCTGGCAGGTCGGCCTGTCGCAGATGGCGACATCGGACAACGTCAGTCTCACGGTTCTCCTCGACGGAATCCAGGCAGCCACAAGCGATTTCCAATGGACGGCGCAGGCTGAACAGCACGCCGCCATGCTCGCCGAGCTGCCTGGAATGAACGTCAGTACCGTGCTGGTACGAACCTGGCAGCGAGCTTATCCGGACGCCGTTTTGCCGGTCAATCAGCCGACCACGCTCGCCAACACCGCCGCCGAAATCGCTGCCGTCTACCCGCTGTATGCGGGTCAGGCGATCACCGCCACGGGAACGGTATCGATCTCGGCGCCGCCGCAAGTCATCGTTAGCCGTGACATCAACCACCCCGTCGGCCCTGTGTCGCTCGATTGGTCCGGCGGCAGCAGCGACCGGGTCGCGGTTGTGATCATGGACCTCACTGGCCAGCTTTCGACCCAGCAAGTTGGAGGCGCCACGGTAACTGGCAATGGCAGCACACAACTCGTTCTCAATGGCACGTATTCCGATGTATCCGCAGAGCTGGCATCCCTGGGGGTAAGTGAGTCGGCCGCCGGCCCCGATACGATCGACATAGAGGTTTTCGGTGCAAACGGCCGCCTCGCAGACAGCCAGATCACCGCATTTTCGCTGCCTTCGTATTCTGCGGGATCCACGCAGTCCTTCAATTTCACGCCCACGACGCCGACGCAGGGTTGGACCTCAGCAAACGCGACGATGAACGCGAGCGGGACCGTGACGTCAGAGCAACTGACGTGGAATGCGGCAAGCTACAACGCAACGACAGACCAGTACCAGATTGTCCAGACGATTTCGATCCATGAGCCGCTCGCCCAGGCGGATATCGTCTCGGTTAACGGACGATTCGTGTCCTGGAACGCGAATCATATGGCTAGCCTGCCTCTTGGCACCAACCTGGTGATGGGTGCGTTCGACCCCTCCCAGGAACTCTCACCGCTGACTGTGCTAAGCACGTTCATCCAGTACGATGCCACGACCGGCAGTCTCCAGACAGAGGTCGATCAGATCGCACCCACGCCTTCGTCAAATATTGTTAATGGCACTGACTCCGCGAATTTCTTCGCGACCGGCGGTACCAGAGTTACCCAGTTCAACACAGGCAGCAACCCCAACTGGCTGCCGGTCTGGAACGCCGGCCTGGCCTCGGTAAGCACTGTCCTTGGAAGCGACGGCCAGCTTATGGAACAGGTTTTCCAAGGCGGAGCATCGGAGCAATACTTTACACTTGATAACGTCTTCGACCCCTATACGGGGGCGTTGTGGGAACAAATCGAGTCAACGCCGCCTCCCTCGGCCTACGACACGTTTGTCACGGGAAGTAAGTACGTCACGCAGTTCAATACGGGGGACAATCCGAACTGGGACTATGCCGATTGGGGTTCGCAGGCTCAGGTCACGGTGGTCTGGCAGGATTGGAAAGTGGTTGGCGTAACCCTGACCCCGCCTGTTCCGACTGGCTTGGTCGTGACGGATGCGTATGCCCCTGTTGCAAGCGCCCCTGTTGCAAGCGTCCCTGTTGCGAGCGTCCCCGAGGCTGCAACGGGTAGCCCGGCGCCACAGATTGCCAGCCCGCCGATCGAGCACACCGGCAGCGACAGCACTGGCAATATCTATGTGGATCGAACCGGTACCGGCGGCGCCATTGCCCGACTGTACGAAGCAGCTGTCGCCCGTGCGCCAGATCTCTCCGGGCTGATCGCCTACACGAGCAGTGTCGACGCAAACACAATCAGCCTGACCCAAGCCGCGACCGGCATGGTGACGTCGGCAGAGTTCATCGCCCGTTATGGCATGCTATCCAATATGGCGTTCGTCGACCAACTCTATCACAACGCCGTCGGCCGCGCCGCAGATGCCGGGGGGCTTGCAGCCTACACCGCAGCACTCAATGCAGGGGTTTCTCGTGGTACCGTGGCACTCGACATTGGCGAGAGCTTCGAGGCTCGGCAATATTCGATCAGCGTCGCCGGATACCACAACGATGCGACCGTCTACCGGATGTACTTGGCGATACTCGACCGCACACCTGACGCGAGCGGTGAGCAGGCCTACTCCGCAGCTCTGGATGCCGGGCAAAGTGTGCAGGATCTTGCAGCCGCGATGCTCAACTCCGCCGAGTTCAAGTCCGACTCCATCGGCATGGGCAACAGCGAATTCATATCCAGCCTTTACCATAACCTCCTGAACCGCGATGCGGACCCCACGGGCTTACAGAGTTATTTATCCGGAATGGCCGCCGGTGCCTCCCGTGCCCAGGTCGTGGCAGCATTCGTCAACGGCAGCGAGGCTTTCCAGGTCACCTCCCAGGCGACGCATGACGGCTTGGTCTTCACCAGCTAGGCCAATCAGCTCAAGCAGACAAACGCCCTCACTGGCAGACACCGGAATGGGCCAGGAAGCGCTCGAAACCTGGCTCGCTGACGGCCGAATACGAGTGTAACGCACGTTCCGGAATCGGTTCGTGTTCACCCGCAGCCCGCTCGCCGCGCCGTTCACATCGCGCGTCAGGCGCACGTCGAACCACGCCAGCGCCAGTATTCCCGAAACGATCACCGGAACGGGGGTGGCCCCTCGGGGCGGACAAACGCGGGCTGCTGATTTGACCGTCTGCCGGGTTAGCCGATCCTCGAACTGCTGGTGCCTCTCAATCGATCCGGCCGGAATTCACCTGCCGCATCCGGTGGGAGACCAACATGCTGGTGTTCTTGGACAATCGCTGCACCCAGCATTTCGCAGTCAACGACCGGCTGGCCGAGACCCGCATCATGCCCGCATCGCCATCTGCGGCGACAAGCCTTGCTGAACCCGACCGGAACGGCTCCTCAGGCCAGCGGATACTCGACTTCCGGCGTGTAGACCGAGGCCTCTTTTCCAAGCTGCGAGCTGAACAGCGTGAAGTGCTCGACTGGCATCGGTTCGGCATGGAACAGGTTGTGCGCTTGCACGAAGGACACCAGCTTGCCCTCAACCACATTGTCCAATCGCGCCAGCGTCACATGCGGCTGGAACCGCCGCCGTTCGGGCTCCAGGCCGCAGCGCTGCAACGCGGTCTCGATCTTGTTCTGCAGGTGGTCGAGCTGCGGGTTGCGCTCCACGCCCATCCATAGCGCCGTGCTGCGGCCGCCCTTGGCGAATGTGCCGACCCCGGCCAGCGTCAACGAGAACCCGCGCGCCCGCAGCGCGGACAGTGCGTGGTCAATATCCTCGGCGCGGTAGCCGGGTGTTTCGCCGATGAAGCGCAGCGTCAGATGGTAGTTCTCCGGCGGCACCCAGCGCGCACCCGGGATGCCGGCAGCCGCCAGATGCGCCAGGGTCAGGCGCAACGACCACGGCAGATCGAGGGCAACGAACAGCCTCATGCCGGACGTCTCATGGCAGTACCCTCACCGGGCAAACCGGCTTTCGTCCGCCTCATGCGGGGTGGGCCTCCGCCAGCAGTTGCTCGACCAGCGGCAACAGGCGGGCCACGACGCGACGAACGCCCTCGGGGTTGGGATGCATACCGTCCCCCTGGTTGAGATCCGCGACGGTCGCCACCCCCGCCAGGAAGAACGGGTCGTAGAGCAGGCCGGGGCGCCGCCCCAGGCTATCGAACACGCCGCGAAAGGCCCGTTCGTAGTCCGGCCCCAGGTTGGGCGGCGCATACATGCCGGTCAGCAGCACCGGAATGTGCTTGGCGGCAAGCGCGTCCAGGATCGCGGTCAGGTTGGCCTGCAGGTCCTTCGGATCGACCCCGCGCAGCCCGTCATTGGCGCCAAGCTCCACGATCGCGGCGTCCGCCCCGTCGCCCAGCGCCCAATCGAGCCGCGCCCGCCCGCCCGCCGAGGTATCGCCGGACACCGCCCCGTCGATGAGCGTCACGTCATAGCCGCGCGCCCGAAGCGCCGCCTGGAGTTGCACCTGGAACCCCTGCTCATGCGGCAATCCATAACCGGCGGTGAGCGAGTCGCCCAACACCAGCAACCGGATCGGGGCCGCCCGGGCGCGGGTAGCCCCGAACGCCGTGCCGGCGAGCACTGCGACGAGTATGTTACGTCGCGGTAGGGTGGGGTTCTTCCGCACGGCCGGAACGCCATATGGTGCCGCCATGGATGCCATTCCGCTGCCTCCGGTGCCTGCCGGTGCCACAATGCCCGAGGTGCAGGTCAGGGACCTGTGCCTGACCGTGCCCTCGGCCGCCGGGCCGGTCAATATTCTGCGGGGCATCGACCTCGACATCGCCCAGGGGGAGGCGGTGGGTCTGGTCGGCCCCTCCGGATCGGGCAAGACCAGCCTGCTGATGGTGCTGGCCGGGCTGGAGCAGGCGACCAGCGGGCAGGTCCGGCTGGGCGGGGAAGACATCACGCGGCTGGATGAGGACGTGCTCGCCCGGCTGCGGCGCGACCGCATCGGCATCGTGTTCCAGGCCTTCCACCTGATCCCGACCATGACCGCGCTGGAGAACGTCGCGGTACCGCTGGAATTGGCCGGCCGGCCCGACGCCGCCACCCGCGCGACCGAGGCGTTGCGCGCGGTGGGACTCGCCCACCGGCTGACCCACCTGCCGGGGCAGTTGTCTGGCGGCGAGCAACAGCGCGTCGCCCTGGCGCGGGCCTTCGCCGCGGAACCCAGCCTGCTGCTGGCCGACGAGCCCACCGGCAACCTGGACCACGCGACGGGGGAGGCGGTGATGGACCTGCTGTTTGCAATGCGCGCCCGCACCGGCACGACGCTGCTACTGATCACGCATGATCCCCGACTGGCGGATCGCTGCGACCGGCAGGTGCATCTGGCGGATGGCCTGGTGGTGGAGGACGTGCCGGCGTGAGGGCAGGTCAGCGCGCGACGCAACACACTCCCCCTCCCCTTGAGGGCTTGGGCCGCAGAGCGGACCAAGCCCTCAAGGGGAGGGGGAGTGTATGTGCCGGTGCCATCTCCGCCGTCGCGAGACCATGACCGCCCCCCTCGCCTTCCGGCTGGCGCGACGCGAACTCCGCGGCGGAGTGCGCGGCCTGTGGGTCGTGCTGCTCTGCCTGGCGCTTGGCGTCGCCGTCATCGCCGCGGTCGGCACGCTGCGCGCCGCGGTCGATGCCGGGCTCGCCGCCGATGGCCGCCAGCTCCTCGGCGGCGACATCGAGATCGACGGCGGCAACCAGCCCCTCCCCGACACGCTGCGCACCTGGCTGCACACGCATGACGCCGCCGTCTCCGACATCGTCCAGATGCGCTCCATGCTGGTCTCCTCCAACGGCGAGCGGCAGCTGATCGAACTGAAGGCGGTCGACACCGCGTGGCCGCTGGTCGGCACCCCCGAACTCGCGCCCGCCCAACCACTCGCCGCGGCCCTGGGCCAGCAAAACGGCCAATACGGCCTGCTGGCCGATCCGGTCGTGCTCGAGCGCCTCCAACTGCATCCCGGCGACACCGCCCGGCTGGGCACGGCGACCTTCCGGGTTGCCGGCGCGCTCACCGCCGAACCCGACCGCGTGGCGACCGCCTCGCTGTTCGGCGCCCGCGTGCTGGTCGCGAGCCAGTCGCTGCCGCAGACCGGCCTGCTCGCCCCCGGCGCCATGGTGCGCTACGCCCTGCGCGCCACGCTTCCCTTCCCCGTCCCCGCCGCGACATTTGCCGCTCAACTGCGGCAGAGCTTCGGCGAGCAAGGCTGGCGCGTCCGCGATCCGCACGATGCGGCCCCCGGGGTAACCCGCTTCATCGACCAGACGAGCCTGTTCCTGACCCTGGTCGGCCTGACCTCCCTGCTGGTCGGCGGCATCGGGGTCGCCAATGGCGTGCGCGCCTGGCTCGATGCGCGCAGTCGCAGCATAGCGACCCTGCGCTGCCTGGGTGCCCCCTCGCGGCTGATCTTCGCAATGTGCCTGATCCAGGTAATGGCGCTGTCGCTGGCCGGCATCCTGGTCGGCCTGGTCGTTGGCGCCAGCCTGCCCCTGCTGGGAGCAAGCCTGCTGCGCGGCCTGTTGCCGGTGCCCCCGGTGCTCGGGCTCTACCCGATCCCGCTGGTCGCCGCCGGCGCCTACGGCCTGCTGACCGCGTTATGCTTTGCGCTCTGGCCGCTGGGTCGCGCCGCCCGCACCCCTGGCGCCGCCCTGTTCCGCGACGCGCTGGCACCGACCCACACGCGGCCTTCGGCCGGGCTGGTGGCGGCCAACGCCGCCCTCGCAGCTGCGCTGGTTACCCTGACGGTGGCCACCTCGGCTGACCGCATGTTCGCGCTGTACTTCTGTGTCGCGGCGGTCGCCACCCTGGTGCTGTTCCGCGGCGGTGCCACGCTGATGATGCGCGTGGCCCGCGCCGCGCCGCATCTTCCCGCACCCTGGGCGCGCCTCGGCGTCGCCAACCTGTACCGCCCTGGCACTGCCACGCCGATGCTGCTGCTGTCGGTTGGCCTCGGGCTGTCCACGCTGGCCGCGGTGGCGCTGATCGAGGGCAACATCCGCCAGGAAGTGCTGGACCAGATGCCGGCCAACGCCCCCAGCTTCTTCTTCGTCGACATCCAGAACGACCAGCTGCCCCGCTTCGAGGCACTGGTGCGCGCCCAGCCCGGCGTGCAGGACCTGCACCAGGTGCCCTCGCTGCGGGCCCGCGTCGTGGCCGTGAACGGCGTGCCGGCGGAGCAGGTGAAGGCCACACCCGACACCGCCTGGGCGTTGCGCGGCGACCGCGGCCTGACCTACGCCGCGACGCCCCCGGCCGGCACGCGCCTGGTCGCCGGCACATGGTGGCCGGCAGATTATGACGGCCCGCCGCTCGTGTCGTTCGATGCCGGCCTCGCCAAGGGCTGGAATGTCGGCATCGGCGACACCATCCGCGTCAACGTGCTCGGCCGCAACATCGACCTGAAGGTCGCCAGCCTGCGCAACATTGCCTGGCAGAGCCTGTCCATAAACTTCTTCATGGTGGCCAGCCCCGGCCTGCTGACGCACGCACCGCACACCCACATCGCCACCGTCCGGGTCGCCGACGCCGACCAGGGTATGCTGCTGCGCGCCGTCACCGACGCGCTGCCCAACGTGACCGGCATCCTGGTGCGGGACGTGCTGGCCGCGATCGCCGGGCTGCTCGACCAGGTATCCGCCGCGCTGGCCGCCACCGGCCTGCTCACGCTGGGCGCCGGCATCCTGGTGTTGGTCGGCGCGGTTGCCGCCGGCCAGCGCCGCCGCACGCATGAGGCCGTGGTGCTGAAGACCCTGGGCGCCACCCGCCGCCAGATCCGCGCCGCCTGGCTGGTGGAGTTCGGCCTCCTGGGCCTGACAGCCGGCCTGATCGCCGGGGTCGTCGGTACCGCGGCAAGCTGGGGCGTCATGCATTACATTTTGCACACGGACTGGGTTTTCCTCCCCGGCACGCTTATTTTGACGCTAACGGTAGCACTCGCCACGATGCTGGTATTCGGCTACGTTGGAACTGCTACCGCCCTGCGAGCCAAGCCGGCTTCGCTGTTGCGGAACGAGTAAGACCGTCCCGGAAGGGGTCTACCCCATGGGGCACGAGCCGCAGCAATAGGCCGAAGCGCCGCATCGGAAGACATTCTTGAACCGCCCCGGTCGATCTCCAAAATGAGAGGGCGACACGGGCTAGCGCCCGAGAGGAACAGGGAACCATGGCCTTCAGTCCCGATACCCGAACTTACCCCCGCGCCTCTGCCGCCACGACTGCCGCCGTCATGGACGCCGGCCTGCGGGCGTACATGCTGCGGGTCTACAATTGGATGGCGTCTGGCCTCCTGCTGACGGGCGTCGTCGCCTACCTGATCGCCAACACCAGCCTGATCAACGCGTTCTACACGACGGTGCAGACACCGTACGGCCTGGCGACGCATCCCACGCCGCTCGCCATGATCGCGATGTTCGCGCCGCTGGGCTTCGTCCTGGTGCTCAGCCTGGGGGTGAACAAGCTGTCCACCACCGCGGCCCAGGGGCTGTTCTGGGCATTCTGCGCCACGATGGGCGCCAGCCTGACGAACATCTTCCTGATCTACACCAGCGAGTCGATCGTGCGGGTGTTCTTCATCACCGCCGGCACCTTCGCCGCCACCAGCATCTATGGCTACACGACGAAGTCCGACCTGAGCCGGTTCGGCGGCTTCCTGATGATGGGCCTGTTCGGCATCATCATCGCCAGCCTGGTGAACATGTTCCTGCATAGCAGCGCGATGCAGTTCGCCATCAGCATCATCGGCGTCGTGGTCTTCACCGGCCTGACCGCCTATGACACGCAGCGGATCAAGAGCGACTACACCCAGTACGCCTATGCCGCGGGCCCGGAAATGGCCAACAAGCGCAGCGTGTACGACGCGCTGAGACTTTACTTGAACTTCATCAACCTGTTCATGCTGCTGCTCCAGCTCCTCGGCAACCGCAACAGCAACTGACCTCGGCGGGCTTGGTCCCGTAAACGGAGGCCCCGGTGTGCAAGCCCCGGGGCTTTTTTTTGCGTCAGGGAGGAGCCGCCGGAGCGTCCCGTTCCGCCGGCGGATAGCGCCGCAGCAGGTGCAGCATCAGCCCCATCGACGGCAGGGCTGCGAACAGGCACAGGGTGTAGAACCACTTCCACCCCGCGGCGGCGGCCAGCACGCCCGAGAACCCTCCCAGCGTGTGCACCGCGATCGCCGCCAGCGACGACAGCAGCGCATAATGCGTGGCGGCAAACGAGCGCGCGCACAGCCCGGACAGGAAGGTCAGGAACGCCGCGTCGGCCATGCCCTGCGCGAACGCCTCGATGGTGACGGTGGCATAAAGCGCCGTCAGGCCACCTGGCGAGAAGGCCAGCACGAGGTACATCCCCATCGCCAGGGTCTGCGCCCAGCCGGTGCGCAGCAGCGCCCGCCCGACGCCCAGCCGCGCCACCAGCCAGCCGCCGAACGCAATGCCGGCGAGCGTGCCGCCCAGCGAGAACGGCCCGGTGCCGGCAATCTCCGGCCGGTCGAAGCCCAGCGCGCGGTAGAACGGCGCGGTCATGATGCCGGCCATCGCCTCGCCCAGCTTGAACAATGCGACGAACGCCAGGATGGTCCAGGCGCCGCGCCGCGACAGGAACTCCGCCAGCGGATCGACCACCGCCTGGCGCACCCGGCCGACCAACCCGTGCGCCACGACCAGCGGTTCGGGAACCGGTTCGGGGGCCAGGAGCGTCACGCCCAGTCCCAGCGCAATCAGCACGGCGACGCCCAGCAGCGCGACATGCCAGCCCACCACGCTGGCGGCCCCGATCACGCCGGTCGTGGCGATCAGCAGCGCGACGCGATACCCCCAGACATAGGCCGCCAATGCGCCGCCCTGCAGGTGCGGTGGGAACAGCTCGATCCGCCAGGCATCGATCACGATGTCCTGGCTCGCCGACAGCCACGCGATCAGCGCAGCCGCTGCGATGGAAGCCGCCGGCGCATGCGTCGGATCGCTCAGGGCGAGCGCCACGGCGCTCAGCGCCAACGCCGGCTGGATCGCTGCCAGCCAGCCACGCCGCCGCCCAAGACGGCGCAACGCACCCGGCGGGGGCACATGGTCGAGCAGCGGCGCCCAGAGGAACTTCAGCGAGTACGCCAGCCCGACATTCGCCGTCAGCCCGATCACCGCGAGCGGCACGCCGCCTTCGGACAGCCACAGCCGCAGGGTGAATCCGGAAAGTGCCAGCGGCAGCCCGGAGACGAAGCCGTACGCCGCCATCATCCACAGCTTGCGGTCGAGGCCGGCACGCACACGGAAAGGCGCCGTCATCGTGGCTGCGTCAAGCGACCGGCCATCAGACGGCCGGCGCATCCGCATTGCCACCCCAGGCGTTTGCCATGGCGGCGACAGCGTTCCGGCATGCAGCAGCGCAAGCCGCGGGTGCCCGGCCGAACGCCGGGCATGACAACAGGCGCGAGGTCACGCCGGAAGGTTGGCGTCGCCGCGGCCGAGCGGACGTTGCATCGTCACCACGTCCACCCAGCGGCCGAACTTGATGCCGACGGACCGCATGGTGCCGATCATGTGGAATCCCAGGCTCGCATGCACACCGATCGAGCCGACATTCTCCGAATCGCCGATCACTGCGATCATCTGGCGCATCCCGCGGGCCGTCGCGTCCTCGATCAACCGCGCCACCAGCGCCTTGCCGACGCCCTGGCCGCGCACGTCCTGGCGCACGTAGATGCTGTCCTCGACGCAGTAGCGATAGGCCGAACGGTCGCGGAATTGCGCATAATAGGCGTAGCCGAGGACGCCGGACGCATCCACCGCCACCAGCCAGCACGCGCCCTGTGCCTTCACCTTGCGGAAATGCGCGGTCATTTCCTCGACCGAGGGCGGGTCTTCGTCGAACGTGCCGGAGCCGGTCAGAACATGATGGGCGTAGATCGCCTGGATTTCCGGCACGTCGGCTTCGGTGGCATCGCGGATCTGCATCGCAGGTTCCCAGGTGGCAAGAATAGCGGACGACGGACAATGCGGCATTCGGTCGAGTCGCCGGTCACGCAGATCGTCGGCCTCAGCAAGGCAGGCCAAGCACGGCGGCGGCATCGCAGGCAAGCGCCAGCAACGCGCGATCATGACCTGGGCCGCCGATCAGCGACAGACCCACCGGCCAGCCGTCCACCAGGCCAGCCGGCAACGTTACCTCGGGCAGGCCGCAATGTCCGGCGATCGCCGTCACGCCCAGGCTGGCCTGCCGCACCGCCTCCAATTCGCTCGGCGGGGCACCGATCCCGGGCGCGGCGCAGGGACTGGTCGGCAGGACGAGCACCGCACCGCCGGACAGCAACGGCCGGATGCGGCCCTGGAACATGCGGCGGAACGCACGTCCGGGCGCAGCGACACCGGGCTCGACCGCTCGCGCGGCGGCGAACCAGTCGGCCACTTCGGGTCCCATCTGCGGCGCAAACGCCTCCACCCAGCCGCCGAGCGTGGCCGAGATCTCCTCTGCCTGGACGGTGCGCAAATGGTCGAACACACTGTCGAGGCCCTCGGGCACCGGTCGGATGCCGATTGCCCGCCCGCGCAGGCGTTCGAGCCGCCCGAGTGCGGGTCGCAGGGCCTCGGCGACGCCGGGCTGGGCGTTGACCCAGGCCTCGTCGAGGCGCAGCAGGGGACCATCGGCGCCATGCGGGTTGGTCGGTAGCAGCACCTCCCCCACACCGGCCAGCACACTTGCGCTCGCCGCCAGCCAGCCGACCGTGTCGAAGCTCGGTGCCAGCGGACGCACGCCGGCGGTGCTGACCGCACCGAAACTGGGGCGGAAGCCGAACAAGCCGCAATAACTGGCGGGGATGCGGATCTCACCGGCCATATCGGTGCCTAGCGCAAAGTCGGCGAGGCCAGCGGCCACGGCGGAAGCGGCCCCCGAGGAGGCCCCGCCGGGCAAGCGGCCGGGCGCGGCCGGATTGAGCGGCGTGCCGAACCAGACATTTGCCCCGGTCAGACCGAATGCGAATTCCTGCCCGCATGTACGCCCGACCAAAGCGGCACCGGCCTGGAGCAGGGCGAGGACCGCCGGCGCGGTGGCCGCAGCCTGGGGATGGGTCCGCGCCCAGTCCGGATTACCGCAGCCGGTGACGTAGCCGGCAATGTCGAACACGTCGTTGATGGCGAAGCTTCGACCACTGAGCAGCCCAGCGGTGAGCGGTGGCAGCCGTAGTCGGGGGCCCGGCAAAAAGGCTCCCTGGAAGTCCGC
>JARLIJ010000413.1 GCA_031291795.1 Acetobacteraceae bacterium | reverse complement strand
GGGGATCATGCCCCCCGTGATGGTGCCGTCGGCGATGCGGGCGTCCACGTCCGTGAGCGTCAGCTCCTGGATCAGCGTCTTGTCCTTGTCGAGCACGCCCGGCACGTCGGTCAGCATCAGCAGCCGCGTGGCATGCAGCGCACCGGCGACAGCGGCGGCCACGGCGTCAGCATTGATGTTGTAGGTCTGCCCGTCCTCGCCCACGCCCACCGGCGCGATCACCGGCACCAGGCCGCCGCTGGTCAGCGCCTGGATCACCCGCACGTCCACCGCCTCCGGCTCGCCCACGAAGCCGAGGTCAAGCACCTTCTCGATATGGCTGCCGGGGTCCCGCTTCGTCCGCCGCAGCTTGCGCGCGCGGATCATGCCGCCGTCCTTGCCGCAGATGCCGACCGCCAGCGCACCGGAGCGGGTGATCAGGTTGGCGACGTATTTGTTGACGGTGCCGGCCAGCACCATCTCCACCACCTCGACCATCGCGGCGTCGGTGACGCGCAACCCGTCGATGAAGGTGGACTGGATCGCCAGCCGCTTCAGCATCGCGTTGATCTGCGGCCCGCCGCCGTGCACCACGACGGGGTTGATGCCGACCTGCTTCAGCAACGCGATGTCGCTGCCGAACTGCAGGGCCAGGTGCTCCTCGCCCATGGCATGGCCGCCGTATTTCACCACGACGGTGGCACCGGCATAGCGGCGCAGGAATGGCAGCGCCTGGGCGAGCACATGGGCTCGTTCGGTGGCGGCCGCGAGGTCGAGCGGCGCGGAGGGGGATTCGCTCATGCCGCGCGTGTAAGGCGCGCCGCCGGAGGGGTCAAGGCAGGCCGCATGCCGGCGGTGCATCGCGGTCAGGCAATGGGCGTTCCGCACACTCGGGTGTGGCCGGCAGCATGACGCACTATTGGGACCATCATCGCCGCCCAATCCTCCGGCTGAGGCAGTGATCCCGTGTAGCCGTTCTGCCGCATCCAGGCCTGCGCCTGCGGCTGGCCGGCCTGGGCAGCCCGCTGCATCCAGCGCGCGGCTTCGCTCTGGTCGATCTCGGCGTCGCGCCCCTGCAGGTAGGACAGCCCCAGGTTGTACATCGCGTTGAAATAGCCCAGCAGGGCCGCTTGGGCCCACAGATTGCGTGCCTCCGCCTCGTCATGCGGCAGGTCGCGGCCTTGGTCGAGAATGCTGGCCAGGTTGTTCATCGCGCGCGCATTGCCGAACGCGACAGCCTGGCAACACCAGTGGATCGCCTTGTCCATGTCCTTCGGCACGCCGGTGGCAAACTGGTACTTGTAGCCGGGCGCGTTCATGCCCTCGCTGTTGCCTTGTTGTGCCGCCGCTGCGTAGAGGCGGAACGCCGTGGCCTGATCGGCCGGAATGCCTTGGCCGCGGGCATAGAGATAGCCGAGGTTGACCATCGCCTCGGCATCGCCGCTCTTGGCGGCTTCGTCGAGCAGCTGATAGGCCGTCGGAATATCGCCGGCGTTGTAGGCGTTCATGCCCGCCAGAGTTTGCGCCGTCTGTGCGACGGACGGTGCGGTCATCGCCGGCAGCAGCGCCGCAAGCGCTGCGGCCCTCCAAAACGTTCGCCAGACGCTTCGCCGCATGAGCCGTTGGTGCCCTGACGCCCGGCGCGCTCTATACCACCGAATCGTCCCGCTGCAGGAAGGCCAGGACGCGATCCATTGCCTCCCGCTTCGGGTAGATCGCCGCCAGCGCACGTGCCCGGGTCAGCGGGTCGCTGGCGAAGAAACGTTCGTACAGCACCTGCCGCGCGCCGAAGCTGCTGCACGCGATGTCCCAGGCCAGATGGAACAGCCGCACCCGGTCATGCGCGCTGGATGTGTCCGTCGCCAGGTACTGCGCGATATCGCCTGCCAGCGGCGACGCAAAATCGGCCTCCGACGGCCGGATCATCAGGCTGGAGGAACCCAGCAGCTGGAGGATCTCGGTCATCCGGGGATAGGCGGTCATGAACAGGTTGCGCGTTGTCTCGGCCGGCAAGGCGGAGGGGCACATCACACCCCACTGATCGAGCGCCGCATCGGCCTCGGCCGCGCGCATGCAGGCCTTCATCAGTTCGGTGTACATGATCAGTTCGCCGATCCGCTCCTCGGCGTGCGGCAAATGCCCGTTGCCCAGCGTTTCGGTGACCAGCAGTGCCACGCCAAGCACCAGTTCGCATTTCGCCAGGTTCTTGGCCGCACCCTGGTGCGCGGTGTGGGCCGCCGAGTGCGTGACGAGCGCGGTGTTGTTCAGCCGATCGACGTCGCCGTAGAGGAACACACGGTCCCACGGCACCAGCACGTCGTCGAAGAAGACGATACTGTCCATCTCCTCGAAACGGGAACCGAGCGGGTGGTCGAAATGGGATTTGCCGATGTCGAAGCTCTCGCGGCAGAGGAAGCGCAACCCCGGTGTCGCGCAGGGCAGCGCGAAGTTCAGCGCGAATGGGCTGTGCTTCTCGGTATGCTGGGCGACACGCGGCGAATAGACCGCAATCTCATCCGCCAGTGGACCCAACGTCGCCAGGACGCGCGCGCCGCGCACAGTCAGGCCGGCGGAGCTTTCCTTGACGACCTGCAGCGCAGTGCCCGCCTGCAGGTTGAACTGGCCGGACACATGGCGGCTGCGCTGCAGATTGATCAGCGCGTGGGTCAGCACGAGGTCGTTCCGCGAGATGTAATCGTAGTAGCGCCGCATGTTCTCGCCGAATTCCGGGCGGTCCTCGCCGAAGTAATCCGCCGCCGCGGCCCAGGCGGCGAACGTCACGTTCATGAAGTCGGGCGAGCGCCCCATCATCCCGCAGGTCGTGCGCGCCCAGGCCAGCATCATCTTGCCGCGGGCCTGCAACTCGGCCTGGGTGCGCGGGATGACGAACGACAGGCCAAGGCGCTCGCCGCCGTCGCCCGCGACAAACGTCATCGCAGGACGGTGCGCCGGATCAGTCTGCAGGTCATAAAGCGAGGCGATCGCTCGGGCGCCATTCGCCAACCCCGGCTGGGTCGTCACATCGATGACACGTGTGCCGTCCAGCCACACCTCGGGCCGCTGGCGGCGAAGGCCGTCCAGATAGTCGCTGCCCGTGCGTGCCGGCATGACGTCGCCCTCCCCTGCCGATGATCTCGGTTTGCGAGGTGCAGTGTTCGGGACTGCGAGCCGACGGGTCAAGCAAGCTGCGCGGCCGCACAGGGCCTTTCCCTCTTCGAGGCGATGGCGGCCCAACGCCGCCGTGCTATCCCTGGCCGCTGCCGGCCTCCACCGTGGCGCGTGCGATCTCCACCATCAGCGGGACCTCGGCCAGCGGTCGATCGCCGGCAAGCGCCCACGCCAGCACGGCAAGGTCTGCCGCACGGGCCTGCTCCACCAAATCCGCCGTCCCAGCCGCCCTCATCCCCATCACCACGAACCGTTCGGTCCAGGCCGACCGCGTCTGCGGCATCGCCTTGGCCAGCAGCCGCGCGATCCGGGCGGGCTTCCCCAACCGGCGCGTGGCAGCGAGCAACGCCCGCACGGTGGGATTGTCCTCGAACCAGGACTCAGCGAATGGCTCGCGCGCCCACGCTGCACTGCGCTGGAGCGAGGCGGCGACCGCCTCGGGCGCGTGCATCGCCGGCGGCAGGGCCTCGAACATCCGCACAGCTTCCACCGCGATATCCAGGCCGCGATCCTTCCAGTCGGACCCGCCGACCTGCTCCGCCACTGCCAGCAGCATCGCACCGGGAACGTTGCCCTGCGCGAGGCCGACGCTGATGGCGTGCTGGACCAGTGTTGCGACCACGTCCTGCGTCAAAGTGATCGCCTGCATCTCGAGGCTGGCCTCGCGCAGGGTCGCATTGATCTCGCGGCGCGACTTCTCCAGATCGCACCAGACGTCCGGAACCCCGACGCCCTGCTTCAGCAGCAGGCCAGCGAACAAGCCCTTGCCCCTGCCGGAAGCGGCCACCAGGATGCTCTGCGCGCCGGCTCCATCGACCGGGGAGGCAACGAATATCGCCGGGACCGCCGCGGGCCATTGCGCCGGCTCGATGCCCTTCAGCCGCGCCGTGCGGATCGCCTCGTCCAGCGGACCTCGTTCCGCCTCGGTCAACCAGGACCGCAGCGTGATCGCGCGGCGCAGCGCGACCGGCGACATCGTCCCCGCGCGGGCGGTCTGCGCCATGGCCTCGGCCGCACTGCACCGGACCATCGGGTCCCGATCGAGCAGCAGAAGCGGGACCGCTTCGCGCAGCACGGGGTGCCGCGAGAGGCCAAGCTCGAACGCCAGGAAGCTACCCATCTCGGAGGGCATGACATTGAGGGTCTCACCGAAGCCCTCGATGAACTCGAACGGCGTCGCGACGGAGCCGGCCATCTCGTCGAGCAGGGTCTCCAGCATCGCGCGCAAGGCGTCCGGCATGTCCGGCGGCCCTTCGCTTGCGCCGATCACGGCCACAGCCTCCCGTTCGGCGGGCGTCAGCTGGATCCTGGCCTCGGTCATGGCGGTGTTGAGCTGGAACCAGTCCGGCAAAGGCAACGCCTCTTCCTGCCCGAGGGCTGCGACGCGCGCCTGGTAGGCCTCGATCATTGGGGTTGCCCAGTCGTAGCCCGTTTCCCGGCTCATGCGGATCTGCTCGAGCACGACGACCAGCAGGACACGATACGTATCGATCAGGGCCTCGTCGCGCGTCGGTGCGATGCTGGCGGCGACATATTGGTCCAGGATCGGCCACAGCGCCTGCGGATTGGCGGCGATCCAGGCACGATCGGTGGCATCGGGCGGTCCGGGCCGCTTGCGGCTGCGTTGGCGCGCATCGGCCGTGGCGATGGTATGGACGCGCCTCGCATCGTCCGCGCTGGCTTCCAGCGGCAGGTCCGCGTCCGGATCGGATGCGGACCTGCCGCCCAGCGGAGAGACCAGGCCCTCCAGCGACGTGATCTCATCTGCCGGCTCGTCGATCTCCTCCGCTTCGAGGTCGATGATCCAGTTCTCCAGCACATCGCGGAACGCGCTGCGGTCCGCGTTCATATCGCTGACCACGACTTCGCCCACCGCGCCAGTGACGAGGTCGTAGCGCACGTTCATCGTCGCCTCGCCGAACGGATGGGCGAGATCGAACAGGAACTGCATCGGCTCCGGCGTGGCGCGCAGGATCACCTGCGATTCCTCGTCGGGGCGCCAGACCGCAAGCTCGCCATGCAGGCCCTGGGCACGCTTGCGCTTGGGCAGGCGCATCTGCGCGACATAGCGCTGCATTGCCGCCGCATCCGCGAAATAGTGGCTCAGCATGGCGCCGGCGAGTTCGGCCATCGCCTTCTCGATGGCGCTTCGCCTGCGACGCGTTGGACCCTGATCCGGTCGGCGGGGCATCGCCTGCCTCATATGCTGTGGAGTCGGGTACACGCTACCAGGACAGCGGCGCGGCGTAGAGGCCACAGCCACGTTTATTGCTAAACCGGGTCCGCCAGCACTGCGAGCGCTGCCCGCAGGTCGGGGATGCCCTCGCCAGTTTCGCTGCTGGTGGTCAGCACTTGCGGGAACGCGGCGGGATGGGTTCGGGAGAGCGCCTCCGCCTCGGCCTGTTTGCGCAGCAGCGCAGCCGGCTTGACGCCATCCGCCTTGGTCAGCACGACCAGGAATGTCACCGCCGCGCGGTCGAGCAGGTCCATGACCTGGGTGTCGGCCTCCTTCACTTCAATCCGCGCGTCGAGCAGCAGGACCACCCGGCGCAGCGTCGGCCGGCCGCGTAGGTACTCGAACATCATGCCCTGCCAGTCGGCCTTGATCTCCTTTGAGGCCCGCGCGTAGCCGTAGCCCGGCATGTCGACCAGGGTCAGCCGGCCCGCGAGGTCGAAGAAATTGAGCTGGCGGGTGCGCCCCGGCTCGTTGGAGGCACGCGCCAGGCCTTTGCGGCCCGTGAGCGCGTTCAGCAGCGAGGATTTTCCGACATTCGAGCGGCCGGCGAATGCGATCTCGGTACGCGCGGGCGGCGGCAATTGCTCCAGCTTCTGGGCGCCGAAGAAGAAGGTGCATTCGCCGGCGAACAGCTTGCGGCCGGCCTCCAGCGCCTCGGCCGCTTCATCGGGGTCGACCTGCCCGATCAGCGTCGTCGTGTTCTCAGGTGGTTCTGGTTCAAGTGGCATGCGTCACTCATGAACCGTCGGCGTGCGGCAGGCAACCGAAGACGCAAGGGCAGCCACTCTTCCGCCTCCAGCGCCCTACCGCCCTTCATTCGCGCCCCGACGAACGATGCGTCAAGGTCGCCGGCCTGATCCGCCGGAGTTACCAAACCCCTTGGCCGGCCCCCGCCTCAGCCCCGCGCCAGGCTCGGACGGTCCAGCCGGGTGCGCCGCTGAATCAGCCATTGCTGCGCGATCGAGAGCGTGTTGTTCCAGCTCCAGTAGATCACCAGCCCGGCCGGGAAATTCGCCAGCATGAAGGTAAAGATGATCGGCATGAACTGGAACATGCGCGCCTGCACCGGATCCGGCGGCGGCGGGTTCAGCCGCTGCTGCATGAACATCGTGAAGCCCATGATCAGCGGCCAGGCACCCAGATGCAGGATCGGCAGGATGGCGATCGGATTGAACGGCAGCAGCCCGAACAGGTTGAACACGTTGGTCGGGTCGACCTGCGACAGGTCGTGGATCCACCCGAAGAACGGCGCTTGGCGCATCTCGATCGTGACGAAGATCACCTTGTAGAGCGAGAAGAACACCGGGATCTGCACGACCATCGGCAGACAGCCCGAGGCCGGGTTGACCTTCTCGGTCTTGTACAGCGCCATCATTTCCTGCTGCATGCGCTGCGGCTCTTCCTTGAACCGCTCCCGCAGCGCCGTCATCTTTGGCGCCAGCAGCTTCATCTTGCTCATGGAGCGATAGGAGTAGTTGGCCAGCGGGAAGAACACCGCCTTCACGCAGACGGTGAACACCATGATCGCCAGGCCGAAATTCCCGATCACGCCGTTGAAGAAGTCCAGCGCGAAAAAGAACGGTTTGGTCAGGAAGTAGAACATGCCGAAATCGACCGCCTTGTCGAAATTCGGGATGTGCAGCTCATCCTGATAACGGTCCAGCAGATGCACCAGCTTGGCGCCGGCGAACACGTGCGAGTCCAGCATCGCCTCGCCACCCGGGGCCGCGGTCTGCGCGTCCTGCGTGACGTAATCGACCTGGTAGTGGTCGCCATGGTCCTCGATGTGGCGGAAATTCACCTTCTCCGCGACCGCCTGGTCGGGCACCAGCGCGGTCAGCCAGTATTTGTCGGTGATGCCGGCCCAGCCGCCGGTGGCCGGCGCGTTGTAGGCGATGCCGTTCGCCTTCTCGCCCTGGGATTTGGCCTTGGCGTAAGTGGTCTCCTGCAGCGTGCCATCGACCACGCCCAGCAGGCCCTCGAACAGGATGTAGTAGCCGGCGACCTGCGGCGTGTAGTCGCGGCGGATGCGCGACCAGGGGAACAGCTTCACCGGCTGGCCGGAGGCGTTCTGCACCGACTGGCGGACCGAGAACATATAATCGTCGTCGACCGACAGCAGCAGGTGGAAGGTCAGGCCGGCGCCGTTGTCCCAGCTCAGGGTCACCGGGTGGCCGGCGCTGAGCGTGTCCGCCGAGGCGGTCCACACCGTGTCGTTGTCGGGCACCTTGACGGTCTCGCCCTCGGCTGGGGTCCAGCCGTATTGCACGTAGTAGGGCTGCGGGTCGGAGCGCGGCTCCAGCAGGCGGACGTCGGGCGAGTCGGGGGCGAGCGTCTCCTTGTAGTCCGACAGGACCACGTCATCGACGCGCGCGCCCAGCAGGCTGATGGAGCCCTGCACCCGATGGCCGGCGATCTTCACGCGCGGCACGTTCTTTGGCACCCCCTGCGGGGTGGATGCGGTGGCACCGCCAACACCCGCGGAGCCTTCGGCGGGCGTGGCAGTGGTCCTCTCGGGCGTCTCCTCGGTCTGCGCCGTACGCACGGGGGGCTTCGGCAGATGCGGTGCGACGATCCACTGGAAGCCGAGCAGGATGGCGAGCGAGACCGCGATCGCCAGGAAAAGCCGCTTTTGATCCATTACCGTGCCTTTGGACTCGGTCTTGCGTTCTGGGTTCTTACGTCCGGGGCGCCTGCGTCCCGGTATCCCTGCGCACGGCGGTGGACGCAGGGCGGCACGGGATCGACCCCACCGGGGTGCCACGGATTGCAGCGCAGGATCCGCCGGGCCGCGAGGCCACTGCCGCGCAGCGCGCCGTGTTCACGCACCGCCTCGATGGCATATTCGCTGCAGCTTGGCCAAAACCGGCAATTGGCGCCGATCAGCGGCCGTACCGTCCATTGATAGGTGCGGACAAACCCGACCGCGACATGCGCCGCGGGCGTCACGTCACGCCAGCCTTGCCCAGCGCGCGCCTGATATCGTCCTGCAACAGTCGGAAGTCGCGCTTGCGCGTGCCGTCGCGCCCGATCAGCACGAGATCGACTCCTGTCACTGGATGGTCCTGCAACAACAACCGCGCCGCCTCCTTCAGCCGACGCCGCGTGCGGTTGCGCACCACGGCATTGCCGACCTTCTTCGTGACGGTGAACCCCAACCGCGCCGGGGCCGTGTCATCGCGCCGCAGGGCTTGCAGCACAAGCCCTGGCATCGGCGCCTTGCGGCCCTTCGCGGCAATCCGCAGAAACTCCGCACGGCGCTTCAGGCGGCCAGGCACAATATCGCGGCAGGCCACGGCGCCAACGCTACGCGCATCGGTCCCGTCCCTGGGGGCGATCCCCCCGGTCGCGGCGCCCCCTCCCGCAGAGGCAGGCAGGGGAGCGGCGACCATGGATGCGGCTGGCATGGCAGCGCGCCCGCAGCCGCGCCGACCCTCAGGCCGACAGGCGCTTGCGGCCCTTGGCGCGGCGGTTGGCCAGCACCTTCCGGCCGCCGACGGTCGCCATCCGGGCGCGGAACCCGTGCCGACGCTTGCGGACCAGCTTCGACGGTTGATAGGTGCGCTTCACAATACGTCTCCGACATTCCAACTGAACCCGCGCGGACGCGGGCACCGGCCAACTGATCCCACGCGGACGCGGGCACGGGCCCACCCGCCAGGGTAGCCCGTCGCAGGCGGCGGCTTATACGGGGGGCGCCCCTGCCCGTCAACGCGCGAGAGCGGCCTGATCGCGATCATCCGCACCGCGCGGTCCACCGATGCGCGGATCGACGATGCGAATCGCCCGCTTTGTCATGCCCTGGCGGCCGCGATGGGCTACACCTGCCGACATGGTGCGTGTTCTGCCATTGCTGGGATTGGGCGTCGTCGCGTTGGTGGTTTGGGCCGGCGGATGGTCTGGCACGTTGAGCTGGGCGAGCCTGGCGCACCATCAGCAGGGTCTTGCGGCATGGGTGGCGGTTCATCCGCTGCTGGCCGCAGCCGGGTATGTGCTGGCCTACGCCGCAGCCGTGACGCTCTCCGTGCCGGCCGGTTCGCTGTTTACCGCGACTGGTGGGTTGCTGTTCGGCATGCTGGCCGGGACCGGCCTGGCCGTGCTGGCGGCCACTGCGGGGGCGACGCTACTGTTCCTTGCGATGCAATCCGCACTTGGCGAGGCGCTGACGCAGCGCGGCGGCCCGCGCAGCGAGGCGCTGCGGCTTCGGTTGCGACAGGACGGATTCCGCTATCTGCTGGCGATCCGCCTCGTGCCGCTGTTTCCGTTCTGGCTGGTGAACCTGGCGGCGGCGTTGTGCGGCATGCGGCTCCATACATATGTCGCCGCAACCGCCCTGGGCATCCTGCCGGTCACCGCGGTGCTCGCGTGGACCGGTGTGGGGATCGGCGGCATATTGGCGGTCGGCGGCCAGCCGGATCTGGGCGTCATCGTCTCGCTGCCGGTGCTGGGCCCGCTGCTTGCCCTGGCGGCGCTGGCACTTCTGCCGCTGCTGTGGCGTCGCGGGACCATCGATGCCTGATTGCGATCTTGCGGTCATCGGCGCGGGTGCCGCCGGCCTCTCCGTTACCGCCGCGGCGGCCCAGCTTGGCTTGCGCGTCACGCTGATCGAGCGCGACCAGATGGGCGGAGACTGCCTCAATGCGGGGTGCGTGCCGAGCAAGGCGCTGCTGGCGGCGGCGCATGCGGCCGAGGCGATACGGGAGGCGGACCGGTTCGGCGTGCGCCTGCGTGCCCCCGAGATCGACTGGGACGCGCTGCGCCGCCACGTCCACGGCGTGATAGCCGGCCTCGCACCCATCGATTCGGCGGCACGGTTCCGCGCCCTGGGCGCAACCGTCCTGCAGGCCGAGGCACGGTTCGTGGCCCCCGACACGTTGTCGGTAGACGGCAGCCGCCTGACCGCCCGGCGCATCGTGATCGCCGCGGGCAGCCGCCCGGCCGTGCCACCGATCTCCGGACTGGACCAGCTGCGGTTCCTCACCAACGCCACGCTGTTCGACCTGGCCGAACGGCCGGACCACCTGCTGATCCTGGGGGGCGGCCCGATCGGGCTGGAGATGGCGGACGCCTTCGCCGGCCTCGGCTGCCGGGTCACTCTCGTTGAATCAGCCAGCATCGCGATGCGGGAAGACCCCGAACTGGTCGCCGGCCTGCGGACCGCCCTGATCCGCCGGGGCGTGACGCTGCTGGAGGATGTGGCGGTTGCAGCCGTCGAGGCCGGCCCCGTCCTGCGCCTCGCGGACGGACGGCGCATTGCTGGCTCCCACCTGCTGGTCGCCACCGGCCGGCGGCCCAACCTGGAGTCGCTGGACCTCGAAGCTGGTCAGGTGCGGGCAACCGAAGCGGGCATCGCCACCGACCGTGGCCTGCGCAGCCTGACTAATCGCCGCGTGTTCGCGGTGGGCGACATCGCCGACCCGCAGGGCCTCGGCCCGCGCGCGTTCACCCATGTTGGCAGCGCCCATGCGGCGCTGTTCGTCCGCCGGGCGCTGTTCCGGCTGCCGGGCAGGCTCGACTACGCCGCCCTGCCGCGCGTCACCTATACCAGCCCGGAACTCGCTCAGGCCGGCCTGACCGAGGCCGAGGCGCGGGCCGCCGGCCACACCGTGCAGGTGCTGCGCTGGCCGCTGTCGGACAACGACCGCGCCGCTGCCGAACGCGATCCGGCCGGCCTGGTGAAACTCGTCGCCGCTGGCAACCGCCTGTTGGGCGCCGGCATCCTGTCGGCCAATGCCGGTGAGATGATCGGCCTGTGGGCGCTGGCGATCGCCCAACGCACGCGCCTGTCGGCTCTGGCCGGGTTGGTGCTGCCTTACCCGACCCGCAACGAGGCTGGCAAACGTGCCGCCGGCAGCGCCTTCGCGGCCAGGCTTTTCGCCCCCCGCACGAAATCGCTGGTCCGCCTGCTCGCCCGGCTGCCCTGACGGCACGGCGAAACCCGACACCCTGGCTTGTTGTTGCCGGTCCCGCCGAACAGCCCGCCCAGGATCCCACCGACCGCTGCCGCCGGGCCGGCGCTGGCAACCGTCGAGGTTTTCGTCCGCGCCGACAGGAAGCGCGCGATTTCCTCGGCCAGGTTGAGGAGCGGCATGCTCTGCAACGCAGACATGACCCGGGCCGGTCAGGGTCGCCAGGAACACCCCTTTCGCCGCCAGCCCGGATATTGCGAAAGCCGCGCACCATCTGGATGTCGAACTGAATTGTCGGATCCATGACGCCGACATGCCCGGCATAAACCCGCAACGGCTCGCTTTGTGCCGGGTCGTGCCGCACCACCTCCCCCGACAGGTCAAGGAATACCATCCGGGAAACCGTGGCGCGAACGCGACACGGCCGGTACCGCGGGCGATGAAGTCGGTCACGAACAGGCCACCACCGGCGAAGCCGCGTGCCAGTCCAGCAAAGAAGCCACCGCCGGTACTGGTACTCATTTCGATTTCATCGTTCATCCAGCACAGGCAGTTGGTCTGGCTGAAGACCGTCTCGCCCGGCATCAGATCGAGGGAGACCGTTTGCATGACGGTCCCGGAGATCTTGTATTCCATGACGCGCGCGCCGACGAACGTTTCGACATGAAATACGCGCGTTGGCGCGGATTATCAGCTGTATCGCCGGACCTGCGCGGCCCGCGCCGATGCACGCCGATCGGACGATGTCCGTCGCAGACGGCGTCAGTGTTTTGTGCCACCCCGGCCCAGGAGCACAGGCGACGGCCTGACAGCCATGTCGTACAACCGGCAGCGGCAAGGCAATCGGAGGCTTCCATGGCGATCACGACAACAAGCTGGGATCCGGCGCAATACCTGCGGTTCTCCAATGAAAGGTTGCGCCCCGCGCTCGACCTGCTCGCTCAGGTGCCGCTGGCCCAGGCGGCGCAGGTGACCGACCTCGGCTGCGGTGCCGGCAACGTCACCGCCATCCTCAGGCAGCGCTTCCCGGCGGCGGCGGTCTGCGGCATCGACGGCTCCCCCGCCATGCTGGAGAAGGCCCGTGCCGCCGCGCCCGATTGCAGCTTCGCACAAGGCGACTTCGCCATCTGGCAGCCGGACTCGCCGCCCGACCTGATCTACTCGAACGCAGCCCTGCACTGGGTGGGTGGGCACGAGACGCTGTTCCCGCGCCTGGTATCCCTGCTCGCGCCCGGCGGCGTGCTGGCGGTGCAGATGCCGGCGATGCATGATGCCCCTTTGCGCGCGCTGCAGGGCGAGGTCGCCGCCAGCGGTCCCTGGGCGGAGCGCCTGCGCGACGCGGGTTTCGCCCGCTCGTTGCTGCCAACGGGCAGCTACTACGACCTGATCCGCCCGCATGTCGCGAGCCTGGACATGTGGGAGACCACCTACCTGCACGTCCTGCAGGGGGAGGATGCGGTCACCGAGTGGGCGTCCGGCAGCAGCCTGCGCCCGTTCCTCGACCTGCTGGATTCGAATCCGGTGCTGCGCGCGGCCTTCCGAACAGCGTATTCCGCCGCTTTGCGGCCGCATTATCCGCGACGCGCCGACGGCTCGACCCTGTTGCCGTTCCGCCGGCTGTTCATTGTCGCCCGCCGCTGATTCGTTCGCGGCCGGACCCGTCCACAATCACGCGATCGCGAGCAAGGACGTGCCAGTATTGGTAGATGTAGGCAACTGTACCGAAAACAGAAGTAAAAATTGAAATCCCCGTGATACTTTTTTCCGTGGCTTCCGAGCCACGCGTTCTCTACATTGTGAGGCGTACAAGGACCCCCGAGGTTCAACTTCCGTTGAGGATCCTGAAGTGACGAACGGACTTGCCAGATTGTGGCAGATTATTCCCAGGTCCAGCCAAGGCCATTTCACGGCCGGTTCGGCCCTGGGCAGCCGCGTCGCCACTCGCCTCCTCTGGCTTGTTGTTGCGGTCGCGGTGCCGTTGCTGGGCCTAAGCACACTCGCAATCTGGCGCGTTCACGAAAGCCAGCAAGCCGTGCAGGAAGCCGCACTCATCGAACAGGCGCGCAGCATGGCGCAACTGACCGACCGCGAATTCGAGCGGGTGGAAACCGCCCTGCGCGCCCTGGCGACCTCGGCGTCGCTGGCCCAGGGTGATCTTGTTGGTGTCGAAACGGAAATGCGGGCGATGTCCACCCGGTTCGGCGATGCCCCTATCGCCCTGATCGGTAACGACGGCACCAAGCTGCTTGCCACCTCCTGGCCGCCCGGCGCACGCTACAAGGATGTGCCGGGCGGCATGGCGTCACTCGCAGCATTGGCCTCCGGCCAGGTCACGATCACCGATCTGATCCCCGGCGTGCATAACGGCGGAACGAACACCGCGGTCGCCGTCCCGGTGTTCGGCCAGGGCGAGACCAGCCGGCCGCGCTACGCCTTTGCCGCGGGCATCCCGCCGGAACGCTTCGCCTCGGTGCTCCACCTTGCCCCCGCCGGCGACGAGCCGGGCTGGGTCGCCTCCATCGTCGACCGCAATGCCACGGTGGTCGCCCGCAGCACCGACCAGACGGCCCGCCAGGGCACGCAGCTGAGCGAAGCGATGTCGGACCACCTGAACACACAGCCACAGGGCATCGTCCGCGCCAACGTGACGATGGAAGGCGTGCCGGCCATCTTCGCCTTCGCCCACGCCCCGATCAGCCACTACGCCGTCGTGCTCGGCATGCCGGACGCCGTGTTCCAGGCGCCGCTCCGCGCCGACATGTTCCGCGCCATCGGCATCGGCGGCCTGCTGGTGACCGCCGGCCTGCTTTCCGCCTTCCTGCTTGCCCAGCGCCTGGTTGGCTCCCTGCGGGCCGTGGGTGAAGCACAGGGCGGCGCCCCGGTCCGCACCGGCTTGCGCGAAGTCGACGACCTCGCCGCCCGGCTGGCCGGCATGGCAGCCGAACGCGACCGCGTCCAACGCGCGATGCAGTACCAACTGACCCTGCTGCGGGCGGTCACCGAAAGCACCACCGAGGCGATCTTCCTCACCGATCCACAAGGTCGGGTTACCTACGCCAACCCCGAGGCCGAACGTCTGTCCGGTTGGCGGCAGGAGGAGCTGATCGGCCAGGTACTGCATGACGTGGTGCAATACCGCCGCCCCGACGGCCGGCCGTACCACGCCTGGGAATCGCCGCTGATGCACGTGCTGCGCACCGGCGGGGCGAAGGTCGGGCATGAGGAGGTGTTCTATCGCCGCGACGGGGCCGCGGTGGATGTCGACTGCTCCAGCGCACCGGTCGTCGTGCAGGACAGCATCGTCGGCGCAGTCATCATGGTACGCGACATCACGAACCGCAAGCGCACCGACAAGGTGCTGCGCGACAATGAAGCGCGGCTGCGCGACCTGGTGCATACCCTGGATCTCGCCGCCCTGCTGGTGCGCGATCCCGATGGGCACATCACCTTCTGGTCGCAGGGCTGCGAAAAGCTGTACGGCTGGACGGTGGCCGAAGCAGTCGGCCAGGCATCGCATACACTGCTGCGGACGGTGTTCCCGAACGGACAGGCCGCGGTGGAAGCCGCGCTCGCGCGGGACGGCACGTGGCACGGCGACCTGATCCATACCTGCCGGGACGGCCGGCAGATCGTCGTCGCCGGCCACTGGGTGCTGCGCCGCGACGCCGCGGGCCGGTCGCTCGCGGTGACCGAAAGCCTGACGGACGTCACCGCATTGCGGGAGGCCGAGGCCGACCTGCACCGGCTCAACAGCGAGCTGGAGCAGCGGGTGGCGGAGGAGGTCGCCGCGCGCGAAGCCGCCCAGGTGCGGGCGGTGCATGCCGAACGGATGCAGGCGCTGGGCCAGCTCGCCGGCGGCATCGCGCACGATTTCAACAACGTGCTGCAGGCGGTTGCCAGCGGCGCGGCCCTGATCGAACGGCGCCCGAACGACCTGTCCGCTGTGCGCCGACTCGCCCATGTGATCATCGATGCCGCCGGGCGCGGTGCATCGATCACGCGGCGCATGCTTGCGTTCGCCAGCCGCAGCGACCTGGAAGCGGAGACGATCGCGCCGGCAACCCTGCTCGAAGGACTGCGGGAGATCTGCACCTACACGTTGGGTGCCGCGATCCGGGTCCAGCTGGAGCTGCGGCCCGACCTGCCCAACCTCCTGGCCGACAAGGGCCAACTCGAGACCGCCCTGGTGAACTTGGCGACCAATGCGCGCGACGCCATGCCCGACGGCGGCGTGATGACGCTGGCCGCGGCAGCGGAGCAGGTGGGCCCTCAGGCCGACGACCATCGCGCCGGCCTCGCGCCCGGATCGTATATCCGGCTCGCGGTGCACGATACCGGCGTCGGCATGGAGCGTCATGTGCTGGCGCGCGTCGCCGAACCGTTCTTCACAACCAAAGGCGTCGGCAAGGGCACCGGGCTCGGGCTGTCGATGGTGAAAGGCTTCGTCGAACAGTCCGGCGGCGGTCTCGCGATCGAAAGCACCCCCGGGGAAGGTACCGTAGTGACGTTGTGGCTGCCCCAGGCTGCCACGGACAGGGGAATGGAGGGAACGATGGCGCTGGACCGTGGCGAAACGGGCATGATCGGCGGAGGCGGCGGCGGTGCGGGGCGCGTCCTGCTGGTGGATGACGACTCCCTGGTGCGCGATACGCTGGCAGCCCAGCTCGAGGACGCCGGCTACGCGGTGTTGCCTGCAGCGGACGGCACCGAGGCGATCGCGCTGCTGGAGCAGGGCCGTCCAGTTGATGTGATGGTGACCGACCTGTCGATGCCCGGCATGAGCGGGTTGACGCTGATCCGCGCAGCCCAGGTGCTGCGACCCGGCTTGCCGGCGATCCTGTTGACCGGATACTCGGGCGATGCTGCGGCGCTTGCCGTGGGGGGCGCGGTCAGCGGTTCGTACTCGCTGGTCCGTAAACCCGTTCCGGGGGCGCAGCTCATTGGCCGGGTAGCGGCCATGCTGGAGGCGGTCACGTAGTGTCCTGCCCCGAAGTTCGCTACCCTTTGCAGCGGGCATAGGGGATCAACAGGCCACTGAAAACAAAGAGCAAGTGTTCCGATTCCGACGCTCGCCCGTTGCTGCGAACTTCGGAATCGGGACACTGGCAGGGCGGCTTCGGGTGGACGAACGACGCGAGGTACGGGCCGGCGTTGGCCGGGCGCGTCCGCAATCACGCCGGCCGGGATGGCGGGCGGCTAGGCCTCCTCGCCGAACGCCCGGCGTTTAAGGTCACGCAGCTTCGCGTCGCCGCCGGGGGTCTTCGGATCGATCTCCAGCAGCTTCTGCCAGGCGGCGTAGGCTCCCTTCCAGTCCTCTCGCGCGGCAGCGATCTCCGACAGCGAGCGGAACGCCGCGAAGTCGCGCGGCTCACGCTTCAAGGTCTCCTCGATGTCGCGGATGGCGCCCTGCGTGTCGCCCGCATGGAACCGGGCAAGTGCACGCTGGTGGTAAGCGGCGGCGAGGTTGGGATCGAGCGTCAGCGCATCGGTGAACGCCTCAATCGCGTCGTCCGACTGGCCGGCATTGAGCGCCCGCAGGCCGCGGCTCATGAGCAGGGTCACCGCCGGGGAGCCGGCTTCAAGCCACATCTCGCGCAGGCGTGCTTCCAGATGGACCGCGAGCGTCTCATCCGGTGCGGCGTGCAGCGCGTCCAGTAGCGCCGCCCGGTCAGCCGCCTTGTTGCCCGAGGCCTGGCTGGCAGGCGGCCGGCTTCCGGTGGGCGGCTGGCCCAGAGGCAGGGTGCCGGGGGGCAGGGTGCCGGGGGGCTGGGTGCCGGGGAGTTGAGTGCCCGGCGGCTGGTCACCAGTCGGCTGCGCGGCAGCCAGACCGGGCGCGAGGGCAAGCAGCAGCGGCAGGACGAAGTGGCGCATGAACAGCATCGTCGCGCCGCAGCCGGGTCGCTTGCAAGCCCTACATGGCAGTCTGCGCGGGCAGCGCTGCTGGCCGTGGGCCGCCGGCCATCCAATCCAACAGCTCGATCGTGTGCACCACGGGCAGCGTATCGCCGGCAAGCTGGGCGATGCAGCCGATATTGCCGGCCGCCACCAGGTCCGGCCGTATGGCGGTCAAATTCTCGAGCTTGCGGGCCCGCAGCCGCGCAGCGATCGCCGGCTGCATCAGGTTGTAGGTGCCGGCCGAGCCGCAGCAGATATGACCTTCGACGGGCTCCACAACGCGGAATCCCGCCTTGGCAAGCAGCTGCTTCGGCTCCGCGGTCACCCCCTGGCCATGCTGCAGGCTGCAGGCCGAATGGTAGGCGACCGTCAGGCCGGGCGGCGGTTCGGTCGGCGCGTAGCCGAGGCGGGCGAGGAACTCGGTGATATCCAAGGCGAGGCTGGAGACTTTCTCGGCATGGCTGCGCCAGGGGTCTGGTTCGGTGCGGAACATGAAGCCGTAATCCTTCACCGTCGTCCCGCAGCCCGATGCGTTCACGATGATCGCATCCAGCCCCGCCCCGTCCGATTCGGCACTCCAGGCGGCGATGTTGGCGCGGGCGAGGTCCATGGCTGCGTCGTGCTGGCCCATGTGGTGGTTGAGCGCGCCGCAACAGCCGGCGCCACGGGCAATCACCACCTCGACGCCGAGGCGCGTCAGCAGGCGGATGGTGGCGGCGTTGATCTCGGGTGCCAGCACCTGCTGGGCGCAGCCGGCCAGCAGGGCCACGCGGGCGCGGCGCTCGCCCTGGGCGCGGTGCACCTGCGGCGCATCGCCCGCGGCCGGCGCGTGGACGGTGGCGG
>JARLIJ010000412.1 GCA_031291795.1 Acetobacteraceae bacterium | reverse complement strand
GTGGGACGGCGCAAATGGCAGCAGGGTGGCGGCAATGACTGACGGACTGATCACCGCGCGGGACGAGATCGAGGTCATCGCCGGCAAGACCGTGGACGTGCCGGAGCGGCTGTCCTGGGACAGCCGGACCCGGCGTGTGATCACGGTCTACATCCCGCTGGCGCTGTTCCTGACCGTGCTGCTGTTCCCGTTCTACTGGATGGCCATCACGTCGGTGAAACCCGACTACGAGATGTACGACTACAAGGAGTACAACCCGTTCTGGGTACACTCGCCGACGCTCGACAACATCCGCAAGCTGCTGTTCGAGACGGAGTACCCGCGCTGGCTGATGATCACCATGGGGATCGCCACCGCCGCCACGTTCCTGTCGGTGGGTGCCAGCGTGCTGGCGGCCTATGCGATCGAGCGACTGCGGTTCCGCGGTGCGCAGCATGTCGGGCTGGCGATCTACCTGGCCTACCTGGTGCCGCCGACCATCCTGTTCATTCCGCTCGCAACGATCGTGTTCCAGTTCGGGCTGTTCGATAATCCGATCGCGCTGATTCTGACTTATCCGACGTTCCTGATCCCGTTCTGCACGTGGCTGCTGATCGGCTACTTCAAGTCGATCCCGTATGAACTGGAGGAGTGCGCGCTGATCGACGGGGCATCGCGCCTGCAGATCCTGCGGCGGATCACCCTGCCGCTGGCGGTGCCGGGACTGATCTCGGCGGGGATCTTCGCATTCACCCTGTCATGGAACGAGTTCATCTACGCGCTGGCATTCATCCAGAGCACCGAGAAGAAGACCGTTCCGGTCGCGATCCTGACGGAACTGGTGACCGGAGACGTCTACCAGTGGGGCTCGCTGATGGCGGGCTCGCTGTTGGGGTCGGTGCCGGTGGCGATCATCTACTCGTTCTTTGTCGAGTATTACGTGTCGTCGATGACCGGGGCGGTGAAGGAATAGCGGTGCGCCCGGTGTCCGGTCGCGGCTGCACGCGTCAGGTCCGTGCCCGTCGTTTGGTTCCTGATTCAACACGGAGCCTGAAGGCGAGTCAGGAGTCCACGGAGAGCGTATTTCTGCCTCTCTGTGGACTCCTGACTCGCCTTCAAACTCTGTATTGAATCAAAGACGCTGCTGCCGGCACAGACGATCCGACGGGGAGGCACGGTCTCACGCTCTCAACCCGGACAGGGCACGTTGTCCCCCAGCGCTGCCGCCCCCTCTCCGCCGACCTTCAACAGCATGAAATGCGGCCCGCTTGCCTCACAAACCACCGGCACGTCCGGCCCGATCCGCGCCAGGTCCGGCAGCAAATCCAGGATGTAGTCATAGTCCGGCAATACCCTCTCCAGCGAAGCCGGGATCGCCACCTCGAACGCCGCCTGCTGCGCCAGGTCGAGGTAGTGCGGCTGGAAATACAGGATCTGCCCGGACAGGCTCGCGAACATGCCCGGCATGAAGGCCTGGCGCCGCGCCACGGCGTAGGCGGCGACATGCTCCAGGTCGGGCTGGCGGAACACTTCGCCGGAGGGCGGGCGGCCCTCCACCACCATCAGGCGGCTGCCGACCGGCAGGCGGCTCAGCGCAGTGTCGAGCGCCGCCAGGGTCGGCTCCCAGCTCAGCCACAGGCCGGCGATCAGCGCGATGCGGGCGACCGCCAGGGCGGCGAAGCAGCCCGCGAACGGGACCGCCAGCCGGTCATGACGCCGCCCGGGGATGACGCTCGCAAGCAGGAAGAAGGCCACCGCCCATGGCACGCGGTAGTCGATATACGCGCCGCCCAGCGCGATGTTGGGCAGGGCCAGCCACACCAGCAGCATGGTTGCGGTGGCGGCCGCGCCAACCGGGTGCAGGCGCATTGTCCGGCTCAGCACTGCCGCTGCCAGCCCTGCCAGCGCCAGGGCCAGCAGCCCGACTTCCAGCTTCGGGCTGGTGAACAGCGTGATCGAGGCGAATGACCGGGCTTTTTGATGCAGGGTGCTGAACCGGATGATGGAAGCGGCCGTGCTGTGGTCCGCAGTCGGGCTGAGCCAGAGGAATACCAGGAACACCGGCACAAGGCAGAGCAGCGGCCCGACCTGATGGCGCACCAGCGCGGCCGGCAGCCGGCGTGTCAGTCCTCCGGCCGCCACGAAGCCGTGGGTCAGTTCGCAGGCCCCGACAGCGATCGCGAACAGTCCGAACGCGGCGAGGTGGCAGAGCAGCAGCGCGAAACTGAGCGGCATGAGCAGGACGAGCCAGCCCCATCCCCGTTCGCGGATGCGCAGGTAGAAACCGAACAGCAGCAAGGCCAGTCCGATTCCGAAACAGTAGCTCAGGAAGCCATACTGGAACGGTCCGCCGTAGCAGAGCAGCGGTGCGAACCGGTAGGCCCTGGCCTGCGCCCCCCCGAGTTGCCGGTTGACGAGCCGCGTGCCCCCGAACAGCAGCAGCATCGTGACGATGCAGAACGTTCGGATGGCGAGGTCGATCGACATGACCCGCCGAACCGCGAGGACGAAGATCTCCAGCGCCAGGTTCGGCACGAGCGCCCAGTGGATGGCGTAGAACGCCTGGAGGGTCGGGCTGCTCGCCCAGTCCCGCAGGATGTATTGCCGCGCGAGGTGATTGGGCAGATCGGTCAGCGGCAGATGCGCGGTCAGCAGCAGCGGCAGGATGCAGAGCAGGGCTGCCAGGCCGTCGAGCGCGGCAGCACGCGCGGGATGCGCGGCATGGTCGACCGTGCGGGCAGGGGCGGCGTCCGCGTCGATGACGTCCGTCATGGGCATGCGCAGGCACCTCGCTGGCGGTTGGCGGCCTGTGACGAGGGGTCGTTACGCCATCGAAGAGGCCTGGCCGCCGACTATCGGGCAGATCGTAGCGGTGCGAACCGCACGATGGCGAGATCGGGACTTCACGTCGCGGGCACCGATGTCTTCGGTGTGGGCAGCGTTGTGGGGCCGCGCGTCCTCGGACCCGAGGAGGACATGCCGGGGAAAGTGCCGGCTATTCGCGGATGCGCGCCAGCGTCGCGGCCGTGGAGTGGCCCGGCAGCAGGTCCGCCAGCGCGACCGAACCCCCCCAGCTTTGCACCAGCTCTGCGCCCACCACCTGGTCCAGCGTGTAATTCGCGCCCTTGACCAGCAGATCGGGTCGCAGCGCTTCGATCAGCGACTCCGGCGAGTCCTCGTCGAACATGCAGACCAGGTCGACGCTGGCCAGGCTCGCCAGGATCGCGGCGCGCGCGGCCTCGGGTTGCACCAGGCGGGGGCCGCCTTTCACCCGCGTCGCCGAGGCGTCGGAGTTCAGCCCGACCACCAGCCGGTCGCATTTCTCGCGCGCCGACTCCAGCAGGTGCACGTGGCCGGGGTGCAGCAGGTCGAAACAGCCATTGGTGAAGCCGACACGCCAGCCCTTGTGGCGCCAGCGCTCCACCTGCTCGACGGCGGCCTCCCGCGTCACGATCTTGCGCAGCGCGCTGCGCTGGGGCGACAGTGCCTCCAGCAGGTCCGCCTGGCGGGCGACGGCGGTGCCAACCTTGCCGACCACGACGCCGGCCGCGAGGTTGGCCAGCCGCACCGCCACCGGCAGGGGGATCTGCGCCGCCACGGCAGCAGCCAGCGTCGCCAACGCGGTGTCGCCGCAGCCGGAGGTATCGTAGACCTCAGCCGCCTCGGCCGGGAAATGCTGCGCGCCGTTGGCGTCGATCAGCGTCATGCCGTCATTGCCGCGGGTCACGACCACCGCGCCGAAGCCGTGACGCGTGCGCAATTCGGTTGCGGCGGCGACGATCGCGGCCTCGGTGTCCACCGGCATCTTTGTGGCGCCGGCGAGTTCGGAGCGGTTCGGCATCACGATGTCCGCGCCGGCATAGCGGCTGAAATCGGCGCCGCGCGGGTCCACGATCAGCTTGCGGCCGGTCTTGCGCGCGGCGGCCACCAGCCGGGCAGGGACATCGCCGCCCAGCACGCCCTTGCCGTAGTCGGACAGCACCGTCACCGAGGTCGCCGCCATTGCGTCCCCAGCAATCCGCAGCATGCGTTCGGCGAGCTTGGGCTGGATCGGCTCCAGGTCCTCCCGGTCGGTGCGCAGCAACTGCTGGCCGGCCGCGATCAGGCGGGTCTTCACAGTGGTGGTGCGACCGCCCTGCACCAGCAGCCACGGCTCTACGTTCGGCTGCCCGCCGATCAGCCCGGTGAGGTCGGAGCCTTCCTGGTCGTCTCCCACCACCGCGATGAATGCGGTGGCGCACCCGAGTGCGGTGAGGTTGCGGACCACGTTGCCGGCGCCGCCGGGAAGCGCCACTTCGCGCTCGATGCACAGGATCGGGACCGGGGCTTCCTGGCTGATCCGCGCGACAGATCCGTAAGTATAGCGGTCCAGCATCACGTCGCCGATCACCATCACGCTGGTGTGGGCGAGCCGCCGAACCGCCGCCATCAAGTCTGGGTTCGGCTGGTCGGGACGCGGCGGATTGCCAGGCGTGATCTGATTCATCCGACGTGCCGTAACGTGCCCGCCATGCGGTTGCAAGAAATGTTCATGTGCGAAGGAAGCCCAGCCGGTCGTCTTCCAGCACGACGCAGGTGAGCACGCCGCCCATCACGGCGCCGGTATCGATACCAATCCGATTGGGCCGCACCATCGGCTCCTGCCGCGGCGTATGGCCATGCACCACCACCACGCCATGGTTCTGCTTCGAGGACAGGAACGGCTCGCGGATCCACAGCATATCGTGGCGCGATTGCTGGTCGAGCGGCACGCCGGGGCGGATGCCGGCATGCACGAACAGATAGGGCCCGATCTGCACATGGGTGGCGAGGTCGCGCAGGAACAGTAGATGCGGCACCGGGATGCGGCCGGCCCATTCGCCTTGCGCGGCGGCGCGCGGCACGCCCCAGCTCAGCAACGAGTCGGCGCCGCCGTTGGACATCCAGATCTCTGCCGCCTCGGCCTCGCCGGAGGCGATCGCGCTGAGCATCAGATGCTCGTGATTGCCCATCAGGTTGACGATGGCGCTGGCAGGCACCGGCGGGCCACCCAGCAGCCAGTCGACCACCTGGGCGCTCTCGGGCCCGCGATCGACGTAATCGCCGAGGTGGATGAGCGTCGCCATGTCGGTCGGGCGGGCGACCATGTCCTCGGCGATCAGTTCATGGATCGCGACAAGCCGCTCCAGGCAACCATGGATGTCGCCGATGGCATAGGCCCGCTGGCCGGGCGGCATGGTGGCGGGTGCGGTGGCGAAATCGATCATGACGCATGAGGGTATGTCACGCGCCGGCATCGCGGAAGGGTCCGCGGGGGAGGTGGCATCGTCTGGGGCCGCTCCGGGGTTGGCGGCCGCCCGACGGCTGAACCGGCCAGCTACTTGCCGGTGGGTCAGCCGGCCAGCTCGCGCCGCACGATCGCCGCGCCGTCGGCCATGGCCTTCAGCTTGCCGAACGCGACCGCGCGCGGCAGGTATTTCATGCCGCAATCCGGCGCCACGACGAGGTTCGCCGGATCGACATAGGCCAGGCCGTGGCGGATCCGGCCCGCCACCTGGTCCGCAGTCTCCACCGTGGCGTCGCCGAGGTCGAGCACGCCCAGCATGATCTGCTTGCCGGCCAGGTCGCGCAGTACGCCGAGATCGAGCTTCGGTTGCGCCGCCTCGATCGAGATCTGCTGCGCGATCGTATCGGCGAGCTGCGGCAGGAAGCTGTACCCGCTTGGCTTGTTCTGCACCACTGCGGCGTAGCCGAAACAGAGATGCACCACCGTCGGCCCGGCGATGCCCTCCAGCGCGCGGTTGATTGCGCGGATGCCGTAGCGCGTCGCCTTCTCCGGCGCGGTGCGCACCCAGGGCTCGTCGAGCTGCACCACGTCGACACCGGTCGCCTTCAGCGCGCGCAGTTCGGCGTTGACGGCGACGGCGTAGTCCATCGCCAGCTCTTCCTCGTCTTTGTAGAACTCGTTCCTGGCCTGCTGGGCGAGGGTGAACGGACCGGGCAGCGTGATCTTCGTGGCATGGCCGGTGTTATCCAGCAAGAATTCGGCGTCGCGCTGCTCGACGGGGCCACGCCAGACGATCTTGCCGACGACGCGCGGCACTGGCGTGCTGCGACCGCCCTGGGACTGCACCGCCCCCGGATGGTCCGCGTCGATCCCTTCCAGCGCCAGGGCGAAACGGTTGGAGTAGCTCTCGCGGCGGATCTCGCCGTCGGTGATGATGTCGATCCCGGCACGCTCCATGTCGCGGATCGCCAGGATCGTGCCGTCGTCCTGCGCCTGTTCCAGGAACGGTTCGGCGACGCGCCATATCTCATGCGCGTGGGTGCGGGGCACGCCGTGCTGATGCAGCATCTCGCGGTTCACCAGCCAGTCCGGCTGCGGGTAGCTGCCGACGACGGTGGTGGGCAGCAGATGCGTGGGATAGGACACGCCGGCGCGGCGCGTGATCAGTTCCCTGGTCGTGTCCTGGACCATGCTTGTATCCCCCCAAACGGCGTTGCCGAGATCGTTAGCCGTCGGTCGGGCGGCGTTGCAGGCGAGCCTACAGGGCAAATACGATCCGGCAAAGCGGCCCACCGACCGAACCGGCCTTGCGGCGGCAGGTCGGATCGAGAGCGTGCCCCGTTCGCCGCTGCTGCCGGCGGATCGCCGACCGACGGGGGCTGCGCTTGCCGGCTGCTGCACCGCGGCGTTATGCCTTGGCAGCCCGTAACGGGCGGGAGGAAACAACAATGCCTACGGGGAACACCCCGATCGGGCGGCGGACAGCGCTGAAGCTGCCGCTGCTCGGCGCCGCGGCGGCCACAGGGCTTGTCCGCCGCGCCAACGGCCAGCCCGTGCCGGGTCGTGCGGCGGAACGAACGCTGCACTTCGTACCCTATTCCAACCTGATCGTGATGGACCCGGTGTGGTCGATATCGATCATCGGCCTCGAACACGCCTACATGACCTGCGACCAGCTCTACGGGCTGGACGATACGTTCACGCCGCAGCCGCAGATGGCGGCGGGCCATGCGCTGTCGGACGACAAGCTGGTCTGGCGCTTCACGCTACGCGACGGGTTGCTGTTCCATGACGGGGAGCCGGTCCGCGCCAACGACTGCGTCGCCTCGATCGCACGCTGGGCCAAACGTGATCCGTTCGGCCAGCGCATGATCGCCTTGGCGGACGAAATGAAGGTGCTGGACGACCGGCGCTTCGAGATCCGGTTGAAGCGTCCGTACGCCCACATGCTGTATGGCCTTGGCGCCACGACCTGTTTCATCCGTCCCGAACGCCTCGCGCGCACCGATCCCTATAAGGCGATCACCGACCAGACGGGCAGCGGTCCGTTCCGCTTCCTCGACGACGAATTCGTCACCGGCTCGCGGGCAGTCTACGCCCGTCACACCGGTTACGTGCCGCGCCAGGAGAAGCCGGCGATGTGGTCCGGCGGCAAGATGGCGTATTTCGACCGGGTCGAGTGGCACATCCTGCCCGATGCGGCCACCGCGGCGGCGGCGTTGCAGACCGGCGAGGTGGATTGGGTGGAGCGTCCGCTGCTGGATCTGGTGCCCAAGCTGAAGACCGTCGCCGGGGTTACGGTCGAGCAGGTGGATCCGATGGGCTTCTTTGCCATCCTGTGGCTCAACAACGCCGCTCCGCCGTTCGATAATCCGAAATTGCGGCATGCCATCCTGCCGGCGATCAACCAGCAGGACTTCATGCTGGCGGTGGTCGGCGACCAGCCGCAGCAGTTGCGCACGGGCATGGGCATGTTCACGCCGGGCTCGCCGTTCGCCTCGGACGCCGGCATGGAGATCATCAACGGCAAACGCGACCTGGCGCTGGCGAAACGATTGATCGCAGAGTCCGGCTACAAGGGCGAGAAGATCGTGCTCATGGCGCCCGAGCTGCCCGAGTCGCACGCGATGGCCGAGGTCACCCACACCCTGTTCCAGCAGCTCGGCCTCAACGTCGACTATCAGACCATGGATTTCGGCACGCTGTCGGCCCGTGCGCGCAGCACGGACCCGGCGGTGAGCGCCGGCTGGAGCTGCTATTGCATCGGGTGGGCCGGGCTATGGCCGAGCAATCCGGGCAGCAACGTGCCGCTGGTCGGCGTGCGGCCCAATCCGAAAATGGATGCGTTGCGTTCGGACTGGTTCGATGCACCGGATCTTCCCGCGCAGAAGCAGATCGCCGACCGAATGCAGCTCCTCGGGTTCGAAGACCCGCCGTTCCTCCCGCTCGGGCAATATTTCGTGCCGTACGCCTATCGCACCGGCCTGACCGGCTTTGTCCGTGCTCCCATCACCGCCTTGTGGAACGTGCGGAGGGCATGACGCCTCGCTCAGTGCAGGATCTGCGACAGGAAGGCGCGCAACCGGTCGCTCCGTGGCGCCTCGAAGAAGGCGGCGGCTTCGGCTATCTCGACGATCTCGCCCTGGTCCATGAACACGCAGCGACTGGCGACGCGGCGCGCGAAACCCATTTCATGCGTCACGCAGATCATCGTCATGCCGTCATCGGCCAGCTCTTCCATCACCTCCAGCACCTCCTTGATCATTTCGGGATCGAGCGAGGAGGTCGGTTCGTCGAACAGCATGATCCGCGGCTCCATGCACAGCGCCCGCGCGATCGCGACGCGCTGCTGCTGGCCGCCGGAAAGCTGGGCGGGGAATTTCGCCGCCTGCTCGCCGATATGCACGCGATCGAGGAAGCGCTGCGCGAGCCGTTCGGCCTCGGCCTTCTTCATGCCAAGCGCGAGGCGCGGCGCCAGCATGCAGTTTTCCAGGATTGTCAGGTGGGGGAACAGGTTGAACGACTGGAACACCATGCCGACTTCGCGGCGGACGTCCTGGATGTTGCTGCTGGCGTCGTTCACGTCGATGCCGTTGACCACGATGCGCCCGCTGTCATGCGGTTCCAGCCGGTTGATGCAGCGGATCAGCGTGGACTTGCCGGAGCCGGAGGGGCCGCAGACGACGATCTTCTCACCGCGGCGGACTTCCAGGTCGATGTGCTTGAGCGCGTGGAATCCGCCATAGAACTTGTCCAGGCCGGCGATCATGATGGCGGGCAGCGGCGCGGTGCCGCTCACAGGGCGCGCTCCGTATTTGGTGCGGCCAGGCCGGTCCAGCGTGCCAGGGCGGGCTGGAGGGAGGCCGCGACGGGTTTGCGCCGGCGCTGCTCTTCTGCGGCCAGATGGCGGTTGAGCCTGCGGTCGGCGAATTCGAAGCCGATCCGCATCAGGTTGATCAGGCACCAGTACAGCACGGCCGCCGTCAGCATCGGGGTGACCGGGTCGTAGGTGCGCTCGAACACCTCGTTCGCGGTTGCGGTCAGGTCCACCACGGTGATGACGCCCACCACGGCGGTGCCCTTGGTGAAGCCGATCACCTCGTTCTGGTAGGCCTTCAGGGCGTAGCGCATCGCGAGCGGCAGACGCACCCACTGGTAGGTCTGGCGCGGTGAAATCCCCAGGGCAGCACTGGCTTCGACCAGTCCGGCCGGCACCGCCTCCAGCCCGCCGCGCAGGATTTCCACCAGGTAGCTGGCGTGGTTCAGCGCCAGGCCGATCACCGCGCAGGCGAAGGCGTTGGCGAAGATCGGCCAGAGCGGGCCGTCATGGATGCTGGGAAGCTGGGCCAGTCCGTAATAGACCAGGTACATCAGGATCAGCGCCGGCGTGCCGCGGAAGAACATCACGAACCAGGCGGCCGGCAGGCGGAAGATCCGGCGCGGCGACATGCGCGCCAGCGTCACGGGAATGGCCATCGCCAGGCCCAGCACCAGGGTCAGGGCGGTGATCCCGACCGTGTTCGCCAGGCCGAACAGCATGCGCGGCAGGCTGTCCCAGGCGAGAGACGGATCGAACGGCATGCCCGCTACGCCTTCGCCACGGCCAGGCCGCGGCCGAAGCGTGCTTCCAGCCGCGCGGAGAAGCGCAAGGTGACGGCACTGAACACCACGAAGAACAGCGCCGCCGCGATGAAGAAGATGAACGGCTCCTTGGTCGCTCCGGCGGCGGTCTTGGCGTGCGAGACCAGGTCGTTCAGCCCGGCGAGCGAGACCAGCGCGGTGTCCTTCAGCACGATCATCCAGATGTTGACCAGGCCCGGCAGTGCCAGGCGCACCACCTGCGGCATGATCACGTGCAGCCATGCCCCGACCGGGCGGATCGCCAGCGCGGCCGTTGCCTCAAACTGCCCGCGCGGCACGTTGCGCATCGCGCCGCGGACGAGTTCGGCGACGTAGACCGTGTAGACGACGACCAGCGCGGTCAGGCCCGCTTCGAACGGCGTGATGTCGATGATGCCGCCCAACAGCGTGCCGCCGCCGTAATAGAACAGGAAGATCACCAGCAGCGACGGCACGCCCATGACGATGGAGGCATAGACCCGCCATACGGCCTGGATCGCCCTGTTGGGCAGCAGGGTGACCAGCCCGACCACCGCACCGCCGATCAGCGCCAGGATGTAGCCGGAGACGGCAAGCTCCATCGTGATGACGGCGCCGCGGGCAAGCTGCTGGAAGTAGCCTGCCTCACTGGCGGAGATCAGCATCGGCGTGGGCCCCTGTTGATGCGCTACTGCACCTTGGCGGCGCAGGGCTCTTCCGCCGCAAGCACGGTGATCTTCAGGTAGCGCTCGCGGATCTTCGTGTAGGTGCAGTCCTTGATCATCGATTCGATTGCGGTGTTCATGCGGGCAACCAGCGCCTCGCCGGCCTTGTCCTTGCGCACGATCCAGCTCAGGCCGCGTTCGTTCAAGGGGATTGCGGGGTCGCCGGTCCAGTTGTCGCCGCCGTCGAGTTTCCAGTCCTTGCCTTCGGGTTTCTCGATCAGCTCCAGCGTCCAGTTGATCTTGGCGCCAAACGCCATGTCGATCCGCTTGGCCAGCAGGTCGAGGCGGATCTGGTCGGGATTGTCGTACAGTACCGTTTCGGCGGCTGGGAAGTTACGCTGCAGGAAGATCAGTTCGGAACTGCCGCGCGGGACGCCGATCCTGACGGACTTCAGCCCCTCGGCGGTGAATGTGTAGTGGGATGTTGCGGGCACCACGAAGCTGTCCGGGTTGTAGACGATGGGGACGCTGAAATAGGCCTTTTCCTTCCGCTCCGGCAGCGGATTGATCTGCGAGACCAGGGCATCGAACTTGCCTTGCAGCAGCGAGGGGATGAGCGCCTTGAAGTCCATCACGACGAACTCGCAATCCGCGTTCATGCGCTTGCACATTTCGCGCGCCCAGTCGGGCTCGATGCCGGTGAGCTTGCCGCTGGAATCGACCACGCTGAAGGGCGGGTAGACGCCTTCGTTGCCGAGCTTGAGGTGGTCCGCGCGGACGGGCGTGGCGGAGGCGGCGAACAGGGCGGTGGCGAGCCAGAGCGAAGCGGTTCGGCTGCGATACGGAATTGATCTACGCTGGCGTGCGGCGGCGCCGAATACGCTCATCGATGAGCCCCTCTGCTGGTGGTCCAACCCGTTGCTTATTTTCTAGCCAGATAAGCCAGCCGACTGCGCGGCATTGCATTGCAGCATGGAGAGAAGGCGCGATGTTTGGCAAGCCTAAACTGATTCGGCTTATTTGTGTGTCATCGTGCTATTATGGGCATCGGAATAAGACTGTTATTTGTGCGATTTTGTCGGGGTCCTTCGGCTGTTGCTGCGGTGCTGGTTGCGCCTGATCAGCGATGGACCGCCCGGGCCGTTGGAGACCATGCCGTCGGGCTGCCATGCTTGCTTGCGTGGGCATGGCAGTGAGAAGCGCGACGACGGGATTGTTCCTGTAGTGCAAGGTATGGATGGGGCGCATTGGTTGCGCCAGCAAGCATTTGCGGAATAACCCCCAGGAGCATGGAGGGCGCCTGTGGCCGGCGCTTCGCTTGTCCTGGGACAGGCGCTTTTACCTGGCGAGTTCTGGGCTGTTGGATCGAAAGTAAAGAATCTGGCACAGATTCAGCAGGGATTAAGGGCACAGATTACGCGGAAAGAGCAGCCGGTCTTTGCCTCTTGGCGCTGCCGAATTTTGTTTGACGAAGTGCCTCCGCCAGCTTCTGCAAGTGCCCTGCGGTTTATTGTTGAGAACGAAACGAAATTTGAGGCTGGCGATCTCCGATCGGCGACGCCGGCGTGGCGATTGCCAAAGTCGCTGATCAGACTCGTTTCGGGCAGTCCGATCCATTCCGGGTGACCAGCCTGCGTCCGACCAGCCATGTTCCGCGTCATCCGTGCCCGTAATACCAACCGCCGCTGAGACCGACCATGGGCTGGCTCTGCCACGTCGTCATGACCGGGCGCGTCCCGGCCATCTGTCGCGGCACCCTGCCTCACGGATGGCCGGCACGGAGGCCGGCCATGACGGTGGGACGGTCAGTGCCAGCGGTCGGGGGCAGGGGCATGAACCACATCCGCGCGAACATCCAGCAGCGTTTGGCTATCGAACGCCGTCTTGGCCGAGCTTGACCCGGCCATCCCTGCGAGGAAAGTGCCGCGTGACAGGCAATGTCGGTTGGGTGACCGGGTCGAGCCCCGCCATGACGGAAAGTGCGATGTTACGCCTTGCGGTCGCGCTTGACGGGGCATGACCACCGCAGCCGGTCAGGTGCGGTGGTCCCGGCGGTGACATAGGGCATACCCGTTGGCCAAACCCGGCTTCACCCCAATGGGCCGTTGCATGGATCTAAAAACCGTACGGCCTTTCCTGCATTCTGGCCGTCGCGGTCGCGGAATCCATCCTGCACCTCGACTGAGGAGCGCATTTTTAATGAGATTCTAGTGGGTTTGTGCGCCGATTCTCGTGCAAAAATGCGCCACTCCACGCGACTCGTCCAGAAATACGGCCTCCACAACCTTCCCCGATGAGGTGCCTGACACAGAACGAGGCCAATTTCGTGTCACAACTGACCACGTCCTGACACGCCGGCGGCTTCATCAAACCGCCTTCCCCCGATATGGTCCCCCTGGCGCAGAGCACCGACAGCCGCGCCCCAAAAGGAGACCACCCATGATCCGTGTCCTGAAGCCGGGCGCCACCGAGGCCGAAACGACCGAGGCCGACCGGAAGGTCCGCCAGACAGTCGAGGCGATCCTGGAGGACGTCACCGCCCGCGGCGATGCCGCCGTCCGCGACCTCTCGGCCCGGTTCGACAAGTGGGAACCGGCCGCCTTCCGCCTGTCCCAGGCCGAGATCCAGGCCCTGATCGACAGCCTGCCCGCCCGGGTGATCGACGACATCAAGTTCGCCCAGACCCAGATCCGCCGCTTTGCCGAGGCGCAGAAAGCCGCCCTCCGGGACATCGAGATCGAGACGCTGCCGGGCGTCCGCCTGGGCCACAAGAACATTCCCGTCGCCAGCGTCGGCTGCTACGTCCCCGGCGGGCGCTACCCGATGGTGGCCTCGGCCCACATGTCCGTGCTGACCGCCAAAGTCGCCGGCGTGAAGCGCATCGCCGCCTGCACGCCGCCCCTCAACGGCGTCCCGCCGGCCGCCACCGTCGCCGCCATGGCGCTGGCGGGCGCCGATGAGAACTACCTGCTGGGCGGCGTCCAGGCGATCGCCGCCATGGGCCTCGGCACCGCCACCATCGCCCCGGTCGACATGCTGGTCGGGCCCGGCAATGCCTACGTCGCCGAGGCCAAGCGCCAGCTCTTCGGCCGCGTCGGCATCGACCTGCTGGCCGGCCCGACCGAGACCCTGATCATCGCCGACGACACCGCCGACGCGGAAATGTGCGCCACCGACCTGCTGGGGCAGGCCGAACACGGCCCGACCTCACCGGCGATCCTGCTGACCACCTCCCGGCGCATCGCCGAGACGATCGAGGCCGAGATCGCCCGCCAGCTCGCCGTGCTGCCGACCGCCGACATCGCCTCCGTGGCGTGGCGCGACCATGGCCAGGTGATCCTGTGCGACACCGATGCGGAGCTGGTCTCCGAGGCCGACCGCATCGCCTCGGAGCACGTCCAGGTGCTGACCCGCGAGCCGCGCTGGTTCCTGGACCGCATGACCAATTACGGCGCGCTGTTCCTGGGGAAGGAGACGAATGTCGCCTACGGGGACAAGGTGATCGGCACCAACCACACCCTGCCGACCCGGCGGGCGGCCCGCTACACCGGTGGGCTGTGGGTCGGGAAGTTCCTGAAAACGGTGACTTACCAGGAGGTTAGCCCGGAGGCGACCGCGATGATCGGGGAATACTGCTCCCGGCTATGCGCGATCGAGAACTTCGCTGCCCACAAGGAGCAGGCAGACCTGCGCGTGCGCCGTTACGGCGGGAAGAACGTGACCTAAGGGGGCGCTGGCCAGGCGTGCTCCGGCGAAAGGCGCGTGGAGCACGCCGCTTTCCAACGCGCGTTATTGCGGCGGCGGCGGCGGCGGCGGTGTCGAGTGGGAGCCAGCCTGATACCCGGAGCGATAGGACGATGCCTGGCTCTTCTTCACCTGGTCGTACAGCAGGCCGCCGGCGAGGCCGGCCGCCGCGCCGATGCCCGCTCCCAGGCCGGCATTGCCGGCAATCGCGCCGATCACCGCGCCACCCGCCGCGCCGATTCCCGTGCCACTGAGGGCCCGCTGTTCGGTCGGCGTCATGTTGGAACACCCCGCGAGCGGCACGGCTGCCACCACCGCGAGCACGACCATCGTCTTCATGGGTTTCATGTCTCGCCTCCGCTTACTTCTTTTTCCCGCAGGGATATTTTGTCGCAAGATACAGGAACATACCGTCCACCGCAGGCTGTTCGAGGCGGGCCGGCGTCGCGTTGGCCCAGCTCACGAAGCCCGCGAGTTCAGCGTCGCTGGCCGGTGGGGGATTGGGCAGGCAGAACAGCTTGCGTCCGCCGCGCTGCGCCGCATGCGCCGTCTCGACGATGACCGCGCCCTCGGCGAAGCCGTGGCAGTAGTTCACGGATGCCGTCATCATCGGGTCGTCCTTGGCCGCGGTGCAAAGCGCGACGAGCTGACCCACGGTCTTTGGCGGAAATTCGGCCTCCGTCACCGCCGCGCGGGCCGCGCCGACGGTCAGGAGTACGACGAACGGCCCGGCCAACATGGCCGTGGCCAGGGATAAGGCCTTCAGCGTCATTGATGCCTCCCAAATGCATGGACCCATCCTAGCGGCAACGCGATTCAGGTCCAGCAGCGGAATTAAGGCCGGGCCGGAGAGCCAAGGCCAGTGCTCACCGCGGGAGGCAGCGTTGTCCATCGAACGCGAGCGGCAAGGCCCGCGCCTCCGGCGTCACGCGAACAACTGGTCGATATCGTCCTGTGCCAGGTCGGGCGGGGGGGCCTGCTGCCCATCTGGCAGTGGCGGCACAGTCTCATCCGGTGGGATCATCTCGGTCAGCATCGTCTCGACGTGCTGTAACTGCTCGATTGCGCGGCGGATGCGCTGGCCGGTGATGTCCTGGAACGTGCAGGCCTCGAAGATCTCATTGACCCTGGCAGCGACGGCTTCGAGCGATTCAGGGTCGCGCCGACCTTCCCGCAGCCAGTCGCCGATCGCCTCCGCCGCCTCCATGATTGTGTTGGCCGCGGCCTCGGTGGCCTGCACCACGGCCTCCAGCTCCAGGCCGCTGTTGCGGGTGGCGGTGGCGGGCATCGCGAGCAGCTTGGCGATCTGCTCGTGGATGCGCCCGAGCTGGCCGGAGAGGTTGGTCTCGCTGTAGTCGACGAGTTGGACGGTGGCGTGCACTTCCGCGCTCAGTTCGGCGATGCGCCGGTCGACGAAGCGGCGCAGGTCATCGAACATGCCGGCCATGGTGGCGTGGGTCTGCGGGTCGAGGCCGCCGGTAGAGTCTGTCACGATCGCCTCGTCTCCACGTCTCGCTTCGTAGTCTGAGCGCCGTCGCGTTAAAGCCGGGTAAATCCCGCGCCCCGTGGGCGCCACCGGCGCAGCAGCAATGCGTTGCCAACGACACTCACGGACGATAGCGCCATCGCACCTCCGGCCAGCACCGGGCTGAGCCAGCCCAGGGCGGCCAGCGGGATGCCTAGTACGTTATAAGCAAACGCCCAGAAAAGCCCTTGCCGGATTTTCGCCCAGGTGCGGCGGGAGATGTCGATCGCGTCGGCCACCAGGGCGGGATCGCCGCGCATCAGAGTGATCCCGGCGGTCTCC
>JARLIJ010000411.1 GCA_031291795.1 Acetobacteraceae bacterium | reverse complement strand
ACCTGGGCGGTTTCCGCCTGGGTGGTGATCTTGCGGCTGCGCTTCTTCAGCTCCTCGAGCAGGGCGACGACTGCCTTGTCGATGCCGCGCTTCAGGTCCATCGGGTTCATGCCGGCGGACACCGCACGGGTGCCCTCGCGCACGATGGCCTGGGCGAGCACGATCGCGGTGGTGGTGCCGTCGCCCGCAATATCGTTGGTCTTCGAGGCCACTTCGCGCACCATCTGGGCGCCCATGTTCTCGAACTTGTCGGAGAGTTCGATCTCCTTGGCGACGGTCACGCCGTCCTTGGTGATTCGCGGCGCGCCGTAGCTCTTGTCGAGCAGCACGTTGCGGCCCTTGGGGCCGAGGGTGATGCGCACCGCTTCGGCGAGGGTATCGACGCCTCGCAGCATGCGTTGGCGGGCATCGTCGCCGAACCGTACGTCCTTCGCAGGCATGTCTTGTCCTTCCTGAATTCAGGGCTGCCGGCGGTTCGTGCCGGCGCGTGATGCCGGCGGCGAGGCCGACCGTTGTCGTGCCCAAACGACAGCGCACCGCCCGAAAAGGGGCAGTGGACGGGGATTTCGCGGGATCGTCACCGGATAGCGAGGCTGGCAAGCATCGTCGCGGTCCCTAGGCGGACTGCCGAGGCTGGGTATTCTGCCGGTCGGAAGGCTCTTAGCACTCCTCATATGGGAGTGCCAGGGCGAAAACCCAGGTGTCTCCGCAGGTTATACCAGCCGCCGTAGAGAATGACACTTCTCCCTCTCCCCTTGAGGGAGAGGGGCGGGGTGACGGGGCGAGCCGCACCGCCGGTGGTGGTACGACCCCTCACCCCAGCCTTGGTCCGCTCTGCGGCCCAAGCCCTCAAGGGGAGAGGGAGAAGTGTCATTCTCTACGCCGGTTGGTATTTACGCACCGGCGAGTCGCATACCCGAGCGGGCAGGCGGCATGGCGTGCCGACATCGCCCCGCCCCCCGGGTTGGCGTCCTCGGGCCTTGCCCGAGAATGCCAGCAAGGGGCGATTCGAGCCGACATCGTCGACCTTCCCCTGGCCCTTCAGCGCCGTGTTCGGTCGCGGCCCGTCCCCACACAGTCAGGCCGCGTGGCGCGTCGGCTTGCGGCCATGCCCGTAGCTGTCGGCGGCCTTCATTGCCGCCACGACAGCCTGCGGCGTGACCTGCACAGGCACGTTGAAGATCGTCTCACCCGGCGCGCAGGCCAGTTCGGCAACTTTCAGCAGATCCGCGTCGCTGGGCGCGTTCAGGCCGATATCGGCCAGCGTCGTCGGCAAGCCGACCGATTCGCAGAAGCCGTAGACCTCCGCCACCACCCCGGCCGGCCGGCCGGTCAGCATCAACAGGGTCTGCGTGCCGAACGCCACCTTCTCGCCGTGCCAGAACCGGTGGGTCGGCGCCAGTGCCGTCAGGCCGTTATGCACCGCATGGGCGCCCGACAGGCCGCCGCTCTCGAAGCCCAGGCCGCTCAGCAGCGTGTTGGCCTCGACGATCTTCTCCAGCGCGTCGGTCACCTTGTGGTCCGCACAGTCCTGCATGGCCTCCGCGCCATGGGCGAGCAGCGTGTCGTAGCACAGCCGCGCCAGGGCGAATGCCGTCATCGAGCCCAGGCGGCCGGTCATGTTGGCGGCGCCGCTGGTGCGGCAATCCTCGGCCTCGAACCAGGTGGAGAGCGCATCGCCCATGCCGGAGACCAGGAAGCGGACCGGCGCCGCGGCGATCAGGTTGGTATCGACCAGCACGACGTCCGGGTTGCGCGGCAGGACCAGGTAGCGGTCGAACGCGCCTTCCTGCGTGTAGATCACCGCCAGCGCGGAGCACGGCGCATCCGTCGAGGCCAGCGACGGCACGATGACGACGGGCTTGCCCAGCGCATGGCCGACCGATTTGGCGGTGTCGAGCGCCTTGCCGCCGCCGATGCCGATGATGACGGCGGCGCCGCAGGCGCGGGCGGCCGTGGCCTGTCGCTCGATCTCCGCGTCGCAGCACTCGCCGCGGAAATTCTCAATCGTGACGGCGACTTCGCTGGCCTGCGCGAAGGCGCCGGCGACCTGCGGGCGGACCACCGGGTCGACGATCGCCAGGGCTTGCTTGCCCAGGCGCGCGACCTCGGCAAGCAGCAGCGACAGGGCGCCTTCGCCCTGGACATAGCGCGACGGGAACAGGCTGGTGGAGATCACGGCAGCTCTCCTCTCTCATACGGGACATATCCCGCGGGGAGCCACCGCCGTTCGGCGCCTGGAATCGGTCGGCGTCAAGCGACGGCGACTGAAGCAATGCGGCCGCTTTATGAGCGCCTCCGCGCGGGCCGGCGCGGCAAACATTGCAACGCAGCAACGCGTCGGCCGGTTGTGAGGCCGGTGCGTGCCGGTGGATGTGCGGAGCCCCGGGAAGATTGCGGAGGCGAGGGGCCGGACGAGAGCCATGCGCCCGGCCCCATTCCGGTCCGCCTCCATTCCGAACCGATCAGGCGGCGAGTATCGCGGCCAGGAAGCGGTTCACCTCGTCGGACAGTTTGCCCGACTGCCGCGACATGCCGCCAGCCGCCGTCAGCACCTGGTTGGAGGCCGCCCCGGTATCGTTTGCCGCCTCGCTCACCAAACCGATATTTGCCGTCACCTCCTGGGTGCTTGCGGCGGCCTGCTGGACGTTGCGCGCGATCTCTGCCGTGGCCGCGCCCTGCTCGTCCACTGCCGAGGCAATGTTCGTGGCGATCGCACTCACCTCCTCGATCGTCGAGGCAATCTCCCGGATCGCCTTCACCGCCTCATCCGTCGCGGCCTGGATATGGCCGATCTGGGTGCCGACGTCCTCGGTGGCCTTGGCGGTCTGCTGTGCCAGGCTCTTGACCTCCGAGGCGACCACGGCAAATCCCTTGCCGGCGTCGCCGGCGCGGGCCGCCTCGATCGTCGCATTGAGTGCCAGGAGATTGGTCTGGCCCGCGATATTGGCGATCAGGTCGACCACCTGCTCGATCTTGCGTGCCCCGTCCGCCAGCGCCCGGACGATGACATCGGTGCGCGTCGCCTTTTCGACCGCCTGTCCGGCAACTTTGGCGGATTGCGTCACCTGGCGGCTGATTTCGGCGATGGAGGCGGTGAGTTCCTCGGCTGCCACGGCGGCGGTCTGCACGCCGGCGTTGGCCTCCGCCGCGGCCGAGGCAACCGCCGCGGCCTGGTGGTTGGTCTGCGTGGCGGTGGCGGACATCGACTGTGCGGTCGCCTCCAGTTCGGCGGAGGAGGACGACAACAGGCCGGTCAGCTGGCCGACTTCGCCCTCGAAGGCAGCGGCCATCTTCCGCATGGCCGCCTGCTTGCCCGCCTCGGCGGTCTGGCGCTGCCTGTCATGTTCGGTGGCGAGGCGTTCCGCCGCCATGGCGTTGCGAAAGACGAGCAGCGTGGCAGCCATCTCGCCGACCTCGTCGCGCCGCTCGGTTTCCGGCACCGTGGTCTGCAGATCGCCGGCTGAAATTGCCACCATGGCCGATTGGAGGCGTCCCAGCGGCCGTTGAATGCCGCGGCCGACCCACCAGGCGACCCCGGCAGTCGTGAGGAGGAGGATGGCGACCAGCGCTCCCAGCCCTGCGAGGCTGGCCAGGAAATCGGCGTGCAGGTCATCGATATAGACGCCGGACGCGACGTACATATTCCAGGCCGGGATCGGCAGGACATAGGCAAGTTTCGGCGACGCCTCGGTCGCGCCTGGCTTCGGGTAGTAGTAGACCATGGTACCGCCGCCGGCCTTGGCGATATCGATCTGGGCCTGCACCCACCGATTGCCCCGCGCATCGGTGATATCGAGCCGGTTGCTGCCTTCGGCGGTTGGCGTTGGACCCAGGATCAGGGTTGTCCCGTCCATGCCGTACGCAAAGAAATAGCCCGTGTCTCCGTCGAAACGTATCGGCCGCAGCGTGTCGCGAAACTCCGTGAGTGCCTGCTGCTGGCTCAGTTGGCCGGCCGCGACGCGCTGTTGCAGCGTGGTGGCCATGGAGGCGGCCGACTGGACCAGCGAGCGGAACTTGTCGACCCGCCCCTCATACATGGCGTTGTAGCGGCTGAATGCGGCCAGGCCGGCGAGCACGGCGAGCGCGAGCAATGCAGTCGCGACGATGAATTGCAGCCTCAGCGCGATGCGGGGGTAGCGGAGTGCTTGCATGAAGGACGTCATGTCAATGGTGCTTCCAAGGAAGTGGCTGCTTCATGGGGCAGCGGTTGGGCCGGTGTGGCCACGGACCCGCAGTGGCTGGCATGGCAGGGGTTGCATCTTCGCGACAGGCTTGGTGCCGAACGCCCAGCCCCGGATACTGTCCGCCTGGCGATCGGGGCCGGTCATCGATGCGGCGGGAGGTGGGTGTGAGATGATTTTGGTCACGCCGCGCACCTTCCTCCCGGCCAGGTCGACGGTAGAGCGCCGTCTGGACACGCCTGCGCCGGCATTCATCCTTAAGTGTCGGGGAGTTGGCAGGAAACAGTTCCGGCCATCGCCTCATGTCGGAGGCGAGTCCGCCGTTTGAGAAACGGATTCATTGCGAGGCTGGGTAGACCGGAGAGGGTGGTCTAGTCCGAACTTTCAGTCGTTTTCTTCATAGTATATTCACGAATATGCAATCCACGGCGGAAAATTGATGCGTTCCGGCCAGTCGACAGGCACGTAATACCAACCGCCGTTGAGACCGACTCATAGGCTGTCTCTGTCACCCCATCATGGCCAGGCTCTGTGCCGGCCATCTGTCGCGGCAGGCTGCTTCACGGATAGCCGGCACAGAAACCGGCCCCTGAACCGTCCATGGATCGGTGCGGGGCCGGCTTCCGAAGGTCTCCGAGGTCAGTTCGCCTCCTGCACCACCGTGTTGCGCAGCACGCCGATGCCGGTGATTTCCACTTCCACCGTGTCCCCCGGCTTCATCCAGAGCGGCGGCTTCTGGTAGGCGCCGACGCCACCCGTGGTGCCGGTGACGATCACGTCGCCCGCCTCGAGCTGGGTGAAGGTCGAGCAGTACTCGATCAGCGTCGGGATATCGAAGCAGAGGTCGTCGATCGTCGCATGCTGCTGCTCGACTCCGTTCAGCCGGGTCATCAGGTGGGCTTCGGTGATCTCGCCGGCTTCCTCGGGCGTCACGATCCAGGGACCGAAGGCGCCCGACTGGTAGAAGTTCTTGCCGGGGGTGAACTGGGTGGAATGGCGCTGCCACTCGCGGATCGAGCCGTCGTTGTAGCAGGCATAGCCGGCGATCACGTTCGCGACCGCATCCTTCTTCACGTGCCGGCAGCGGCGGCCGATGATCACCGCCAGCTCGCCCTCATAGTCGAACGTCTCCGACGCGTTCGGGCGCACCAGGGCCGCGCCGTGGCCGACCTGGGAGTTCGGGTAGCGCGTGAAGATGATCGGCCTGGGCGGCGGCTCGCGCCCGCCTTCCTTGATGTGGGAGGTGTAGTTGAGCCCGACGCACAGGATCTTGTCCGGGTCCGGGATCGGCGGCAGCAGGGTCACGTCGTCGAGCGCGAAATCGGCGTGGCGGGCGGCTTCCTCGGCCAGCGAGGTCATCGCCCAGAGCGCGTGTTTCAGTGCAGGCGCACGGCAGCCGAGGTCGACGACCCCATCGGCCTTGGCGATGCCCCAGCTCGGGGTGCCGTCAGGGCGGCGAAAGCTCAAGAGTTTCATCGGACGGTCTCCGTGGAGCGGTGGCGGTATCGTTAGGGCGCGCCATCGGAGGCGACAAGCCGGGACTGGCCGCCCTCGGAGCTTCGTGACACAGTTGTCGGAATCAGACGGAGGAAAAGACGGCCATGGCAACGCACGTGGGCAACGGCGACTACGTCTACGAACCCGTGGTGGACTGGGCGAAACTGCCGCCCGGCTGGTCGTTCAAGGAAATCGGCGGCATCGGCGTCGACAGCCGCGACAACGTCTATGTGTTCAACCGTGGCGAGCACCCGATGATGGTGTTCGACCAGGACGGCAATTTCCTTCGCTCCTTCGGGGAGGGCTTGTTCCCCCGCGCGCACGGCGTGTTCGTGGCCCCCGACGAGACGCTGTGGCTGACCGACGACGGCGACCACTCGGTGCGGCAATGCACGCTGGAAGGCCGCGTGCTGCTCACCCTCGGCACCCCCGGCAAGCCCGCCCCGTATATGAGCGGCGAGCCGTTCCATCGCTGCACCCACACCGCGATGGCGCCGAACGGGGACATCTATGTCTCCGACGGGTATGGCAATTCGCGGGTGCATAAGTATTCGCCGGACGGCCGGCTGATCCTGTCCTGGGGGGCGCCCGGCACCGACCCCGGCGAGTTCAACATCGCCCACAACATCACCTGCGACGGCGATGGCTGGGTCTACGTCGCGGACCGCGAGAACCACCGTGTGCAGGTGTTCGACGGCAACGGCAAATACGAGACCCAGTGGAACAACCTGCACCGCCCGTGCGGGCTGTACATGCCGCCCGGCAAGTGCCCGATCTGCTACATCGGCGAGCTGGGTTCGGCCCAGTCGGTCAACCGCAACCTGCCGAACCTGGGGCCGCGGGTGTCGATCGTGGACCACACCGGCAAGCGGCTCTCCCGCCTGGGCGGCTTCGGCCCCGGCCTCGGCCCGACCGAGTTCCTGGCGCCGCACGGGCTGGCGGTGGACAGCCGCGGCGACCTGTACGTGGGCGAGGTGTCCTGGACCAACTGGCCGCAGACCTTCAAGGACCAGCCGCGGCCGGACAATTTGCGCTCGCTGCACAAGTTCCGCCGGGTGCACTGAAGGGCAGGGCGCGCCGTCCGGTCACGGCGCGCCGTCCTCATCTTCGTCCTCATCTTCGTCGTCGAAGTCGTCGTCGTCGTCCATCTCGGGATATTGTTCGGGGGCCTTGCCCACACCGTCGAGCACCTTGGCGAGCGACCGCCCGGCCTTGGTACCCCGGTCGAGCACCTCGACCCGGAAGTGCCACTCATCGCCGTAGTCGAACAGGAAGGTCATCTTGCTGCCGACTTTCGGGAAGGCCTCGGCAACCGTCGTGCGCTTGACGCTGCCGGCCTCGCTGTCCGTCTCTTCGAGATCGGCGAACAGCTCATAACTCACCGGAGAGCGCAGGACATTCCCGGTCAGGTTGCTGTAGAAGCCAAAGGCGTGGTCGAACATGAAGCCGTAGGCAACGTTGATCGCCTCCGCCAGGTCGTAGAGCGAGCGGCCGCTGCCGATCTCGATGTCGCGCGTGATGCGCGGCTTCAGCGTGATCCGGAAAACATGGGTGGTAGGCTTCGCAACTGGCTTCTTCACGCCCTGCCGCTCCACGATTCGTGGCCGTCCCAGGTCGGGATCATGCCATCCGGTGCCGATCGTGGAATACCCTCATCATGCGAGACCCCGGGTGTCCAGTGGCGTGTCTCATACCAACGGCCGTTGGCACTGACCGTCCCACCGTCATGGGCGGGCCCCGGGGGGGGCCAGTGTGGCGGGCCGCGGGCGCCCGGCTGGGGGGGGCCGGGGGGGGGCGCGGTGGGGGGCGGGGGGGGGCGCGGGGGGGGGGGGGGGGGGGGGGGGGGGGGGGGGGGGGTTTATTCAGCCACTCAGTTGCTAAGTGGCTGCTGTGATTTT
>JARLIJ010000072.1 GCA_031291795.1 Acetobacteraceae bacterium | reverse complement strand
CTGCCGCAGGTCAGCCTGCAGGGCCAGACCTTCCAGCAGAACAACGCGGGCGGCCGCAGCACGCAGTCCAACGGCTACCAGGCGGTCGTGCAGCTCTCGGTGCCGGTCTACCAGGGGGGCACCGAATACTCCCAGGTCCGCCAGGCGCGGCAGAGCGAGCAGCAGACCAACCGGCTGGTCGACGACGCCCGCCGCACCGCCGTGCAGACCGCGGTCAACGCGTGGGAGACGCTGGTCGCCGCCCGCGCCTCGGCCGCCAGCCTGCGCGAGCAGATCCGCGCCAACGAGGTTGCCCTGGAAGGCGTGGAGCGCGAGGCGATCGTCGGCAGCCGCACCACCCTCGACGTGCTGAACGCGCAGCAGACGCTGCTGAGTTCGCGCACCAACCTGGTGCAGGCGCTGGCCCAGCTGGTCAACGCGTCGTTCCAGATGGCCTCGGCAGTCGGACGGCTGACCGCGCGCGACATGCATTTGCCGGTGCCGCTGTACGACGAGACGGCGTATTACAACGAGGTCAAGAACAAATGGGCGGGCCTGGGTGACTACGCCACCAACCAGCCCGGCCGCTGAGCCTCGGTTTGGAGACAGCATGAGCGGATCGCAACCTCCTGCCGCCACGCCGTCCGCCGGCGCGGCCGATCCGTCGATGGAAGACATCCTCGCCTCGATCCGCCGGATCCTGAGCGAGGACGAGCCCGCGCCTGCCGCCGCCGCTACGCCGCCGCTAGCCGAACCGGAGCCGCCCGAAGAGGACGACGTGCTGGTGCTGGACGCTTCGATGGAGGTGGCCGAGGCGCCGTCGGCAGCCGAGGGGGACGACTTCAATCCGCCGCCGCTCGACCCCTCGATGGCCGCCGAACCGGAACCTGAACTGGCGCCGGTCGCCCCGGTGACGTTCGAGGCGCCGGAACCGACGCCGATCGAGCTGCCCCCGCCGATGGCGGAGCCGGCGCCGGTCGCGCCGCCGCGGTTCGTGCCCGACCTGATGGCGCCGGAAACCACCGAGGCGGCGGCGTCCTCGGTCAGCGGGCTGATGCGCACGCTGGCCAGCGAACGCCTGACGCGCGTCTATGGCGGCGGCCCGACCATCGAGGACCTGGTGCGCGAGGAACTCCGCCCGTTGCTGAAGCACTGGCTCGACGCGAACCTGCCCGACCTGGTCGAGCGGCTGGTGCGTGCCGAGATCGAGCGCGTCGTCCGGCGCGCCGTCCCCTGACCTGACTTGCCATGACCGGCCTCCTGCGGCATCCGCCTGAGGCCGCAGGAGGCCCTTCATGACGCTCGACAAGACGTTTGCCCCGACCGAGATCGAACCTCGCCTGTATGAGGGGTGGGAAGCTGCCGGCAGCTTTGCGGCAGATCCGACGTCCAACGCTCAGCCTTTCACGATCATGATCCCGCCGCCGAACGTCACCGGCAGCCTGCATATGGGCCACGCGCTGACCTTCACGGTGCAGGACACGCTGGTGCGCTGGCGGCGGATGCAGGGGCGCGACGCGCTGTGGCAGCCCGGTACCGACCATGCCGGCATCGCAACCCAGATGGTCGTGGAGCGGCTGCTCGCCGCCGAGAAGGTCGACCGCCGCGACCTCGGGCGGGAGAAATTCATCGAGCGGGTGTGGCAGTGGAAGGCCGAGTCCGGCGGCACCATCACCCGCCAGCTGCGCCGGATCGGGGCCTCGCTGGATTGGCCGCGCGAGCGGTTCACCATGGATGACGGGCTGTCCGAAGCGGTGCGACAGGTGTTCGTCACGCTGTACCGGCAGAAGCTGATCTACCGCGACCGGCGGCTGGTGAACTGGGACCCGAAGCTGCAGACCGCGATCTCCGACCTGGAGGTCGAGAACCGCGAGGTGAAGTCGCATCTCTGGCACCTGCGCTACCCGATCCTGGGCGAGCCGGGGCAGTTCATCGTGGTGGCGACGACGCGGCCGGAGACGATGCTGGGCGACACCGCGGTGGCGGTGCATCCCGACCACCCGACGCTGGCGCGGCTGATCGGCAAGCAGGCGATCCTGCCGCTGGTCGGGCGCGCGATCCCGATCGTGGCGGATACCTATGCCGACCCGGAGAAAGGCACCGGCGCGGTGAAGATCACGCCCGCCCATGATTTCAACGATTTCGAGGTTGGCAGGCGGCACGATCTGCCGATGCCGTCGGTGCTGGACCGCCAGGCGCGCATCACGCTGGCGGAGATCGAGGGCGACCTCATGGCGATCGACGGCGTGGCCGATCCGGAATTCGTGCGCAGCCTGGACGGGCAGGACCGCTTCGCCGCCCGGAAAGCGATCGTCGTCGAACTGGAGCGGCTGGAGCTGGTCGAGACGATCGAGCCGCACACCCACCAGGTGCCGCATGGCGACCGCGGCGGCGTGCCGGTCGAGCCGCTGCTGACCACGCAGTGGTACTGCGACGCCGCCACGCTGGCCAAGCCGGCGATCGAGGCGGTGGAGAGCGGCCGCACGGTGTTCGTGCCGAAACAGTGGGAGAACACGTTCTTCGCCTGGATGCGCGACATCCAGCCCTGGTGCATCTCCCGCCAGCTCTGGTGGGGGCATCGGATTCCGGCCTGGTACGCGCCGGACGGCACCGTGTTCGTGGCGCATGACGAGGCCGGCGCGCTGGAGCAGGCGCGCGCGCAGTTCGGCCCCGACGTGGTGCTGACCCAGGACGAGGACGTGCTCGACACCTGGTTCAGTTCGGGCCTGTGGCCGTTCTCGACGCTGGGCTGGCCGAAGCAGACGCCTGAAGTGGCGCGCTACTACCCCGGCGACGTGCTGGTGACCGGGTTCGACATCATCTTCTTCTGGGTCGCCCGCATGATGATGCTGGGCATCCATTTCATGGGCGAGGTGCCGTTCCGCACCGTCTACATCCACGGCCTGGTGCGTGATGAGCGCGGCCAGAAGATGTCGAAGTCCAAGGGCAACGTGATCGACCCGCTGGAACTGATCGACACCTATGGCGCCGACGCGCTGCGCTTCACGATCTGTGCCCTGACCGGGCCTGGCCGCGACGTGAAGCTGGGCGCTGCCCGCGTGCAGGACTATCGCAGCTTCGTTACCAAGCTGTGGAATGCCGCCCGCTTCGCCGAAATGAACGACGTGCGCGTCGCCCCGGATTTCGACCCGGCGAAGGCGTCGCTGCCGCTGACACGCTGGATCCTGGACGCCGCCAACACGGCGATCGCCGAGGCGACGGCGGCGCTGGAGGCCTACCGGATCGACGAATACGCCGCGACCCTCTACCGCTTCACCTGGAACACCTATTGCGACTGGTTCCTGGAGTTCGCCAAGCCGGCGCTGGCCCCCGGCGCGCCGGTCGAGGCCACCGCCGAGGTACGCGCGACCGCCGCGCATGTGCTGGGCCTGATCCTGCGGCTGCTGCACCCGTCCATGCCGTTCGTCACCGAGGAGTTGTGGGACCGCTTCGGCTACGGCCCGACTGGCAGCCTGATCCGCACGTCCTGGCCCGTGGCGGAGGCGGTGCCGGATGCTGCGGCCGCACGCGAGGAACTCGACTGGGTGGTGCGCCTGATCGGCACCGTCCGATCCGTCCGCACCGAGATGAATGTGCCGGCCGGGACGACCACGCCGATCCTGCTGCGCGATGCGACCCCGGCGACGCTGGAGCGGGCCGAACGCTGGATCGAGGCGATCCGCCGCCTGGCGCGCGCCACCGCGGTCCGCGCATTGACCGATGCCCTGCCGCCCGGCTCCGCGCAGGCGGTGCTGGACGAGGCGACCGTGGTCCTCCCCCTGGCCGGGGTCATCGACCTGGCGGCCGAACGGGTGCGGTTGGGCAAGGAGCGCGACAAGGCCGCGGCCGAGGCGCAGAAAATGGCGAAGAAGCTGGAGAACGCCGATTTCGTGCGGCGCGCACCGGAGGAAGTGGTGGCGGAAAACCGCGAACGCCTCGGGGCCTTCGAGGCAGAGGTCGCTCGGTTGGCCGCCGCGCTGCAGCGGATCACCTGACCGGGAGGCCGGCTCGGCCGGCGCAATCTGATGGACTCCACCCAATGGTTCGACGCCAAGGCGACGGCCCGCGACTTGGTCGTCGCATGGGCAAGCGAGCACCGTCGGCGCCCGTGGATTACCGGGTCAAGCCCGGCAATGACGCGGGGGGCGCCGTCCGGTGCGCAATAGCGTCTGATTGGAAGGGTGCCGCAACCGATATTCTCCCTCTCTCGCAAGGCAAGGCAGTTGCATATGGCGAGTTGGGGCAGTCCTGGCTTGGTGTTGTCGGAGGGATCGGAAAAAGGAACGACGAATCCAACACAGATTTAGATGGATTAAGGGCACAGATTGCACGGAAAGATAAACAAGGGCGTTCTGCTGTTACCCCTTCGCTTCGTTCTGCGTAATCTGTGCCCTTAATCCATCTAAATCTGTGTTAGAGTCTTCTTCACTTCTGCATTTCCTGAGGTTCTGCCATCGCCACGCATCCATGCCGTCGGCACGGGCAAATGCGATCACCTCTGCCTCAAGAGAAAAGGGGCCGGTGGACAACGCCTCATGCGTACTGACGTCAGGCAGCGGGGCGGCGGTTTCCTGCGCTGCTTTCTTCGGGCCAGGTTCCGGGGGTGACAGAGGGGGCGCGTCGGCGTCCTCGGCTTCGAATCACGCGCGCAACTCGCCGGCGACTCGCGCCATCACGTCATCCCAGCGGCGCGCGACGGTCTGGCGGAACAGCCGCACCGTCGGGTACCACGGGCTGTCGGACCGCTCCAGCAACCACCGCCAGTCCGGCGCGGTGGCCAGCAGGATCCAGACCGGGCGGCCCATCGCCGCGGCCAGGTGGCCGACCGAGGTATCGACCGTCACCACCACGTCCAGGCAGTCCAGCAGGGCCATCGTGTCGTCGTAGTCCTGGATCTCCGCGCCGATGTTGATCAGCGGCGCGCGCCCGTAATACCGCCCCGCCTGGTCGGTGGCCGGGCCTTTCTGCAGCGACACCAGCGCCACCCGCGGCACCGCGGCGATCGGCGCGAATGCGGCGAGGCTGGCGGACCGCCGCCGGTCGTTGTTGTGCGTCGGCCGCCCGGCCCAGACGATGCCGACGCGGCGGTACGAGGGCGGCGCCAGCGGCACCAGCCGTTCCCGCCACTCTGCCGCGCGGGCGGGATCGGCGCGCAGGTAGGGGATCGGCGCCAGAACGCTGTCCAGTCGCGTGCCATGCAGCCGCGGCAGGCCGGAGAGCGCGCAGAACGCGCGGAACGGCGGGGCGGTGTCCCAGCGCGTGAACAAGTGCAAATCGGGATGCAATTGCCGCAGCAGCGGCATCATCTCGGCGGCGCAGGCCACCGCGATCTGTGGGCAGCGGGCCGCCGCCCAGGGGATGTAGCGGCAGAACTGGATCACGTCGCCGAAGCCCTGGTCGGCCACCAGCAGCAGCGTCGCATCGTCGAACGGCGTGCCGTCCCATTGCGGCTTGTCGGTCGGCGGCATCAGCGGCGCGGCGCCGCCGATGCGGAAGCGCCACTCGTACTCCTCCCAGCCGCGGGCCATCTCACCTTTCAGCAGCAGGGCCTCGGCGAGCTCGAAATGCGCGCCCGGCAGCGTGCGGTCCATCAGCAGGGCGGCTTCGGCGCTGGCGATGCTCTCGTCGATCTCCAGCCGCTCGTATTGGATGATCGCCAGGTTGTGCAGGCACAGCGGGTCGTTCGGCGCCAGCGCCACCGCGCGCTTCGCAGTCCGCACGGCGTCGTCCAGCCGGCCCAGCGTGCGGTAGACCTCGCAGATGTTGCGCAAATAGAGCGGCGTATCGAGGCCGACCGCGATCGCCTGCTCCATCTTCGCCAGCGCTTCTTCGTGACGCCCAAGCCGGAAGGCGACGATGCCGGACAGGTGCAGGCTGTCCGGCTGGGCAGGCGCCACCGCCAGGATGTGGCGCAGCAGGCTGTCCGCCTCGGCCAGCTTGCCGGTGCGCTCGAACCCGGCCGCAATGCCGAACACTTCGCCCAGCGGCACCGGCACGGTCGCGGAGCCGGACGTGCCGGGCCCCGTGGGTGTTTCCATGCCGGTCAGTCCACCGTGTAGCCCAGCCGCTCGATCACCGGTCGCAGCAGCGGGATCACCGGCTCCAGCTGCGCGCGGTAATGGCGGTAGCGGAACCGGGAGCGGTCGTAGAGTTTTTCGGTCACCTGGGCATAGCTCGCGGTACGGGCGTAGCGGCGGTTCTCGTGGAACGCCAGGCAGCGCCGGTCGAATTTCTCGCCCACGAAGTCCAGCATCGCGCGGACGGTGGCTTCCTGGTCGTCCACCATGTCCTCATAGCGGATCGGCAAGTACCGCAGCGCCATCTCCGCGCGGTAATGCTGCACCAGATCCATCACCCGGACATAGTGCAACGCTGCGGTTTCCAGTGCGGAGGCGCAGCAGAAGCCGTGCGTGAAATGGTTCGACATCGCCGAGACCATGACGTCGAGCGGGTGGCGGATCACGTGGATCAGCGGGGCCTCGGGGAACAGCAGGGCGATCAGCCCGAGCTGGGTCTCGTTCAGCGGCATCTTGTCGGTGAACCAGGCGGCCTTGGGCGCCAGGATGCCCATCTGGGCGACCTTCTGTAGGTAGTAGTCGCGCAGATTGTCCAGGCCGGCGCGCTGGTCGCCCATCCATAGCTCCGCCAGCGCCTCCGGGTAGCCCAGCGGCGAGTTCAGCATGCGCGGCATGATGCTGGTGATGTCGTGGATCAGCGGCAGTTCGTCGCCGGCGACGATGCGCGGATGCGCCGACAGGGTCTGCTCGACCAGCGTGGTGCCGGAGCGGGGGAAGCCCAGCACGAAGATCGGCTGGGGCACGTCGGTGCGGGTGCCGGCGCGGGGCAGGGTGCGCAGCCGGCCGCCGACGAAGAAGTTGCGCAGGCGGGTGATCAGGTTGTCGGCGACCGCATCCTGGTAGACGTTGCGGCTCATCTCCCGGGCCAGGCGTTTGCCTTCCTCGAAGGCGACGAAGGCGTCGTCGTAGCGGCCGACCTGGTCGAGCAGGCGGCCTTTCTCCAGCAATTCGTTGGGCCCCAGCTTGCCTTCGCTGGTCTGGCTGGCGAGGGTGTCGAGCAGCGCGATCGCCTCATCGTAGCGTTTCATGCGGCCGAGCAGGATGGCGCGCGACAGCATCACGCCGGGATCCTTCGGGGAGAGCGTGTCCATCCGGTCGAGCAGGCGGCCCGCGACCTTGAACTGGCGGTCGGCTTCCTCCAGCCGGGCCCAGCCGAGGAGGGTCTGGCGGATATCCGGCGCGGCGGCGACGGATTCCTCGTAGAGGCTGCGGGCTTCCTCCATCCGGCCCTGGTTCTTGAGGTTCCAGGCCAGGTTGGCGAGCAGGATCGGGTCGCGGGTCTGGCTGAGTTCCAGCACGCGGCGATAGTGGAACTCGCCGATCTGCGGGCGCTGGGCCTCCGTCATGATCATGCCCATCAGGTTATGCGCCTGCGGGTTCTCGGGGGCGATGCGGACGGCGTTGCGGGCGTGGATCTCGGCTTCCACCAGGGCGCCGCGCCCCAGCAGCAGGAGCGCCAGTTCGTTGGTGGCAACGAAATTGTTCGGGTCGAACGCGACGATGCGGCGGATCAGTGCCTCGGCGGCGGCCTGTTTGCCCTGGGCCTTGCGGATTTCGTAGAGGACGCCGAGCGCGCCAGGGCGGTCGGGGGCAAGTTCCAGCACGTCGAGGCAGAGGCGCTCTGCGGTCTCGGTGGCACCCTGGCGGTGCGCCTGGATGGCGCGCTCCACCAGCGGCACGAGGTGGCGGACGGAGTCCGGAGGGGGCACGGCCGAGGCGTCGAGGCTGCAGCAGCGTGCGCTGCGCAGGCCGCTGCCGCAGGGGCACAGCATCGAGACGGACGCGTTCATCGCTCCTCCACGAACCGGTCTGGGTCGCTGCCCGGGGTGGGCCACGCAGCCGATCGTAGGCGGGTATATCAAGGCGTAGAGGCAGTTACTACGCGCGAGCAGTGGCCTGCCTCGGAAGAGGGGGCGCTGCGGCCGGGGTTTATCGAGGCGGCAGTCTAAGGCTGCGGGCCGTCATAGCCCTCGATGATGAGCAAGTCGGCCAGCGCCCGGCCATCGCGCAGCGCCTTGGCGGCGGCGTATTCCGGGGAGTGGTAGCAGGCGACCGCGGTCGCATAGTCCTTGAACTCCAGCACGACGTTGCGCGCGCGCGGCGTGCCTTCCGGGGCCTCGAACGTCCCGCCGCGCACCAGGAAGCGCGCGCCGTATTTGCGGAATGCGGCGGCGTTGGCGGCGACGTATTCCTTGTAGCCCTCGGGGTCGGTCACATCGACCCGTCCGATCCAGTAGCCCTTTGCCATGGTCGTGCCCTCCTAGTGGTGCGGTTTGTCGCCGAGCAGGGCGGCGAGGGTGGGTTCCATCGCGGCGGCGAGGCGGCCCATGCCCTCGGCGGTCGGGTGCAGCGGCGGGTCCGGCGGCGTCAGCAGCGGATCGTAGAACAGCGAGCGGTCGAAATGCCCGCCGGTCATGAACACGTGCCCGACGTCGAGGAACGTGACCCCGTCGCCACCCGCACCGTATTTCGCCGCCAGCGCCTTGTTCACCGCCACCGTCGACTCGCTCACCCACTCCGCTCGCTCGCTCGGCAGCACCCCCAGCAGCAGGATCTTGGTCTGCGGCAGGCGGGTGTGCAGCTCATGCAGGATGGCGGCGATGCCGGTCAGCGTGTTTTCGGCCGACCAGTGGACGCGGCCGAAATTGTTCGCCCCGATCAGCACCACGGCGACCTTGGGCGCGATGCCCGCGACCTCGCCATTGTCGATGCGCCAGAGCAGGCTGGCGGTGGTGTCGCCGATGAAGCCGAGGTTCACCGCGTTGCGGTCGCCGTAGAAGCGCTGCCAGACCGGAGCGAAGTCCTGGGTGGGGGGCGGACCGGCGTGCTCCCAGTTCTGCGTGATCGAGTCGCCCAGGAAGAGCAGTGCGGGGTGCTTCTGCTTCAGCTCCGCCAGCTTTTCCTGATGGCGAAGCTTCCACCAGGGCAGGTCGAGGCGCCCGATCGGCACGGCGGCGAGCACCGGGCGCGCATGCGGCTGCGCCCATGCCGATCCGGTCAGCGCCGGTGCGGTCAGGGCGAGGCCCGTCAGCAGCAGGCACGCGAAGAACAGGCGCAGCATCCGCGACATGGTCAGCCTTCCTGGAAGCTCGTGGCGCGGCTCTAGCATTGCTGCAGCACGAAGGGGAGGGAGGGCATGCCGGTTGCGAGTCTGACCGGTTGCGCATGCTCCCGTCAGCGGTCGGTGGCTGCGGTCACGTGTGATCGCAGCCCGCGTCGTGGGCCTGTGGCGCCGCAGGAGAAGACAGAATTCACCGCAGATGCAGGCCGATACACGCTGAACACGCAGGTGGCCGCGTGCGGTTCACAGGCCGTTGACAACGCGTTCGATCGCCAGGCGCGGCTGGCCGAAGCTCAGCCGCAGGCCGCTCGCTTTGAGATAATTGCCGCATTGCAGGCGATGCGCGTCGTCCAGTGCCCTGACGGTCTTCAGCGCAACCAGCAGCGCGTGCTCGGCCAACGGGTCGGCGAAGTACTCGCCGACCGCCACGTCACGGCAGTACACCCCGACACCGCATCGCTGCACAACCGCGAGGCTTGCGGCGCGCATTTCATGTGCCAGCGCGTTCTCATGGACCTTTTCCGGGAAACCAGCTCCGAGCATATTGAGTACGGTGAAGGCGCAACCGATCACCCGTCCCGAAAGATCATTCAGCCTGTCGCTATCTGCGTGTTCCGCGTGCATCTTGTTATATCTGCGTTTAATACCAACCGCCGAAGACACCGACTCTCCTGCCTTCGTCATGGCCGGCCCCTGTGCCGGCCATCTGTCGCGGCAGACTGCCTCACGGATGGCCGGCACGGAGGCCGGCCATGACGGTTGGG
>JARLIJ010000410.1 GCA_031291795.1 Acetobacteraceae bacterium | reverse complement strand
CGGGATCGCGGCCACCCAGCCGGTCTTGGAGATGCTGATGTGGCGCTCCATTTCCAGGTAGCCCGGCAGCCAGGCGTTGTAGATCCAGGTGACGTAGATCGTGCCGAAGAAGCCGAAGATCATGCCCCAGGTCGTGCCGAATCCGAACAGACGCTTCCAGCCCTGCCAGGTGACGGCCTGCTGCTGCTCGCCGACCTTATCGCCTTCCGTCAGGTATTCGAGTTCGCTGGCGTCGAGGTCGACTTCGTTGGGATTGCGGTGCAACAGGTAGAACACCACGGCAACGACAAGCCCGGCCACGCCCATGATGGCGAACATCCAGCGCCAGCCGAAATTCAGCATCAGGATCGTCAGCAACGGAGCCGAAAACGCCGTGCCCAGCGAGGAAGATCAGTTCCAGAGGCCGGTGGCGGTGCCGCGCCGCGCGACGTTGAACCAGTCGCGCACCACGCGTGCGCAGGACGGGAACTGCGGGGCCTCGCCGAGACCCAGCACCATGCGGGCGCCGAACATCTGGCCGAAGCTGCTGACGAAACCGCCGAACAGTTGCGCGATCGACCAGATCGCCAGGGACAGCGGCAGCATCAGGCGAGTCCCGATGCGGTCGACCAGGGCGCCGGCCGGCAATTGCGCGAATGCGTAGGCCCACAGGAACGCCGACAGCAACAGGCCCATGTCGGCCACAGACAATCCCAGATCTTGTCGGATCAACGGATTCCCCACAGCCAATGCCGCTCGGTCGATGTAATTGACCACGCCACTGACAACCAGCAGGACCAGAGCAGTACGCTGGATGCGTTTGATGCGTGGCGAGGCGGTGAGGTTGACCATTTTTTCCTCCGGACGAGTCTTGACACGAACATTCGGCCAGCCGGGCCAATCCGTCCACCGGACAATACCAATCGGTAGGCTGACGCTTTGCAATGCTGCCAAGCGTCGCGATCGGGTCAGCGCCACGCGCCTCGCAGGAGGCGCTGCCACCGGGGAAGTTGCTTGCTGCACCGAGCAAAAATGCGCAATAAACCGACAAGTTCAGCATTCCGACCGGCCCAAAAGTTACGGCGTGTGGTATCTCCGCACGCCACGGCAACTGGTTACAAATGCCCGCGATACAGTTGCATTTGTGACGGCCGTCGCGCCGCCGGTCCGGGCGGGCAGACCCGAGAACGCCGCCGGGGTTCGGCCTGCTGCCGACGTTACCCGATCATCATCAGGTTGGCATTGCCGCCGGCGGCCGTCGTGTTGGTGCTGATGGCGCGTTCCTGCACCAGCCACTCCAGCGGATACTGCCCATCGGGCCGCGTCACGTGCACCGGCACGATCGGCCCGGGGCGCGCTGCCACCGCCTGGCTCAGCGTCCGCAGCGCCTCGGCATCCCCGCTGAACAGGACTGCATCGAACGCGATGGCCGTGATGTCGCCCACGGTCTCCACCCAGCCGGCGAGCGACGGGGACAGCGGCGGCAGGCCGGCCAGCGCGCCCGCATCGAGCAGGGCGCGATTGCCGGTCGCGAGCGCCGCTCCGACCTGCCGCAGGACCTCATTTTCGTCCGGTGCGATGCACAGCACGGCGCCGCGCCGTTCGGTGCGGTACACGTTGCGTTCGCCGACCGGGCCGGGCAGTTCCATTTCGACGTCGACCGGACCGTTGGCATGTGCCGCCCAGCCGCCACCGCCGCGGATCTCGTCCAGCCACTGCCACCAGGCCTGCGCCGGCGCTGTCGCGTGACCCTCGGGCAGCCCGGTCCGCGCCGGGCAGGCGACCAGCAGCCGGCGCAGGTACAGCGGGCCGCCGGCTTTCGGCCCGGTGCCGGACAAGCCGCGGCCACCGAACGGCTGTACGCCCACCACGGCACCGATCAGGTTGCGGTTGACGTAGATGTTGCCCGCCTGCGCCTGGGTGGCGACACGCGCGATCGTCTCGTCGATGCGGGTGTGCACGCCGAAGGTCAGGCCGTAGCCGGTGGCGGCGATCTCGGTCATCAGCCGGTCCAGCCCGTCGCGGCGATAGCGCAGCACGTGCAGCACCGGCCCGAACACCTCATGCCGCAGCAGGGACAGCGACGGCAGCTCGATGATTGCCGGAGCAACGAAACTGCCTTGCGCGCAGGCCGCCGGCAGCGGCACCTGGTAGACCGGACAGCCGGCCGCGCGCAGCGTGGCGACGTGGGCCGCGATGGCGTCACGCGCGGCAGGGGTGATGATCGGGCCTATATCGGTCGACAAACGGTCGGGGTTGCCGACCGACAGTTCCGCCAGCGCACCGCGCAGCATGGCCAGCACGCGATCGGCCACGTCCTCCTGCAGGCACAGCACGCGCAGCGCAGAACAGCGCTGGCCCGTGCTGTCGAACGCCGAGACCAGCACGTCCGCCACGACCTGTTCCGCCAGGGCTGAACTGTCCACCACCAGCGCGTTCTGGCCGCCGGTCTCGGCGATCAGCGGCACCGGGCGGCCGTCCGGGTTCAGCCGTTCGGCCAGCGCGCGCTGGATCGACCGCGCGACGTCGGTGGAGCCGGTGAAGAGTACGCCGCGTGTGCGCGGGTCGGCCACCAGGCGCGCACCGATCGCGCCCTGGCCGGGCAGCACCTGCACGACATCCGCCGGCACGCCGGCTTCGTGCAGGATGTGCACGGCCTGGGCGGCGATCAGCGGGGTTTCCTCGGCGGGCTTGGCCAGCACGGGATTGCCGGCTGCCAGCGCCGCCGAGACCTGGCCGGTGAAGATCGCCAGCGGGAAGTTCCACGGCGAGATGCACGTGACGGGGCCAAGCGGAACATGCGTGGCGTTGTCGAAGCCGTCGCGCACGGTGGCGGCGTAGTAGCGCAGGAAATCCACTGCCTCCCGCACTTCGGACACGGCGTTGGGCAGCGACTTGCCGGCCTCGCGCACGATCAGGCCCAGCAGCGTCGGCATGCGGGTTTCCAGCATGTCGGCGGCACGCAGCAGGCAGGCGGCGCGGTCTGCCGGCGGCGTGGCCTGCCAGGCGGGGGCCGCGGCGGCGGCGCGGGCCAGGGCGGCGTCGACCTGCGCGTCGGTTGCCTCCACCACGTGGCCGACGACGTCGCGCCGGTCGGCGGGATTGCGCACCGGCTGCGCGGGGCCCGTGGCGTCCCCGGCGTGCCAGTCGCGCGCCACGCTCTCGTCGAGGGCGTCGGCCAGCATAGCCAAAGTGTGTTCGTCGGTCAGGTCGAGGCCGGCGGAATTGGCGCGCGCCGCGCCGAACATTGCGCGCGGCAAGGCGATGCGGGCATGCGGCGCGCCCACCGGCGGGCGGGCGGCGACCTGGGCCACCGGATCGGCCGCGAGGTCCGCCACCGGCACCGCCGGGTCCTGGATACGGTTGACGAACGATGCGTTGGAGCCGTTCTCCAGCAGCCGGCGCACCAGGTAGGCCAACAAGGTTTCATGCGTGCCGACCGGGGCGTAGATGCGGCAGGGGCGGTTCAGCTTGAATGCGCCGACGACTTCCTCATACAGCGGTTCGCCCATGCCGTGCAGGCACTGGAACTCGTATTGGCCGGGGTGGAAGGTTTCGCCCGCCATGCTGTAGACGGCGGCCAGCGTATAGGCGTTGTGCGTGGCGAATTGCGGGAACACCGCATCCGGCGCGGCCAGCAGCATCCGCGCGCAGGCGAGGTACGACACGTCGGTGTGCAGCTTGCGGGTGAACACCGGAAAGTCCGCCAGGCCTGCCACCTGGGCGTGCTTGATCTCGCTGTCCCAGTAAGCGCCTTTCACCAGGCGGACCATCAGCCGGTGGCCGCTGCGCCGCGCCAGGTCGACGATCCAGTCCAGCACGAACGGCGCCCGCTTGAGGTAGGCCTGCACCACGAAACCGATGCCGTTCCAGCCGGCCAGAGCGGGGTCGAAGCACAGCACCTCCAGCAGGTCGAGCGACAGCTCCAGCCGGTCGGCCTCCTCGGCGTCGATGTTGCAGCCGATGTCGTAGCGCTTCGCCAGCAGGGCGAGCGCCTGCACGCGCGGCAGCAGCTCCGCCATCACCCGCGCGCGTTGGGCACGCTCGTAGCGCGGGTGCAGCGCGGACAGCTTGATGGAGATGCCGGGCCCCTCGTAGAGGCCGCGCCCGGCCGCCGCGCGCCCGATGGCATGGATTGCGTCAGTATAGGACTGCATGTAGCGGGCGGCGTCCCCGGCCGTCGTCGCGGCCTCGCCCAGCATGTCGTAGGAGTAGCGGAACCCGCGGGATTCCAGCTTGCGGGCGTTGGCCAGCGCCTCCTTGATGGTCTGGCCGGTGACGAACTGCTCGCCCATCATGCGCATCGCCAGGTCGACGCCGCGGCGGACCAACGGCTCGCCCCCGCGCCCGATCAGGCGAGCCAGCGCGCGGGCCAGGCCTGTCTCACTGTTGGTCGCGGTCAGCTTGCCGGTGACGACCAGGCCCCAGGTGGCGGCGTTGACGAACAGCGAGGGCGAGTGCCCGACATGGGCGCGCCAGTCGCCGGTGCCGATCTTGTCGCGGATCAGCGCGTCGCGGGTGGCGGCGTCGGGGATGCGCAGCAGGGCCTCGGCGAGGCACATCAGCGCCACGCCCTCCTGGCTCGACAGGTCGTATTCGCGGACCAGCCCCTCCACCGGGCCGCGCGTGCCCTTGGTGCGCAGGGCGGTGACCAGGGTGGTGGCGAGGCTTGCGGCCTGCGCGGCGGCAGGGGCCAGCAGGCGCGCGCGGGCGAGCAGCGGCGGCAGGCACTCCGGTTCGGGCCGGCGACAGGCGGCGGTGATGGCGTTCCGCAGGGCGGACTGGACCGGCAATGCGGCGGCGAACTCCGCAAACGGCGCCGGGTCGGGGTCGAGGGAAGCGGCGGAAAGGGTCGTCATGCCAGCCTCACGCGTAAAGCCAAGGCAGGATACACAGCTCCGTTGCGATTTGTGCAGCGCAATACGACCCGCCCGGTCATGCGTACCGGCATGGCGGGCGCTGCCCCGTTGCTGTACCAAAACGCATAGGCCGGAATGCGGCTGCACGGCCGGTCTTGCCGCGACGAAGCGGCGGGCGGCCAAGCCAGAACACCGCCAAGCCGCCAAGACGCCAAGAGATCGAAGCCGCCTGGCCGGTGAGGATGCGACCGCCGGCAGATTGCCGATGCCGCGCTCGCGAGGCGTGGCGGACGCCACATTGTTGCACAACAAAACCAAAAGGTCGGGATGCGGCTTGCGGGCGGTCCCGCCGCGGCGTGACGGCGGGCGATCACGTCCCTGCCGCCAGGCGGCTTCGACCTCTTGGCGTCTTGGCGACTTGGCGGTTCACCTTCACTGCAGGCAACCAGCCGCCGAACCCGCCAAACAAGAACACGATGGCACCAGCGCAAAGAACACCACCCCGGATCGGAACAAGCATCCCAATCGGCGGTCGGTATCAGGCCAGCGTGGCGGCCTCCTCCCGCACCTCCGTCTCGATCGCCGCCAACAGGCGCGCGGGAAAGTACGGCGGGACGTCCTGTACGATGAACACCAGGCGCGTGGTATGGTCCGCGTCGGGCCAGGCCGGCAGGAACTCGGGCGGGGCGAACACGTGCTGCACGCCGTGGACGAGCGCGGGCTGACCCGGCATCTCCGCCACGTCCACCAGCCCCTTCACCCGCAGCAGCCGCGCGCCGCAATGTTCGGTCAGCGCCTCCAGCAGCATGGCCAGCGCGAGCGCCGGCACCGGGCGGTCGCGCTGCAGGACGAAACTGGCGATGCCGTCGGTGTGGCGGGCCTGGAACGGGGAACGGGCGGGCTGGTCCGGCAGGATCGCCAGCCGCCCTGCCCGCGCGGCGGGATCGGCGGCGGCGAACAGCATCGCCGGCGTGACGGAAATGGTCGGCGGCGCGCCGGAGTTCAGCGCGGCCAGGTTCGCCAGCAACGCCGGCGAGGCGGCGGCAAGGTCGCTTTTGCTCAGGGCCAGCGCATCGGCCAGCGCGACCTGGCGCCGCGCCTCGGGATGGCGGGCCAGGGTGGCTTCGCCGTGAACGGTGTCGACCAGGGTCAGCAGGGTGTCGAGCGTATGGGTCTCGGCCACCGCGGGATCGGTCATCAGGGCGTGCAGGATGGGCGCGGGGTCGGCCAGGCCGGACGTCTCGATCAGGACGCGGTCATACGCGGCCTCACCCGCCTGCCGGCGTGCCCGCAAGTCGAGCAGCGTCTCGACCAGGTCGTTGCGGACGGCGCAGCACAGGCAGCCGGTGGTCAGTGCCAGCAGGCTTTCGTCGGCGCGGGCGATCAGGGTGTGGTCGAGCCCGACCTGACCGAACTCGTTGACGATCACGGCGGTGCGCGCGAAGCCGGGGTCGCGCAGGATGCGGCCGATCAGCGTGGTCTTGCCGCTGCCCAGGAAGCCGGTGACGATCGAGACGGGGATCACCGGACCGGTATACCGCGTTTGCGATTTCGTGACACTCCGGCACGTAGTATGGCGGCGTGGACGCAACGGGGTCAGCGCGATGGCGAAGCACAACGGGACGAATCGGCCGACAATCGACGACGCGGCCCTGCCGGCCCCGATCGAACCCCTGGCGGTGGAACCGCTGGTGCAGGAACCGCTGGTGGAGGCGCCGCTGGTGCATAAGCCGGGGCCGCCGGCCGCGCCGCCGGCAGAACACCCGCAGCACCACATCGCCGGCCTGCGCCACGACCCTGCGGCGATCCGGCGGCTGTTTGAAACCGGCGAGTATCCCTACAAGACCCCGATGCGCACCGGTCCGTACGAGGACCACATGCTGGAGCTGCAGCGCGAGCTGCTGAAGGCCCAGCGCTGGGTGTCCGAGACCGGCGAGCGCGTGGTGCTCCTGTTCGAAGGCCGCGACGCCGCCGGCAAAGGCGGCACCATCAAGCGCTTCATGGAGCACATGAACCCCCGCTCCGCGCGCATCGTTGCGCTGCAGAAGCCCACCGAACGGGAACGCACGCAGTGGTTCTTCCAGCGCTACATCACCGCCCTGCCCTCGGCGGGGGAGATCGTGCTGTTCGACCGCTCCTGGTACAACCGCGCCGGGGTGGAGCGCGTGATGGGCTTCTGCACCCCGCCGGAATACCTGGAATTCATGCGCCAGTGCCCGGACCTGGAACGGATGCTGGTGCGGTCGGGCATCCGTTTGTTCAAATACTGGTTCTCGGTCAGCCGGGAGGAGCAGCGGCGCCGCTTCGCGCAGCGCGAGACCGATCCGCTGAAGCAGTGGAAACTCTCGCCGATCGACCGCGCCTCGCTGGACAAATGGGACGACTACACCGAGGCGAAGGAGGCGATGTTCTTCTACACCGACACCGCCGACGCGCCCTGGACCATCGTGAAATCCGACGACAAGAAGCGCGCTCGGCTGAACTGCATGCAGCAGTTCCTGCAAGCCTTGCCCTATCCGATGAAGGATCGGAGTATCGTCACCGGGCCCGACCCGCTGATCGTCGGGTCGACGTCCCACGTGATCGGGGGCGATGCGCAGATCATCGGCAAGACGGTGCACCCGGCGCTGAAGCGGGGACGTGCCGACGCCTGACGGGGAGAGCTCGAATGGACGCTGTGACTCGGGGCCAGAGTGCCGGGGACCAGGTCGCTGGGGACCAAGTCGCTGGGGACCAGGTCGGCCTGGACCAGGTGGGTGATCACCTGATCCGCGACGAGGCGGGGCTGGACGCGCTGTATGGCGAGATCTCGGCCGGCGCGCTCGCCAAGGAGATCGACTATATCCACCCGCATTACCGCGCGATGATCGAGGCCTCGCCGTTCATGGTGCTGGCAACCAGTGGGCCGGGCGGGCTGGATTGCACGCCGCGCGGCGACCCGGTGGGCAGTTTCGTGCAGGTGGCGGATGACCGGACGCTGCTGATCCCGGACCGGCGCGGCAACAACCGCGTGGACAGCCTGCGCAACATCGTGCACGACCCGCGGGTGGGGCTGCTGTTCCTGATCCCCGGCGTGGGCGAGACGCTGCGGGTGAACGGACGGGCGGCGATCTCCACGTCCCCCGACCTGCTGGCGCGGTTCCCGTTCCGCGGCACGCTGCCGAAATCGGTGATCGTTGTGCAAGTGGAGCAGGTGTATTTCCAGTGCCCGAAGGCGATCGTGCGGTCGGAGTTGTGGAACCCGGCGAAGCAGATTTCGCGCAAGGCGCTGCCGAGCACGGGGACGATTTTGGCGGATATTACGGCGGGAACGGTCGGGGGAGAGGCGTACGACCTGGCGTACCCCGAACGGTTGCGGACGACGCTGTACTGAGGGGCCGCGGCGCCGGCTATTTGGTTGCGCATCCGGCATAGCTGTGCTGAACCAGAATAAGTATTCGTAGTCATCGGATTAACAAGATGAAATGATCACGTTGATCATTCTGGTGATAATTCCGTTACTTGTTACGCCCGATATTCTTGCGTTATCAATGCGCTTGGCTTTCGTCCGCGAAAATCTCACTGCCACGTGACGTCCGCGCCGGCAACGCTGCGATGTAAATGTGTCCGCCATTTCGGCACAGCAGAGCAAAGCCATGCAATCAGCCAACAACACATTCATCGGACCGGATCAGTCGATTACCGACGCCCAGGGAAACGTCTGGACGATTACCGCCGGCGGCCAGGTGGCCGTGAACGGGGTCGTCGATCCCACCACCGCCAATGTCACCCACCTCGCCTATGCCAACGGGCTGGTGTGGCAGGAGAACACCCAGGACCTGTGGTGGTCGAAGACCTCGCCCGCCGCCCCGTGGAGCCCGCCTTATGGCACGCCAACAATTCCGGTCCCGCCCGAAACCGTTTCGCTGAACGATACCGTCATCGGGGTTTCGACAAATCCTCCAAGCCCGGCGCCCTCGATCACGGATAAGAACGGCAATACGTGGACGATCGTGAACGGCCAGGTGGCGGTGAACGGCACGATCGACCCGACGACGGCCAATGTCATCGAACTGGCCTATGTGAACGGCAAGCTCTGGCAGGAGAACACCCAGGGCCTGTGGTGGAGCAAGAGCGCTCCGGCGGACGCCTGGTACCCGCCGTACGGCACGTCGAAGAACCCGGTGACAGGTTCATTCCATCCAGGCAATGTGGCCGGCAATTTCGCCATCATCAACGTGGGTTGGCTGACCGTCTCGCCGGGCGGCGGCGTTGCCGTCCAGCCGCAGTCCACCTCCGAGATCGTGACGCCGGGCGTCCGCGCCGATGGCACGACCATCACGATGATCACCGAAACCGCCAAGCTGGTGGTGGACGGCAGCAGCCGCCTGAGCAACGGCGCGACGCTGGACCTGATAGGGGCCTATCGAACCCCCTTCCCGGTTCAGGGGCCACTCGAGAACAACGGCGTGATGACGGTCGACGACTCGACGCTGGAAGTCAGCGTGCTCAGCGGCACGGGCACCATCAAGGCGTTCAACGGCAGCACGCTGGACATCCAGAGTTCCGGCGGCGGCAATACGATCCAGCTGCATTCCTCGAATCTTTTCATCGGCGAGCAGGCGTTCGGCCCGGGGGGAATGACGTTCCTGGCGCCGATCACCATGGACCGGGCGAGCACCATCACGCTGAACGAAACCCCGGCGACCAGCGAGGTGGTGAAGCATGCCGGCGCCTCGATCAGCGAGGTGTTCCTGTACAACGGCACAACGGAGGTGGCGGACCTGAAGGTCAGCGGGGTCGCCCATCTCTATGCGAGCGAGAGCGGGTCCGGGGCGAGTGCCATGACGATCCTGAGCACGACGCACACCAGCAACAGCCTGCCGATCGTCAGCCACGTGGGGTGATCGGGCGGCGGCGGGGATACTCCCTCCCCGCCGTTGCCGCTGCGGGACTTGCCCGGCCCCGACGGGCAGCCGGATTGGACGCCTCAGCCCGCCGCCCCGACCCGCAGCCGGCTGCCTCCCTCGCCGCCCAGGGCGTTGCGCAGCGCCGACAGCAACGCCACGATCGAGGGCACCGCACGCGGCGGCCGGTTCGCAGCTTCCCGCTCGGGTGTCCGGAGGAACCAGCGCACCGGGCGCAGATCGGCGGGCGCCACCTGCACGAGGTAAGCGCCGTCCGGGGCATGCAGCGTGACGCCGTCGGTCCCCGCCTCGACCCGGGCGGCGATCGACCACACTGCCACGCAGTCCAGCAGCAGGTTGCGGAGTTCGGCGTCGGTCATCGGTGCATCGCAAGCGAGGGACACTGCACGACGCTACCCTGTGCGCCCGCGCGCCACCAGGGCGCTGCCCTGAAACCCCAGGGCTATCGCATTTGCGCCTGCCGACGGCATGGATACCTAGCGGTGGAAGAACTTCGCGGCATGAAGAAGCAAGTAAGAATCTAACACAGATTTATACCAACGGCCGTTGGCACTGACCGTCCCACCGTCATGGCCGGCCACCGTGGCGGCCATCCGTGAGGCAGGGTGCCACGACAGATGGCCGGGACGCGCCCGGCCATGACGGGGTGGCAGGGACAGCCCATGAGTCGGTCTCAGCGGCGGTTGGTATTAGATGATGAAGCGCACGGATTACGCGGAAAGATAAGCAGGGCGTTCTGCTGTTACTTTTTTGCTTCTTTCTGTGCAATCCGTGCCCCTCATCATCTAAATCTGTGTTATATTCTTGCTTTTTTTCTTTCGACCCCACCTGGCACCGCCAAGCCAGGACTGCCCCAAATCGCCATATGCGATAGCCCTGCCTGAAACCCGCAAAGGGGCGCTGCCCCCTGGTCGGGCCTCAAGCCGCGCGGAGACCATCCAGGAAGCCAGCAACGTCGCTCTTCAGGTGGTCCGCCTGGCCGCCCATCGCCTCGGCAGCGGCACGCACGTCGCCCGCCACCGCGGTCGACTGATCGACCGCCTGCGCCACGCCCGCGATGCTGGCGGAGATCTGGTTGGCGGCGGCGGCAACCTCCTGGACGTTGCGGGCGATCTCCGCCGTCGCGGAACCCTGCTGTTCGACCGAGACGGCGATGCCGGTGGTGACGCTGCCCATCTCGCGGATCACCTCCAGGATCACCCGCACGCCGTCGACCGCTGCCTGGGTCATGCCCTGGATCTGGCCGATCTGCTGGGTGATCTCCTCGGTCGCCTTCGCCGTCTGGTTGGCCAGGCTCTTCACTTCCGACGCCACCACCGCGAACCCCTTGCCGGCGTCCCCGGCCCGCGCCGCCTCGATCGTGGCATTCAGCGCCAGCAGGTTGGTCTGGCTTGCGATATTCCGGATCAGCGTGACGATCTCGCCGATCTTCTGGCTGGCCGTCGACAGGCCGACGATAACCGCATCGGTCTGTTCGGCCTTGACCATGGCGTCTTTCGAGATCGCCGCAGACTGGGCCATCTGCCGACTGATCTCGGTGATCGACATCGCCAGTTCTTCCGCCGCGGCCGCCACCGCGTTGACCCCGGCGGAGGCCTCATGCGCGGCGGAGGCGACCGAACCGGTCTCGTTGCTGGAGCGTTCCGCGGCCCGGATCATGGTCTCCGACGCCTGCCGCAACTGGACCGTCGCCTGCTCGACCGACGCCAGGGAGGTGCCAACCTGGCCGTCGAAGCCGTGACAGAGGGCGGTGACCATCGTCGCCCGGCGTGCGATATCTGCCTGCTCTGCCGCCCGCGCCTCGATGGCCGCCTCATGCCGGCGGCCATTCTCGCGCAGCACCAGCAGGGCCTGGGTCATGCGCCCGATCTCATCCGCGTGGCCGGCTGCGGGGATATCGACCGCGAAGTCCTGTTCCGCCAGCCGGCCGATCGTGCCGGTCAGCGCCAGGATCGGTCCGCTCACCCGCCGCTGCACGATCACGAACCCTGCAACCGACAACGCGAGTGCCACGGCGAGCAGCAGCGCGTCCAGGATCAGCGTCCGGGTGGCCGCATGCGCCTGGGTGTCGGCGCGGGCCACCATCGCATCCATCGCCGCGTTGAGCACATCGACCACGCGCGCGGTGCCGGTGTTATTGGCCCGCTGCACGTCGCGGTACGGGATCTCCGTCGGCTTCCCCGCTGCGAGCGTCGCGATGAGGGCGGCCTGGTTGTCAGCCAACGGACCGACAAAATTCTCGTTGGCCTTGGCAGCGCTGTCGATGAGGGAGCGCGGCGCATCCTTGCGCGCCGCCGCGGCCATGACGACGGACCAGGCGGCGGCACCGCGCGCGTAGTCCTGCTGGTAGGCCAGAGTATCGGCGGCGCTGAACGACTGGCCGGCGGCGACCGCGGTCTGCGCCGGCAAGAACGCCAACCCCAGGTTCAGCCGCGTCCCCCATGCCGCCCGCTTGACGACCAGGAAATGGTCGACGACCGGATCGACCAGTTCCAGCGCGTTTTCCAGCGGATCGGTCGTCGCGATGATCGCATCGAGGAAGGCTTGCGACACGACGGGCCAATCCCGGACGATGCCGGGATCGCGTGTGGCCCTGGATTGATGGATGGCGGCATCCACCTTGATCCGCGCGGCGACGATGGCCGCATGCGCCGCCTTCAGCGCCTCGGTGGCCGACGCCATCTCCGGCAGATTGAGCCGGGCGAGGGCGGCGATGCCGTCCGCATAGTCCGCCTCCGAGATGCTGCGCGAGCGCGTCATATTGCCTTCGACCACGCTGTCCACCGTGCCCTCGGCCACGAGGCTGCCGATCGTGCCGCCCCGTTCGTTGCGCACATTCAGCATCGCGGTGAAGAGGTACTGGCTGGTGACCGTCGACGCGGCGACACGATGCGCATCCGAATCACGGTGGTAGGAGTCAACCAGGGCGCCCGCACTCAGGGCAAAAAGCAGCAGGCCCATCGCGGCGATCAGCAACCCGAGGATCGCGCGGATGGAGAGATCGGTCAGGCGTCGCATCGGCGAACTCCCTGTACGGATCGGCCAGATTCGTGGGCTTGCGCGCCATCCTTGCGTTGTTTCGACACGTTACCTTCCCATAGATTCTCTAATGATTTCTTAAGCGATCGGCGGCGACATCCCATGGCGCGCATCCGCCTGCACGAAATCCACGAACGCCCGCAGCGCCGACGGCAATTGCCACCACCCTGAGTAATATAGGTAAAAGCCGGAATAATGCGGGCACCAATCCTCCAGCACCCGCACCAGCCGGCCCTCGGCCAGCAGCGGGGCGACCTGGCCTCGAACGGATACGCCAGGCCGACGCCGTCCAACGCCGAACCGAGCATGATGTCCTGGTCGCCGAGGGTGAGCGGGCCGTCGACGTCGATGGCAAGTTCGGTGCCGCCGCGCTCGAACTCCCTGGCGTAGAACAAGCCCACTGTCGAAGCGATAGCGGGTGCATGGGACCGCCAGCAGATCCTTGGGCCGTTCGGGTGCCGGGAAGCGGGCGAAGAACGCGGGCGCGGCGACCACGACGGAGCGCTGGCGCGGGCGGCGGCGAAGATCGCGCGGATGAACGCGGAGTTCGCGGCGTGGCACGCGTTGTCGGTGTCGACGGATATGGTGAGTAAGGACGCCCAACGCTGAAAACTACCTCCTCCCCCGGAGGCTACGGCATTCACGCATCCGCTTGGTCACAGGCGCCCCGCCAGGAGGATCATCACCCGCGGCATTAAAGAAGAAGCGGAAGACTTTACCACGGAGAACACGAAGGACCACGGTGGTCCACGGAGCAGGAAAATATCCGGCGCCTCGCGCGCGGTTGCGTGCGGGCACAGCGGAAGCTGTCTGACCTGCTCCTGCTCCGTGGATCACCGTGGTCCTTCGTGTTCTCCGTGGTAAAATCCTTCTTCTTCAGCACCAAGGGCACGCCCCGGCCTGGGGGCAATGCACGGCCAGAAATTCCAGCCAGCGTGTTGGATAGCGCGTTGTTCCAAAACACTGTTCTCAGATGTGTGCATCCCGTAGCCTCAAGGGGAGGAGAGCCTGCTCTCACACCGCCTCATGTCGATTGGCTTCGGACGAGGCCCACGCCCCCTACAGCAGCGGTTCGGCAATCATCTCCGACGGGATCTTGCGGTGCTGCCATTTCCCGTCCGACAGGCTGCCTTTGAACACGCCGTTCTCCACCACGACTTTCCCGCGCAGCAGGGTCAGGCACGGCCATGCCTCCATCTTGCGGCCTTCCCACGGCGTGTAGTCCGCCTCGTGCAGCGCCGAGGCCGTGATCACCCGTTTGTCCGCCGGATCGAGCACGCAGATATCCGCATCCGCCCCCGCCATCAGCGCGCCCTTGCGGGGATACAAGCCCATGATCTTCGCGGCATTGCTCGAGACCAGGTCGACGTATTTCGCCAGCGAGTAGCCGCGCCGGCCGACCATCTCGGTGTACATCAGCGCCACCCGCGGCTCCACGCCCGCGTTGCCGCCGGTGGTGTCGTCGATCCGCTCGCCTTGCAGCTTCTTGGCCAGGGTGCAGCAGATCTCGTCGGTCGCGACGCAGTTGATCGCGCCGTCCAGCGTGCCGGACCACAAGGCCGCCTGGTCCTCGGCCGATTTCAGCGACGGGTAGGTGTGGTAGATCTGGCCGTTCGGCTGCTTGTAGTCCTCATTGGTGTAGAGCATGTACTGGTGCAGGCTCTCGCCGTAGATCGGCACGCGGCGGGCACGCGCCTCACGGATCGCCTGCACGCCGGTGCCGGCCGAAACGTGCATCATATACAGCGCCGTGCCCGGCACCTTCTCGGCCAGCCGGATGACGCGGCGGAACGAGATGTCCTCGGACAAGGTGTTGTGCACCTCGGCCATGTTGGCAAAGCCGGTGCGGCCCTCGCGGATCAGCTTGCCATACATGTGCATGACGATGTCGTTGTCCTCGGAGTGGATCACCCCGAGGCCCTGGTTCGCCGCCAGCACCTGGAAAACCTCCCAGATGTCGCCGAAATCGACCATGCGGCCTTTGCGGCTGGGGGTGATGTCGGTGGTGAAGATCTTCACCGTCGGGTAGCCGGCCTGGATCGCCTCGCCGATCTGCGCTGGCAGGTCCACCGGCAGCGCGCCCTCCACCATGAGGTGCTGGGCGTAGTCGCAGGCGCAGTGGCCGTGCCAGTCGGCCTCGCGCTTGTCGATCGCATCCCGCACCGTCTTGCCCTGGCTGGCGCGGGTGAAGTCGATCATCGTGGTGGTGCCGCCATGCACGGCGGCGCGGCTGACGATGTCCGGCGGGTCGGTCTCGGCCGCGCTGCCGTCGGGGTTGGGGAGGTGCCACTTGCAGTGCACATGCGGGTCGATGCCGCCGGGGATGACGATCTTGCCGGTGGCGTCGATCAGGCGCGCGCCCTGCGGCACGTCCAGCACGCCGGGGGCGGCGAGGGTGACGATCTTCTCGCCCTCGATGAGGATGTCATAGGCGCCGACGCCGTGCGGCGTAACCACCGTATCGCCGCGCACCACCAGATCGACCATCGGCACTCTCCATCTCGGCCCGCGCCATGGTTCTCCGTTCGGGAGGGGCTGGCAAGGGTTCGCCACCGCGCGCGCGGGCGGGGCGGGGCGGGCGGGGCGGGGCAAAGGTTTGAGACGCCTGGTGCCGCCGGGGGCATGTCATCCGATTCAGGTGGTGTGCCGATCATGCGGCCGGGTGGGGCTGTGCAGGCAAGATGAACCGCCAAGGCGCCAAGAACCCGCCAAGGGGCCGGTGCGACGAGCACGAGAACCATCGTGCAAACGCGCGAGGCCGATTTCTGTGCCTGGAGTGACCCCCAAAGTGAGACACGCTCGCCAAGGCTCCTTCCATACCAAGGAGCCTTGGCGCGCGTGTCTCACTACGGGGGGCACTCCACACTTCAGCTTGGCGTCTTGGCGCCTTGGCGACTTGGCGGTTCATCTTGCTTACTAACCGGATCAGGCAGTCGGTACGCGCGAAGGGCTGCCAGCGACGCCCCCGGTTCCGGCGACTGCCGCGGGCAGCTTGCCTTCCGGCCGCAGGTCGCGTGTCGTTCCTTCACCAGCGGCCCCGCCCGCTGGGCCATCGCCCTCGGACCACCCCCAGAAGCGGACCCGCCGATGCCGATCTGTGAAGCCGACCCCTGGCGCCTGCAGTATTTCGAGGGTGTCCCCTGCCCCGAGGACGTCCGCGTCTCCACCGAGGACCCGGATTCCTGGCAGTGGTACCCCGCCCATCGCTGGATCTACGACAAGCTGGCCGTGGCGCTGTCGCAAGGCCTGGAGGCCGCGCCCCACGGCGTGATGCCGCCTTGCTTCCCGGTGTTCTCCAAGCCGATCATGAACCTGCGCGGGATGGGCGTCGGCAGCCAGGTGATCGAATCGGCCGAGGCCTACAAAGCCGCCCTCACCGCCGGGCATTTCTGGTCCACGCTGCTGACCGGCCCGCATGTCAGCACCGACGTGGCCCTGGTCGACGGCGCGCCGCACTGGTGGCGCCACACCACCGGCGCCGCCACCGAAGGCGGCACGTTCGACCACTGGCACGTCCACGCCGAGCCGATGCCCGAGATCGAGGCATGGTGCGGCGCCTGGGCCCGCAAGCATCTGCGCGGCTACACCGGCATGGCGAATTTCGAGACCATCGGCGGCCGCATCATCGAGGCGCATCTGCGCTTCGCCGACCAGTGGCCCGACCTGTATGGCCGCTTCTGGGTCGAGGCCGTGGTCCGCCTCTACGCCACCGGCCGCTGGGACTACGCCGACACCGACCGGCGCGACGGCTACAGCGTGGTGCTGTTCGGCCCGTTCGGCCCGCGCTACCGCCACCCGCCCGCGGCGCTGCTGGCCGAGATCCGCGCGATGGCGGGGGTCTCCAGCGTGCAGGTAGCGTTCCACGCCGACCGCGACCCGGCGCATCACGCCATGCCGCCCGGCGGGTTCCGCCTGGCGATCGTCAACGCCCACAGCCTCCCGGCCGGCGAGGCCGCACGGGAACGGTTGCGCGCGGCACTGATCGGCGCCTGACGGGCAGAAAAACCAGTAGCGGTCTGTCCTCTTTGGCAAGGTTTCGCTAATCAATCGGAACCATACTGAGGGGAAGACGATGACACGCAGCCCGCTACGCGCGGCTCTCTGCCTTACCGCTCTCTGCTTTGCCGTTGCCTGCCTGGCGATACCCGCCGCGGCCCAGGCCCAGATTGCCCGCGGCAAATACCTCGTGGAGCAGGTGGCCCTGTGCGGCGACTGCCATACCCCGCGCGATGCGACAGGCCAGCCGATCGCCGCAGAGGCGCTCCAGGGTGCGCCGATCGGCGTGCGTCCGGTGCAGCCGATGCCGTTCTCCGACATCGCGCCGAAACTGGCCGGACTGCCGGCAAACTATACCCCGGCGCAGTTCGCCCGCTTCCTGCAGACCGGGCAGAAGCCGGACGGCTCGCCGCCGCTGCCGCCGATGCCGCCCTACCGGCTGTCGAAGCAGGACGCCTGGGCGGTGACCGACTACCTGAAATCGCTGAAGTAGCGCGCGTTCGCGCAAACCGGACGCGTGCCACCCCCGCTGCGCCCGCACGCAACCGCGCGTGGGGCGCCGGCTATTTTCCGTCTCCGTGGAGCACCGTGGTCCTTCGTGTCCTCCGTGGTAAAATCCTTCTTCTTCAGCACCCAGGGCACGAGCTGGCCCGGGGGTGCATGCACTGCCGGAGATTCCAGCCCGCGTCGGGTAGCCCTGGGTTGCAAGCGGCTGTTCTCAGATATGTGCATGCCGCAGGGCCAGGCGCCGGGATGACACAGGGGGGAAAAGCCGGTGGCCGCCGCCCCAAGGCTCGCGCTGATGGCACCAAGCTCGGCAATTGTGACCGGCGGCGCGCTTCCCGTTCCACCGGATCCCTCCTGGCGTGACAACCCTGCGCCATATCCTGCGGGGCCTTGCTTGGCTCATCCTGGCCTGCCTCCTTCCCGCCCTCGCGCAGGCCGAGGAACTCAAGGTCGCCACCTGGAACCTCAACTGGCTCACGCTCCGCACCCAGGACGCCGCGCACCTCCCGGCCGACGTCAAGCCCCGCGCGCCGGAGGATTTCGACCGCCTGGCACACTACGCGGACCAGCTGAATGCCGACGTCATCGCGATCCAGGAGGTCGACGGCTGGGACGCCGCCGCCCGCCTGTTCCCGCGCGACCGCTATTCGATCCACATGACCCGCGACCACGTAGTGCAGCGCGTCGGCATCGTCGTGCGCCGCGGCCTGCGTTACGACCGCAACCCCGACGTCGTCGCGATCGACGCCAACCCCGCCGAACACCTGCGCAGCGGCGCCGACCTGACGCTGCATCTGGCCGCCGGCGACCTGCGGGTGCTCGCCGTCCACCTCAAGACCGGCTGCCAGGACAAGCCGCTGGCCCGCAGCACCCGCCGCCCCTGCGTCCAGCTCCGCGAACAGATCGAACCGCTGCAAGCCTGGATCGCCGACCGCCAGCAGGAGGGCGTGCCATTCCTCGTCCTCGGCGACTTCAACCGCCGGATGGAGCGGCCCGACCAGTTCATCGTCGCCCTGCGCAAGGCAGCCCCGCTGCTGCGCGCCACCGAGGGCCGCAGCAGCCCATGCTGGGGCAACGAGGCGTTCATCGACCACATCCTCGCCGGCGGGGCCGCCCGCGACTGGATCGTGCCGGGCAGCCTGCGCGTGATGACCTACCGCGAGCAGGGCCCCGAATGGCCGGACCGGCTGTCCGACCACTGCCCGGTCTCCGTCCGGCTCGCCATCCCGGACGGCTTGCCGGCGGCAACCGCCTCCCCTAGCGTCGCCTCCCCCACGGAGGCCGTACAGCCATGACCAAGGTCCTCATCGTCCACGGCGCCGGCATGAATATGCGCGGCAAGGTGCAGACGGACATCTTCGGCAAGATGACCCTGCCGGAATACGACGCCCAGATCCGCAGCTACGCCGCCGAACTTGGCGTGGAGATCGAAATCTTCCACTCCAACGTCGAAGGCGCCGTGATCGACCGGCTGTACGCCGCGAACGACGAGGGCTTCGATGCCGCGCTGTTCAACCCCGCCGGCTTCTCCCGCGGCTACCCGGCGCTGACCGCGGCGATCAGCCAGGTGAAATTCCCGACGATCGAAGTGCACATCTCCAACCCGGTCCGCCGCGGCCCGGTCTCGGATACCGCCCAGGTTAGCCAGGGCATCGTCGCGGGCTTCGGAGTCATTGGCTACTCCGTGGCGCTGCGCGGCGTGCGAGACATGCTCGCGAAGTAAGGCTGGGGCGCTGCCCCAGGCCCCGCGAGGGGCGCTGCCCCTTCGATCCCCGCCAGGGACACAGTCCCTGGACCCATTCTGTTGGTGTTCATCCGGGGAGAGGGGCCAACCCGGACCTTGGATGGTCCCGGGGGGCCCCTCTCCCCGGATGAACACCAATGGATCGGTTCCAAGCAACTGTCTTGTTCGTTGCGGCTGCGACGGTGCTTTCAGCGTACCATCCTGCCCGGGCCGGTCAACGACGCTTCGCGCCGCCAGAGGCGGTGGCCT
>JARLIJ010000409.1 GCA_031291795.1 Acetobacteraceae bacterium | reverse complement strand
CGGCCTGTTCTACATGGCGGTCTATGCGCGGCTGACGCGCGCCTCGATGCTCGATGTCGGCTCGCAGGATTTCGTCCGCACCGCCCGCGCCAAGGGCGTGCCGGAGGGCCGCATCCTGCGCCGCCACATCCTGCGCAACGCGCTGCTGCCGGTGATCACCTTTGCCGGCATCCAGGCCGGCCAGCTGATCGGCGGTTCGATCCTGGTGGAGACGGTGTTCGCCTGGCCCGGCATCGGCCGCCTCGCCTTCGACGCGCTCCTCGCCCGCGACTACCAGCTGCTGCTCGGCGTCTTCCTCTGCACATCGGTGCTGGTGGTGGTGTTCAACCTGATCACGGATCTGCTCTACGCCGTGGTCGACCCGCGGGTGCAGGGATGAAAGCCTTCCTGCGCGCCTATGCCCGCAACAAGGGCGCCGTCGCCGGCATCGTCATCCTGCTGCTGGTGGCGGTGGTTGCCGCGCTGGCCGATTGGATGTTCCCGTTCTCACCCTGGGACATGCAGGGCGCGCCGTTCCAGCCGCCCGGCGATCCGGACTTCCTGCTGGGCTCCGACAGCCTGGGCCGCGACGTCGCCGCCGGCATCGCGTACGGCGCCCGCGTGTCCCTGCTGATCGGCGCCGTCTCCACCGCGGTCGCCGTGCTGGTCGGCGTCACGCTGGGCGCCATCGCGGGCTATGCCGGCGGGCTGCTCGACGACGCCATCATGCGCTTCACCGAATTCTTCCAGACCGTGCCCAGCTTCATCCTCGCGATCGTGCTGGTGGCGATCTTCTCGCCCAGCCTGGGCTCCATCGTCGTCGCCATCGCCATCGTCTCCTGGCCGCCGGTCACCCGCGTCATCCGCGCGGAATTCCTGTCGCTGCGGTCGCGCGAGTTCGTGCAGGCCGCCGAGGTCCTCGGCCGCTCCCGCACCGCTATCGTGTTCCGTGAAATCCTGCCCAATGCGCTGTCGCCGCTGATCGTGCTCGCCAGCCTGATGGTTGCCAACGCGATCCTGCTGGAGAGCGGCCTGTCCTTCCTCGGCCTCGGCGACCCCAACCTGATGTCGTGGGGCTTTATGATCGGCGCCGGCCGCAGCGTGATCCGCCTCGCCTGGTGGATGAGCGTGTTCCCGGGGATCGCAATCTTCCTCACCGTCCTGGCGCTCAACCTGGTCGGCGAGGGCCTGGGCGATGCGCTCAACCCCCGCCTGGCGCGCCGAAGATGAGCCTGCTGTCGGTCGAAAACCTCACGATCGCATTGCCGCCGGGCGGCGACCGGCCGCACGCGATCAGCGATGTCAGCTTCACCCTCGATCCCGGCGAGGTGCTGTGCATCGTCGGCGAAAGCGGCTCCGGCAAGTCGGTGTCGGCCGGTGCCATCATGGGCCTGCTGCCCGCCGCCCTGAAGCGCGAGGCCGGCCGTATCCTGTTCGAGGGCCGCGACGTCCTGACCCTGTCCGAACCGGACAAGCGTGCCCTGCGCGGCGCCCGCATCGGCATGATCTTCCAGGAGCCGATGACCGCGCTCAACCCGCTGATGCGCGTGGGCGAACAGATCGCCGAGGTCCTGACCGTGCACGGCGTCCGCGGTGCCGCCGACCGCGTGCCGGAGCTGCTGTCGGCGGTGAACCTGCCCGACCCCGCGCGCCTCGCCCGCTCCTACCCGCATCTGCTGTCGGGCGGGCAGCGCCAGCGCGTGATGATCGCGATGGCATTGGCCCTGGAACCGGCCCTGCTGATCGCCGACGAGCCGACCACCGCGCTCGACGTCACCACGCAGATGCAGATCCTGCGGCTGATCAAGGAGATCCAGACCCGCCGCGGCACCGGCGTGCTGCTCATCACCCACGACTTCGGCGTGGTGGCCGAGATCGCCGACCGCGTCGCCGTGATGCAGTTCGGCCAGATCGTCGAATCCGGCCCCGCCGCCCAGGTGCTGGACGCGCCGCAGCACCCGTACACCAAAGCCCTGATCGCCGCCGTCCCGCACCGTTCTGCCCGCCACGCGCTGGCCACCGGTCGGCCGGTACTGGAGGCGATCGGCGTGCGCAAGACCTACCACCGCGGTGGCGGCCTGTTCGGCGGTGGCGCCGCAGTCCATGCTATCGCCGACGCCGACTTCGTGCTGCGCAAGGGCGAGACCCTCGGCCTGGTCGGCGAAAGCGGCTCGGGCAAATCGACGCTGGCCCGCTGCGTCGTCCGCCTGGTGCAGCCGGACGAAGGCGCCATCCGCTTCCACGACACCGACCTCGCGCGACTGAACCGCCGGGAATGGAAGCCTTTCCGCAAGCGCATCCAGATGGTGTTCCAGGACCCGTTCGCCTCGCTCAACCCGCGCCGCCGGGTGGGCGAGATCATCGCCGAGGGTCCGATCGCCCACGGCACCCCGCGCACCGAGGCCCTCCGCCGCGCCCGCGAGCTGCTCGGCCTCGTGCATCTCGACCCCGGTGCGATCGACCGTTTCCCGCACGAGTTCTCCGGCGGCCAGCGCCAGCGAATCGGCATCGCGCGCGCGTTGGCGATGGACCCCGAACTGCTGATCGCGGATGAGCCGGTGTCGGCGCTGGACGTCTCGGTGCAAGCGCAGGTGCTCGACCTGCTGGAGGAGCTGCGCCAACGCCTCGGCCTGACCATGCTGTTCATCACCCACGACCTGCGCGTGGCGGCGCAGATCTGCAGCCGCGTGGCGGTCATGCAGCGTGGACGTATCGTCGAGCAGGGGGAGACCGGCGCGGTCTTCGCCAACCCGCAGCATCCCTACACACAGAGTTTGCTCGACTCGATCCCGGGACGGGGTTGGACACCGACGGTCTCCCGCGACAGCGCTTGACGCCGCTCCCCCCGCCCGCCACTTCTAGCCGGCCATGAGCACGCGCGTCGTCATCGACCATCGCCTCGGGGACCCCCGCCTCCGCCATCCGGAGAAGGCGAATCGCCCGGACAACCCCATCCAGCGCAAGCCTGCCTGGATCCGGGTCAAGGCACCCAATCACCCGACCTACCGCGAAACCCACGCCCTGATGCGGGAGAACCGGCTGGTCACGGTGTGCGAGGAAGCCGCCTGCCCGAACATCGGCGAATGCTGGTCGCAGCGCCACGCCACCATGATGATCATGGGCGACACCTGCACGCGCGCCTGCAGCTTCTGCAACGTGCGCACCGGCCAGCCCGACCCGCTGGACGCCGACGAGCCGCATCGCGTCGCCGACGCCGTGGCGAAATTGGGTCTGCTGCACGTGGTGATCACCTCGGTCGACCGCGACGACCTGCCGGATGGCGGCGCGGAACACTTCGCCACGGTGATCCGAGCGATCCGGGCCGCCGCGCCCGGCACGACGATCGAGGTGCTGACGCCGGATTTCCTGCGCAAGCCGGGCAGCCTGGAGATCGTGGCGGACGCCCACCCGGACGTGTTCAACCACAACCTGGAGACGGTCCCCCGCCTGTATCCGACCATCCGCCCCGGCGCGCGCTACTTCCAGTCGCTGCGCCTGCTGGATGAGGCGAAGCGGCGCGCACCCGCCATCTTCACCAAGTCCGGCCTGATGGTCGGGCTGGGCGAATCCCGCACCGAGATCATGCAGGTGATGGACGATTTGCGGGTTGCGGACGTCGATTTCCTTACCATCGGCCAGTATCTCCAGCCGACCGTGAAGCACGCAGCGGTGGCGGAGTTCGTCACGCCGGACGCCTTCGCCGAATATGCAACCCTGGCCCGCGCGAAAGGCTTCCTGCTGGTGTCCGCCACGCCGCTGACCCGCAGCTCGTACCACGCCGACGCCGATTTCGCCGCCTTGCGCGATGCCCGCGCGGCGAAGCTGGCCGCTGCCACCGCCTGATGCCGACCCACGCCGAGAAGCAGATCCTGCCTTACCGGCCGGACCAGATGTTCGATCTGGTGGCGGATGTCGGCAAATACCCTCAGTTCCTGCCGTGGTGCGTCGGCGCCCGGGTGCGCAACCGCACCGAGACCCACCTGCTGTCCGACCTGACCATCGGCTTCGGCCCGTTCCGCGAAAGCTTCACCAGCCGGGTCACGCTCGACCGTCCCGGCCAGGTGCAGGTGCGCTACGAGAACGGGCCGTTCCGCTACCTGAACAACCAATGGGACTTCCAGCCGCACGAGCGCGGCTGCGAAGTCGCGTTCTTCGTCGAGTTCGAGTTCCGCTCGCGCATCCTGCAGGCGGCGATCGGCGTGGTGTTCAACGAGGCGGTGCGCCGCATGGTCAACGCCTTCAAGAAGCGTGCCCGCGATGTTTATGGCCCACCCGGCACCACCGCGCCTGTCACCCCTGCCGCTGCCCCACCCGCCAAGCCCTCCACGGCCGAGGTCCCGACCGGCTGAAGGGGTGGCGGGCTGACAGCCGGGGCACATCCTGCTTTTCTGCGCCGCCCATCGTTATCTGCGCCGTCCGGAGACCATCCATGGTGTACGCCCCCGTCCGCTCCGATCCCACGCTGCCGCCGGTGCGGGTGAACCTGTATTCCGACACCCAGACCAAGCCTTCGGCCGCGATGAAGGACGCCATGATGCGTGCCGAGGTCGGCGACGAGCAGCACGGCGACGACCCGACCATCTACGAACTCTGCGACCGCATGGCCGCGCTGCTGGGCAAGGAGGCGGCGGTGTTCCTGCCCTCCGGCACCATGTGCAACCAGATCGCGATCCTCACCCATTGCCGCCCCGGCGACGAGATCATCGCCCATGAGAGCGCGCATATCATCACCAGCGAGGGCGGCGGCCCGGCCGCGCTGACCGGTGCCACCGTACTGGGCCTGCCCGGTGCGCGCGGGTTGTTCGACGTGCCGACCTTGCAGGGAGCATTCCGCGAGAAGCGCCGCAACAGCCCGCCGCAGACCCTGCTGGAAGTCGAGCAGACCGCCAATTTCGGCGGCGGCGCGGTCTGGCCGGTCGCGCAGCTGCATGCGGTGCTGGAGGCCGGCCACGCGTTCGGCCTGCACACCCACATGGACGGCGCGCGGCTGATGAACGCCGTGGTGGCAGCCGGGGTGCCGGCCCACGAGATGGCGGCGGGCTGCGACTCCGTCTGGCTCGACTTCACCAAGGGCCTTGGCGCCCCGCTGGGGGCGGTGCTGTGCGGCAGCGCGGACTTCATCGACCAGGCGTGGCGGTGGAAGCAGCGCCTCGGCGGGTCGCTCCGGCAGGCGGGGGTATGCGCCGCGGCCTGCCTTTACGCGCTCGACCACAACATCGACCGGCTCGCCGAGGACCATGCCAACGCCCGCGTGCTCGCCCGTGGCCTGGCGCAGATCCCCGGGCTGATCGTCGAGGAGCCGGAGACCAACCTGGTGTTCTTCGACACAAGCGGCACCGGGCTGACCGCCGACGCGCTGGCCGATCGCGTGCGCCAGCAGGGCGTGATGCTGTCGACGATGGGCAAGCACCGCGCCCGTGCCTGCACGCATCTGGATGTCGATCGCGTCGGGGTAGAGACCGCCCTGCAGGTCTTCCGCGCCGCCGTGGCCCACTGACCCACGCGCTGGCGTTCATGAAACGTTAGGCTTCCGGCGGCATCCTGTGGCGGCCCCATCATGAGGGATTCGCCATGCGCCTGCTGCCTGCCTTGCTTGTTGCCTTGGTGTGCGCCGCCGGTGCGCAGGCCCAGGGTTCGGCCGCGCCCGACGCTGCTCCGCCTGGTGCAGCCCCGCCCGGCGCCGCCCCGCCCGG
>JARLIJ010000408.1 GCA_031291795.1 Acetobacteraceae bacterium | reverse complement strand
TCGAGGAATGCCCCAGGGGTCCGGATCAGCCCCTCCCTGGCAAGGACCCATGGATGGATTCCAAAGGCTGTGCCTTTGGCAGGGGTCCAGGGGACAGCGTCCCCTGGCGGGGCCTGGGGCAGCGCCCCGGTCTTCCTTCCCCCCATGACAACCGCGCGGACACGGGAATGCCAGTTGCGCCAGGGTGCGGGGGCGGCTAAGCGGCGCAGATGCAGACCGTTTTGCTCCACCTTGCTGCGCGCCTTCCGCCCGGCGCGCGGCGCCACGTCACGGACGAGCGGCTGCGCCTGCTGGTGCAGTTCATGCAGTTCGCCACGGTGGGTCTGGCCGGGCTCGTGATCGACACGGCAACGGTGTATGGGCTGCGCGGCTGGCTGGGCCTGTATGGCGCGGGCCTTGCGGCGTACGGCACGGGGGCGACCACGACCTGGCTGCTCAACCGGATATGGACGTTCCGCGGCCAGGGCAGCGGCCCGATGCATCATCAATGGGCGCGCTTCCTGATGGCCAACCTCGGCGGCTTCGTACTGAACCGGGGCACCTACGCCATCCTCGTGACGGTCATGCCGCTCGCGGCGCGCCAGCCCGTGATCGCCACCGCGGCGGGCGCCGTTGCTGGCATGTTCCTCAATTTCAGCCTCTCCCGCCGCCTGGTCTTTCGCTGAACCGACACGGAGTTCGTTGTCTGTTCCTGCAACTTTGGGACGCACCCTGCAAAATTCGCGCATTGGTTTACTGTCGCGTGCGGCGTTAACGAGTCTCTGAATCTTTCGGGCCGATCACTGCCTCGTCACAAAAAGACGGACGAGCGGCCTGACCATGATCAACCTCCGCAGCCACGCCATCGCGCGCCTGATACCGGCCGACGCAGATGCGCTCTTCGAACCGATCTCCTATGCGATGCCGCCGGGATGGCGGACCGCCCATCCCGCTCCTTCGCCGCTGACCGGCTGGGGCGGGCGGACCAAGCGCCTGCTCGACATCGTGCTGGCGCTTCTCGTCCTGCCGATCCTGGCGGCTGCGATGCTGGTGGTGGCGGTCGCGATCCGGTGCGACAGCCCGGGTCCGGTGCTGTTCCGCCAGGAGCGCGTGGGGCTGCACAACCGGCGGTTCGCGCTGCTGAAGTTCCGCACGATGTACCACGGCGCGTCGGCGGAGCCGGGCTGTCGCCAGGCAACCCGGCATGACCCGCGCATCACCCGGGTCGGGCATTTCCTGCGCTGCACGTCGCTCGACGAATTGCCGCAGGTGTTCAACGTGCTGCGCGGCGACATGTCGATCGTCGGGCCGCGGCCGCACGCCCCCGGCACGCGTGCCGGCGGACGGCTGTTCGAGGACGTCACCCCGCGCTACGCCGACCGCCACATGGTCCGCCCCGGCATCACCGGCCTGGCGCAGGTGCGCGGCTGGCGGGGCGAGACCGACATTGAGGAAAAGCTGCTGCGCCGGGTCGAGAGCGACCTGGAATACATCCAGACCTGGTCGCTCCGCCTCGACTTCCTGATCACGTGGCGCACGATCTTCACCGTGCTCCGCATGCGCAACGCTTACTGAGCGGGAGCGCGCGCCATGCCCGACCTCATCGACCACATCACCGCACCGGCCAGCCTTGCGCCGATCGGAACCGTCTGGTGCCCCGCCGCCGCCAGGGAGCAACCGGCGTGCCGCCCCGAACCGCCGTACGGCCCCGAACCGCGGGTCGCCGTGCTGATCCCCTGCTTCAACGAAGAAGCCGCGATCGGCAAGGTCGTCAGCGACTTCCATGCGGCGCTGCCGCATGCCGCGATCTACGTCTACGACAACAACTCCACCGACCACACCATGCTGGAGGCGCGCACGGCCGGGGCGTTCGTGCGCACCGAACGGCTGCAGGGCAAGGGGCACGTCGTCCGCCGCATGTTCTCCGACGTCGAGGCGGACGTGTTCGTCCTGGTCGACGGCGACGACACCTACGATGCCTCCGTGGCGCCGACGATGGTGGACCTGCTGCTCGACCAGCGGCTCGACATGGTCACCGCGGCGCGCGAGAGCGACCTGGCAGAGGCGTATCGGCCCGGCCATCGGTTCGGCAATGCGCTGCTGACCGGCATGGTGGAGCACGTCTTCGGTCATGGCGTCAGCGACATGCTGTCGGGATACCGTGCGTTCAGTCGGCGCTTCGTCAAGTCGTTCCCGGCGTTGTCGTCCGGGTTCGAGACCGAAACCGAGCTGACTGTCCACGCGCTCGACCTGCGGATGCCGACGCAGGAGATCCAGGCGGCGTATCGCGGGCGGCCACCGGGCTCGTGCTCCAAGCTGCACACCCTGTCGGACGGCGTGCGGATCCTGCGCACGATCCTGCATCTGATCGAGAACGAGCGTCCGCTGCAGTCGTTCGGCCTCACCGCTCTCGTGCTGCTGCTGGCGGCGTTGGGTCTGGGGCTGCCGGTGGTCTGGGCGTTCCTGGAAACCGGTGTGGTGGAGCGGCTGCCGACCGCGCTGCTGGCGACCGGGCTGGTGCTGCTGTCGCTGATGTCGCTGGTCTGTGGCCTGGTGCTGGACGCGGTGTCGCGCGGCCGCAAGGAGATCAAGCGGCTGGCGTATCTCAGTATCCGCTCGCTGACGCAGGACCTCTGATGCGCCCGTGGTGGTCCGAACGATCCGTTCGCGTTCCGGGCGCGGCGGCTTTGCCCGTGTCGAAGAATAGCGCCTGGAAACAGAGCGCTCCCCGACGCGGGCTGGAAACCGGCGATTCGTGCGTCCCCGGACCGGACCGTGCCCTCGGTGCGGAAGAACAAGGTTTTGTCACGGAGGGCGATGACGACGTGCGCCACATCGCCGGGGCCTCCTGCCCGCCGTCGGCACCTTATGACGCCGACATCGTAATCCTCGCACTCGACCGTGCCGAGGAAACCTGTGCGGCCATCGATTCCGCACTCGCCCAGCAGGGCCTGACGCGGCATGTGGTGGTGCTCGACCAGGGCTCCTGCCCGGCCGCGCTCGATCGGCTGGCGACGCATGTGGCCGGCCGTCCCGACGTGACGCTGCTAGCCGGCACGCGCAACCGCGGCGTCGCCGGCGGGCGCAACCTGGGCACCGCACGCGGGCACGGACGGATCGTCGCGGCGCTCGACAACGATGCCGAGTTCGCCACGCCCACCACGCTCGCCAGCGCTGTCGCCGCCCTCGACGACAACCCGGCCCTCGGCATCATCGGCTGCCGCATCGTCGTGTATGCGACCGGCGCCGACGACCTGTCCTCCTGGGGCTATCCGGCCCGCTTGCAAACGCGTGCCGCCCAGACCTTCGACACCGCCACCTTCGTCGGCGCCGGCCACGCCATCCGCCGCACCGCCTGGAATGCCGCCGGCGGCTACGATCCCGCGCTGTTCTTCTGCTGGGAGGAGTTCGACCTCGCGCGGCGGGCGATCGCCGCCGGCTGGCGGGTGCAGTACCGCGGCGACCTGGTGATCCGCCACAAGGTCAGCGGCGAGCGCCGCGTCGCCTGGTCCGATGCGCGCTGGTTCCAGCACGTGCGCAACCGGCTGTACCTCGGCCGCAAATACGGCGACACCTGGCTTACGCTCGCGCCACGGATCGCCGGTTACCTGGTGAAGGGCGCGCGCAACGGGCTGCTGTCGCAGACGCTGGCGGCGATCGCCGCGGCCGGGCGGATGCCGCACCATCCGGCGCTGCTGCTGACGCCGGCCGCGCAGGCCTATCTGCACGCGACCGACATCGTCCCGCGCGGCGGCTGGATCGAGCGGCTGCGGCGGGAGGTGCTGGCCGAGATCCCGCGCACACCCGACGCTCCGGCGGGCCCTCAGCCGCGCATGACGCGGTCGCGCAGCAACAGGGTCAGCACCGCGGGGCTGTCGAGCAAATAGCGCCGCGCCAGCCGCCGCGGGTCGCGCGCCAGGCGGAACAGCCACTCCAGCCCGGCGTGCTGCATCCAGCGCGGGGCGCGCCGTTCGGTGCCCGCCAGGAACGCCAGGCTCGCCCCGATGCAGAGCGCCGTCCCCCGCCCCTGCCCGCTCGCCGCCACCGCCGCGGCCAGTTGCTCCTGCTGCGGCGAGCCGACGGCGAGGAAGGTGAACCGCGCCGGATGCGCCAGCACGAACGCCACCGCCGCCGCGAACGCGGCTGGGTCGCGGGCAAAGCCTATCGGCGGGTTGTGGTGCGCGGGTGCCGCGAGGCCCAGCCTTGCCGTCAGCGTCCGGATGGTCGCCGCCGGCATGCCGACGACGGTGATGCGTTCGCCGGGGTGCAGGTGCCGCGCGACCAGGGCTGCGGTGACATCGCTGCCGGGTGCGACGATTGGCACCGGCATCCCGAGCAGGCGGGCCGCGGCGGCGACGACACGCGAATCGAGCAGCCGGAGCAGCGCCCCGCGATAGGCCGCCGCCAACGACGGATCGCGTGCCAGCCGCACGAGATGGTCGGCGTTCGGCGTCACCACGTAGCCGAACGGCGCATCCGCGGGCCGCGCCGCCAGCCAGGCGGCGGCCGCCAGCGCGTCGCGGTCGGCGAAGTCCAGCCCCAGCAGCCGCGTGGTCACAGTCCGAGGCGCAGCATGAGCAGCGCAAGGCTCCGGGTCGACGCGCCAGTCATCGGCGACGCAGCGCTGCCGGCGCCTGCGACGGTGCCCGTGCCGACGCCTGTACCGGCGCCGAAGCTTGTCAGGTCGTAGGTCGCCGACAGCCGCACCGACCGGTTCACCAGCCAGGTGGCACCCACACCAAAGGAATAGCCGTCCTGCTGGCCGCCCTGCAGGTACGCCGCCTGCTGCACGCCCACCGAGGCAGTGAGCAGCAGGTCGCGCAGATACTCATGGTCGATCGTCAGCCGCGCGCTGGTGTAGGTGAAGCCGGCAACGCCCTCCTGCGCCGCGTCCTCGATGCTGCGCGCCAGGGTCGCGTGCAGCGTGGTCATGCCGGTGGGCATCCAGGCGACATCCGCCTCGGCGATGAACGCGTTGCGCGTCGGGAAAGCGGCGAACTGGCGCATTTCGCCGCCGACCAGCAACCGGTAGCGCCAGACCGCGTCGTTGTCGTAGTCCAGTCCGACCAGCATCTGGTAGCCGACCGAATTCAGCGAGGCCTGGCCGGTCGGCGTGTGCGGGTAGCCCTGCCCGATCGCGCGCGTCACCAGCAGCAGGCTGCGCAGCGGCGCCAACTGGTAGCCGAGGGTCATGCCGCCCTGCACGACGGTGCGATCACGATAGGCCTGGCTGGCCGGCTGGCCGAAGATCGTCGTGCCCTGGTACTGCCAGCGCGACACTTCAACCGTCGGAGTCAGCGTCCACCGGGTGAACGTCGCAGTGTAGGTCACGCGCGCATCGTCGAGCGTGAAGAACACCGGCCGGTCGCTCGGCAGCGCGTCGATCTGGTTGCGGCCCTCATGCTGGTCCAGATGCGCCGCCGCCAGCGTCAGCCGGTCACGCCCGATATCCAGCGCGCCGCCCAGCGAGACCGTGTCGTCGGTACGGCTCTGCGACGGCGTGTCGAGATAGCGCGTGTCGTCCAGCGACACGAACCCGCCCACCGCGTGGCGCGACCAATCGGAGCCGAACGCCAGCGAGGGCCGCGTGCGGACCAGCCAGCTGCCCTGCGGCGCGCTGCCGCCCAGCACGTTGTCGTCGTAGCCGAAGCCGGTTTCCAACTGCGGACGGACCACGAAGCCGCCGATGCGCGTGCCCAGCGGCGTGTCCTCCGGCCGCAGGCGGGAGCGGACGGTGACGCCGGGGGCGGTGTCGTAGCCGGGCACGCCCTCAGGGAAGAGCTGGTCCAGCATTTCGGCCGTCGCGCGGCCAGCGACGATAACGCACAGGAATGCGCCGGCGAATGCCGCGCTCAGCCGCCATCGGTGCGTCCATCCTGTCCGCATGCCGCAGAGGGTGACGCAGCGGGACTACCATCGCGTTAACGCGCGCAACGATCGCGGGAGGGCTGACGTCGTGGCGATGGGCGGATCGTCCGGTCAGCAAGAGCGGATCGTCCGGTCAGCAAGAAAGGTGAACCGCCAAGACGCCAAGGTCGGGCCACGGATTGCGGATCATCCAACTGACGGCGTGTCTGAGGATAGCAGTCCTGGACTGACCCCCATGGGTGAGACACGAAAGGCTAAGGCACAGCCATCCGCACCGCCTGCCCAGTCTCCGATTGCTCATGATGTTTCTTTGTTCGGTTGACCAGGGCCGTTTCTTCGTCCCGGCCGGCAACCTCCCCGGTGCCGAGCGGAGCCGCAGTCAAGGCTTGCCCGCAGGTGACGGGCAAGCGCAGGCCACCGCCGGAGGCGGCGCGCAGCGTCCTTGACGGCGGCGAGCACGGCGCCACGCTGGGCGAGGTCGGGGCTTCGTCCGTGCCGGGGCCGATCGCGCTCCGCTTCATCGCGCCGCCCGCCGCGGCGGCTTCGAATACCGCCGGTGGCCGGTACGCCAGGGCCGAGTGCAGGCGCTGGCGGTTGTACACCTCCTCCAGAAACAGCCCGATCCGCGCGCATACATCCGCCAGATCGCGGTAGGACTGGCCATCCACCTCCTCGTGCTTCAGCGTCCGCATGAAACTCTCTGCCATCGCGTTGTCCCACGGACACCCCGGGCGGCTCATGCTCGGCTGAATGCGCGCCTGCTGCAGGCGCGCGATGTAGTCGCCGCACGCATACTGCCCGGGTTCAACCAGTCGTCGCAACGGTCGTGTGAGCTAACCGTACGTGCTCGTCAAATGCCTCTGCAGGTGTTCTCCAGCCAAGGGTTTTGCGAGGCCTCGTGTTGAGGGCCAGCGCCACCGCCTCAAGAGCATC
>JARLIJ010000407.1 GCA_031291795.1 Acetobacteraceae bacterium | reverse complement strand
CTACCTCATGAGCCTCTACGGCGTGGCAGAGAAGGCGGGCGACCTGCTGAACGAGATAAGTTCCAGGCCCTGGGTGATCTTCATCCTGGTGGATATCGCCCTGTTCATCTTCGGCATCTTCCTCGACATGGCGGCCCATATTCTGGTTTGCACACCGATCTTCCTGCCGATCGTCGTGCATTACGGCATGGACCCCGTACAATTTGGCATCATTGTGCTGCTGAACTGCACGATCGGCCTCAACATGCCGCCGGTGGGCGCCGCCTTCTATCTCGGCTGCGCGATTGGCGAGGTGTCGGTCAGCCGCGTCGTCGGGTCGATCTGGCCGTTCATGCTGGCGCTGTGGGTCACGCTGCTGCTCGTCACCTTGGTGCCGGAGACCTCGATGTTCGTCCACGACATGATCCTGCGCTGATCGCCGGAGCCACGATGCGCGGACAGTCTCCCGCGACGCCCATTCCACGATGCAGCAGGCCGGTTTTGCCCGGCCTGCTGCATGCGATCGACCAGCGGGCCCGTCAGCCGGGCGGCCGAACAGGGTGGGCGACAGCGCGCACCAGTATCCGTAATATTAACAAAGTATTAAATCATTCCAATGGGTATAATCGCCGTCGATTGGTATTTCACTCACCGCTACTCCTTGCTGCCTTTGACCCAAATCAATGATGTCGCGCGATACCACGGCTAGAGTCGCAATCAGGACGCGGATATCCGGCCCTTCCAGGCCACGCGTTACCTGGAGAACGCAATGAATGCCGGTGCCTGGTTCGAATGCGCGTATAACCAATGGAAGCGCCTCGCCGGGTCTCGGACTGCCACCGACATCTTCGACTTCATCCGCCCAGGTCGGCTGCCTCACCGGAAGGACGCCGGCTTCATCGCGACGCCGCCCCGATTACCCGCATTTCGCGCATAGCAGGACGACGCCTTCGACGACATTGCCGGCCACATCGACGAGGAGAAACCCGTGCCTTCCGATTCCCGTCTGATACTCGTACTCAACAGCGGCTCGTCCTCGTTGAAGTTCGCCGTCCACGACACCGGCACCCCCATACCGTTGCTCTCGGGTCTCGCCGAACGCCTCACCGGCGAGGGACCGACAATCACCTTCAAGGACGACAGCGGCAAGCAGGCGCATCCATTGCCGGAGGCCAGCCATGCGGCCGCGCTCGACGCCGTGCTGGCCGAGCTGACGCGGCGTGGCTGGATCGACTCGCTGACCGCCGTCGGCCATCGCGTGGTGCATGGCGGCGAGCGGTTCACCCACTCGGTGCTGATCACGCCGTCCGTGATCACGGACATCGAGGCGGTCAGCCCGCTCGCGCCGCTGCACAACCCCGCGGCGGTGCTGGGCATGCGCGTGGCGCTGCAGCGGCTGCCTTCGATCCCCCATGTCGTGGTGGTCGACACCGCCTTCCACCAGACCATGAAGCCGGAGGCGTTCCTCTACGCCATCCCGATGGAATTCTACCGCAAGCATGGCGTGCGGCGTTACGGGTTCCACGGCACCAGCCACCGCTACGTGGCGGGCGAGACGGTGAAGTTGCTGCACCTTGACCCCAACGATCATGGCCTCGTGGTCTGTCATCTGGGCAACGGCGCCTCGGCGACCGCGGTGCAGGACGGATGCTGCGTCGACACCAGCATGGGCATGACCCCGCTGGAGGGGCTGGTCATGGGCACCCGGTCCGGCGACATCGATGCCGCTGCGGTGCTGCACATCATGCGCATCACGGGCCGCGGGCCCGACGAGATGAACACGCTGCTGAACAAGGAGAGCGGCCTGCTGGCCGTTTCGGAACTCTCCAACGACTGCCGCGAGCTGGAGGCGGCAGCCGAGGACGGCCACGCCGGCGCACAGCTTGCTCTTGAGGTGTTCGCCCATCGGCTGGCACGCCATATCGGCGGCCTGGCGATGGCACTTCGCCGCCTCGATGCGGTGGTATTCACCGGCGGCATCGGCGAAAACTCGGCCCGGGTGCGCGCGATGACGCTCGCGCGGCTGCGGCCGCTTGGGCTGCAGATGGATGCGGCCGCCAACGCCTGCATGACTCGCGGGGCAGCGGGGATTATCAGCGTTCAGGGCACAACCCCGATCGTCGCCGTGGTACCCACCAACGAGGAGTGGATGATCGCCTGCGACACCGACCAACTGGCCCGACAGGCCGCAGGTGCGTTGGTGGAGGCCGACTGAGATGGACCGCACACGCCAGATTTTCTTCCTCGCCCCGGTCACCCGTGAATCCGGGCTGACCTCCATGGCCCTAGGCCTGGTGCAGGCGCTGCGCCGCGACCATGTCGCGGTCGGCTTCATCAAGCCGATCATGCAGCCGGCCGAACGTGACTGCGCCGACCTCTCGGTCCATTTCGCTCGCACGGTACTCGATCTCGAGGTACCGGAACCCCTTCCTTTCGAGACGGCCGAGGCACGGGTACGGGCGGGTGACCTGGATGCCCTGCTGGAAGATCTCGTCGGTGCCGTCGAAATCGCCGGCGCCGGCTGCGATGCGGTGGTGGTGGAAGGCCTCATTCCCGATGCCGGGCTGCAGATCGCCGCACGCCTCAACGCCGCGATGGTTCGCGCCTTCGGGGCGTCGCTGCTGCCCGTGCTGTCCGGCAACGGCCATGACCCCGCCGCGCTCGGCGCAGTGATCGACCTTGCCCTGCGCCAGTTTGCCGAGTCTGACGATCCGCCGCCGCTCGCCGGTGTCCTGATCAACCGCCTGCGCCCCGGCACCGCACCGCTCACGGCCCCTTTGAAGGGTGATGCCGGCGAGTTCCCGGTGCTTGGCGATGTCCCCTATGAGCCTCGGCTGGCCGCGCTCCGCCTGCAGGACCTGCGGGAAGCGCTCGACCTTGGCGTCGCGCAGGAAGGCGCAAGCAGCCGTTCCCGCGTGCTGGACGTGGTGATTGCCGGGCGCGGGGTGGAAGGCGTGATCGACCGGCTGCGCCCCGGTGCGCTGGTGGTTGCGGCCGGCGAGCGCAGCGACATCGTGCTCGCCAGCGGCCTGGTCTATCTGGAAGGCACGCCGCTCGCCGGGTTGCTGCTGACCTGCGGCACGCGGCTGGCCCCCCAGGTCGCCAACCTGATGCGGGTGCCAGGCCTGGCTGATCTGCCGATCCTGACCACCGCCGAGGACACCTTTGCAACCGGCGCGCGGCTCGCGGCCTTGTCGCATCACGTGCGGGCCGACGATGCGGAACGCATGGACTTGACCATCGCCCATGTCGCGGAACACATCGACACCGAGGCGCTGCGGACCCGCATCGGCCATCCCGGCCGGCTGCGGATGCCGCCGCCGGCGTTCCGCCACCGTTTGGTGCAGGCGGCGCATGCCGCGAACAAGCGGATCGTCCTGCCGGAAGGCGAGGAGCCGCGCACCGTGCTGGCCGCCGCAACCTGCCAGCGCAAGGGCATTGCCCGTTGCGTGCTGCTGGGCGACCCCGACCGCATCCGCCATGTCGCCGAGGCACAGGGCGTGGTGCTGCCGGATGGGTTGGAGATCGTCGATCCCGCCACGATCCGTGCACGCTACATCACGCCGATGACGGTACTGCGGCGCGCCAAGGGCCTCACCGCCCCGCAGGCCGAACAGCAACTGGAGGATAATGTCGTCCTGGGCACCATGATGGTGGCCATGGACGACGTCGATGGGCTGGTTTCCGGCGCCATCCACACCACCGCCAGCACGATCCGGCCGGCTTTGCAACTGATCCGCACCGCACCGGGCTTCAAGACCGTCTCCAGCGTGTTCTTCATGCTGCTGCCGGACGAGGTGCTGGTGTACGGCGATTGCGCCGTCAACCCCGACCCGACCGACGAGGAACTGGCTGATATCGCCCTGCAATCCGCCGACTCGGCACGGGCCTTCGGGCTGGAGCCGCGGGTTGCGATGATCTCCTACTCCACCGGCAGCTCCGGCACCGGTGCCGATGTCGAGAAGGTGTGCCGTGCGCTGGATATCGCCCGTGCCAAGCGGCCCGACCTGCTGATCGACGGCCCGCTGCAATACGATGCGGCCAGCGTGGAGAGCGTTGGGCGGCAGAAGGCGCCGAACAGCGCGGTGGCCGGGCGCGCCAACGTGTTCATCTTCCCCGACCTCAATACCGGCAACACCACCTACAAGGCGGTGCAGCGTTCGGCGCATGTGGTCAGCGTCGGGCCGATGCTGCAGGGGCTACGCAAGCCGGTGAACGACCTGTCGCGCGGCGCGCTGGTGGAGGACATCATCTATACGATCGCGCTCACGGCCATTCAGGCCAGCCAGACGGAGGCAGCGGCGGCGCTGAAGGCAGCGGAGTAGTCTCGCCGAGAAAAAAGTACCACATAGGCGGAGATCAGCAACGCGCGCACGCGCCCCCCAGAAGGGAAACACGACATGACCGAACAGCCGCTGTACATCCGGGTGCACCCGAAGGACAATGTGGCGATCGTGGTGAATGGCGCCGGGCTGCCGGCCGGGACGGTTTTCCCGGACGGGCTGACGCTGCGCGAGTTCGTGCCGCAAGGCCACAAGGTGAACCTGGCGGACCTGGAGGAGGGCGCGCCGATCCTGCGCTATGGCCAGGTGATCGGGACGGCGGTCCGGGCCGTGCCGCGCGGCTCCTGGATCGAGGAGTCGTTGGTCCGGATGCCCGCCGCGCCGTCGCTGGAACATCTGCCGCTCGCCACCGAAGTGCCGCCGAAGCTGCCGCCGCTGGAGGGCTACACCTTCGACGGCTACCGCAATGCCGACGGCACGGCCGGCACACGCAACCTGCTGGGCATCAGCACCAGCGTGCAATGCGTGGCCGGGGTTGTAGAGTTCGCCGTCAAGCGGATCCGCGAGGAATTGCTCCCGCGTTTCCCCAATGTCGACGACGTGGTGCCGCTGACGCATACCTATGGCTGCGGCGTCGCGATCACCGCGCCGGGGGCAGCCGTGCCGATCCGGACTGTGCGCAACATCGCCCGCAACCCGAATTTCGGCGGCGAGCCCATGGTGGTCGGCCTGGGCTGTGAGAAGATGATCCCGGAATGGCTGCTGTCGGAAGACCGCCCTGCCCCGGCCGCCGGTAACACCGATTCCATCGTCCGGCTGCAGGACGAGGGCCAGCAGGGCTTCGGCGAAATCATCGCCTCGATCCTGGAAATGGCGGAGAAGCGGCTGGTGGAGCTCAACCGTCGGACGCGGACGGAGTGCCCCGCCTCCGATCTGGTGGTGGGTTTGCAGTGCGGCGGCAGCGACGCGTTCTCCGGCGTGACGGCGAACCCTGCCGTGGGATATGCCGCCGACCTGCTGGTGCGCGCTGGTGCCACGGTGATGTTCTCCGAGGTGACGGAGGTGCGCGACGCCATCCACCTGCTGACGCCGCGCGCGGCGAATGAGGACGTGGCGCGAGCCCTGATCCGGGAGATGGCGTGGTACGACGAGTACCTGCAGGAGGGCGCCTCGGACCGCAGCGCCAACACGACACCCGGCAACAAGCGCGGCGGTCTGGCCAACATTGTAGAGAAAGCGCTGGGGTCGGTGGTGAAATCCGGCAGCAGCGCGATCTCTGGCGTGCTGGCGCCGGGTGAGCGGGTCGACCGGAAGGGGCTGATTTTCGCGGCCACGCCGGCCAGCGACTTCATCTGCGGCACGCTGCAACTGGCGTCCGGCATGACGGTGGAGGTGTTCACCACCGGCCGCGGCACCCCGTACGGGCTGGCGGCGGTGCCGGTGATCAAAATGGCGACCCGCAAGGCGCTGAGCGCCCGCTGGCACGACCTGATCGACATCGATGCTGGCCGGATCGCGACCGGGGAGGCCACCATCGAGCAGGTTGGCTGGGAACTGTTCCAGCTCATCCTGGATGTCGCCAGCGGCCGTAAGCAGACCTGGGCGGACCACTGGGGGCTGCACAATGCGCTGACCCTGTTCAACCCGGGTCCGGTGACCTGATCGCCGACTGAATACCCCGCGGCAGGGCGATCGGCTCACGCGCCGGCGGCCCCGCCGCGGGTATCGACACTGAGCCGTTGCTTGCATGGCATCGCCCGCAGCATCATTCGGACGGCGGGACGCAGCCCGGGTTCAACCAGTCGTCGCAACGGTCGTGTGAGCTAACCGTACGTGCTCGTCAAATGCCTCTGCAGGTGTTCTCCAGCCAAGGGTTTTGCGAGGCCTCGTGTTGAGGGCCAGCGCCACCGCCTCAAGAGCATCT
>JARLIJ010000406.1 GCA_031291795.1 Acetobacteraceae bacterium | reverse complement strand
GCCATGGCGCCGAAGATGCCCTGGTGGCGGCTCTGGCTGTTCCTGGTGATGGCGCGCAATTCGGTGCCCGCGACCGAGTTCTTCCGAATCCCGAGCGATCGGGTGGTGGAACTTGGGGTGCGGATCGCGATCTGAGGGCGGCGCGATGCCGCCGCGGCTCGCTCGTGTTGTAGCGGTACTGAGCCGCGCGCCGGGCAAGCCCGAGGGCGATACGGCCTGCGTGCTCAAGTTTCAGGTACCGCTCACGCCCGACGGGCAGCTCGATCCCGCGGCGTTCCCGCTGTTGGCGGCATATTGCCGGGCGGAGCTGATCGTCGCCGGCACGCCAACCTGGTCCTCGCCGGTGCTGCGGACTGACCAGGGATGGGCGGTCCGGCCCGGCCTGACGGAGGAGGGGCCGTTCTGGCATATGACGGCCCGCACGATCCGTCCCGGCGAATACCTGACGCTGTTCACCACCGATGCGGGTGAGCAGGCGTTCCGTATTGTCAACGTCGAGCGACCGTGATCCGCTCCCGGCGTGCCAATCCGCCCTTCTTGTCACACAGGCGTCATACGCCGCTTGATCCGACCCGCCGCTGGGATTAGATGCGAAGATGTCAGGTGGCGAGGCCACCCGATCGCCGGCTGGAACGCCGGCGCCCGTCAACCGCGTGAAGGACCCCATGAAACGGCGATCCAACAGCGATACCGTGGAGCCTCACAGTCGGCGCTCGCCGCCGCGTGAGACAGAGACGGATCTGATCGCCCGGGCGTGTCACGCGACCGCCGAAACGGGATTGGCCATCGGCTGATCCGGCCAGGCGGCCGCACCTCCCCGGGCACATTGCCACGCCAAGCCCCGGGAGTTGTGCATGCAAGCCTGTCCCTGCGTCCCGTTCGCCTGCCTGTGCCACGGCCGCGCATCGTTGAGCGGCCGCCATTCGGCACTCCCGTTCCACACCGACGCCCGCGCCCACGCCCATGGCGTCCGCGCCCGGACCCGATCCAGCCCGCTCACCGGAGACGCCTGATGGGTGGCGGTTCTCGTCGGGGCTGGATCGCAGGATCCCGCCCCGTGACGCGGGACGGGGACTAGCGGGCGTTTGATCCCGCCTTCCCCGACTGGACGGTTGGAAGGAAGAACGGCCCATGTCAGTCGCAACCACGCCCTCGCTGGCGACCCGGGCACCCGGCAATCTGCGACACCGGCTTCTGCGTTTCCTGGTGGTGGCCGGCCCCGGCCTGATCGTGATGGTCGCCGATAACGACGCCGGGGCGGTCTCCACCTACACGCAGGCAGGCGCGCAATACGGCACATCGTTGCTCTGGGTGCTGCTGATCCTGCTGCCGGTCACGTATTTCGTGCAGGAAATGGTCGCCCGGCTTGGCATTGCGACCGGCGAAGGCCACGCCGCGATGATCTACCAGCGTTTCGGCGTCTGGTGGGGCCGGTTCGCGCTGATCGACCTGCTCGTTGTGAACGGCCTGACGCTGGTGACCGAGTTCGCCGCGATCGCGCTCGCCGCCCGCCATTGGGGCGTGTCACCGGCCCTGGTCGTGCCGATGGCGGCGGTCGGCCTCGTGCTGCTGGTCGGCACCGGCAGCTACCGGCGGTGGGAGCGCATGACGCTGACGCTGTGCGGGCTGAACCTCGGCTGGCTGGTGCTGGCGCTCTGGGTCGGCCCGCATTGGGGCGAGGCACTGCGCGACACCGCACTGCCCCACGCACCGGCCAGTGGCATCACGGGCGATCTCGTGTTCCTGGTGATCGCCATTGTCGGCACCACGATCGCGCCGTGGCAGCTGTTCTTCCAGCAGTCCTGCGTGGCCGACAAGCGGCTGCGCTTCGCCGACCTGAAACTGGCGCGGGTCGATACCGCGCTGGGGGCCGTGGCTGTCGTGGCCTCAGCCGGCTGCATGATGCTGGTGGGCGACGCGCTGCACCGCAGCGGCGTGGCCTACGCTGATCCGGCCCAGATGGCAGGCGCACTGGCGCCGCAGATCGGGCACGCCGGCGGTGTGCTGATCCTGCTGCTGATGGTGAATGCGGCGCTGCTGGGCGCCACCGCCATCTCGTTGTCCTCGGCCTGGGCGTGGGGTGAGGTCATGGGCTGGCGCAACACGCTGCAGGCGAAAATGAGCCAGGCGCCGGGGTTCTATGCCACCTACGCAGCGTGCGCGGCGGTGGCAGCCGGCGTGACGCTGATCCCCGGCGCCCCGCTGCAAACGATCATCCTGAGCGTGCAAGTCCTGGCCGGCATCATGTTGCCGCCGGCGATCGTGTTCCTGCAGCTTCTGCTGAACGACCGGGAAATGCTGGGCGCGCGCTTTGCCAACCGTCCGTGGAACAATTGGGTGAACTGGACGGTCATTGCCGCGCTGTTCGCGTTGTCCTTCGTGCTGGCCGCGCAGGTCCTCCTGCCCGGTATGTTTCCCGAAACCTGACCCGCCAGCCGTTCGCGAATCGGAGTCGCCATGTCTGCTACCGCCCTGTGCAAGAAAAATCTTTCGGTCGTGCACCCGCTGGATGATGAACCGGAAGTGAAACTATACCGCGCCGATCTCGGCCGTATGCGCATGACCAGACCGGTGCGGCTGTCGCTATTTTTGTTACAGGGCTATCTGGCCTGCATGCTGATGCTGCTGGCCTGGCGTGTGATCGCTGCATTGTGAACCGCGGAGGAGCGCTCCTGACGTGTTCGTAATATCACGGTATGACAGCAGATATTGAGCCGCGCCCATTTTCCATGTCCCGATGCGGCAGGCCACGGGTGACCATCAGTACAACGGGTTTCAGAGGCCGCCAGCCTGGCTGCTCCTACGTCGGGTTCCCGGGAGCAAATGCCGAGGACAGGAGCGGTTCACCAAATAATAACGCACAGATAATTTTCTCTTCGGACACAACTTTGCGGTACAACCAACCGTTACGCGACACGACTCCCTGCGCATGACAATTATTGGATCGTCGTTGTCGCGCGGCTGGATGGCGGCGCCACTTCTTTTAGGAAGGGTTTAAGATTATGATCAGCAATGAAGTCAGCGATGGCCTGGCGGGCATCCTGCGCACCGCAATTGTAGAGCTGGTTCGCCGCGACGGGCCCGATCTTTCAGCTCGTCAGTTGGGCGTATTCCTTACATGCTATCTGGAGACCGAGGCGCAGACGGTGCGCGGCCTGGCAGCCAAGCTGGGTGTGTCCAAGCCGGCAATCACCCGGGCACTGGACCGGTTGTCGGAATTCGACCTGGTGCGCCGCAAGACCGATCCGCTCGACCGGCGCAGCGTGCTGGTACAGCGGACCGCGACCGGCATGGCTTTCCTGCGTGAGCTGCGCACGATTCTGCGTGACGCGGCCGCTGCGATGCGCATCACGGCCGAACCGGCCCAGGCGCGCCATCGCACGGGGACCGAAGGCGTCCGCGCCACGCATTGATGCGCGGCGCCGACGCAGGCTTCATGGTATCGCCTTGGCGGAAGCGCCCCCGTTACCGGGGGAACGCCCCCACCGGTGAGAGTGGGGACCACGCAGAGCGACACCGCTACCAGATCCGCCTGCCCCGGTTTATTAGGCCGTAGGCAGAACGGAGTTATCCCGACCATGCACGACGCGGCGCGCGCGACTCCCTGGACCGGTGCGCGGTCGGGCTGCAAGCAGACGCTCTATCGCGACCTCGCAATCGAGATCGACGCGTTGTTGACAGGCGAATCCGACACAGTGGCCAACGCGGCCAATGTGGCGGCGGCATTGTACCATGGGCTGGACCAGCTCAACTGGGCCGGGTTCTATTTTCTGCGCAATGATACGCTGGTGCTTGGGCCGTTCCAGGGGCGGCCTGCCTGCGTCCGGATCCCGCTAGGTGCCGGCGTATGCGGAACCGCGGCCGCCACGCGCCGGTCGGTGCTGGTGCCGGATGTCGAGACATTCCCCGGCCACATCGCCTGTGACACCGCTTCGCGCAGCGAATTGGTGGTGCCACTCCTGCATGGCGAGCGGTTGCTGGGTGTCCTCGATCTCGATAGCCCGGTGGTCGGCCGTTTCGACGCCGACGACCAGGCCGGCTGCGAGGCCATCGCGGCCATTGCGGTTCGGCATATGGTGCCATCCATGCTTAGTTGAGCGCCGCCGGCCCGATGGCCGGCGTTGTTCACGGGAGAACATGGCTATGCTGATCGATCACCGCATGTACACAGTGCGCCCTGGCACGATGGCCAAACAGCTGGCGCTCTATGAAGAATACGGCATGAAGCCCCAGAAACGGCACCTTGGCGAGCCACTGGCTTACCTGGTCACCGAATCGGGCGAGCTGAACACCTTCATCCACATCTGGGTCTACAAGGACGCTGCCGATCGCGCGGCCAAGCGCGCGGCGATGGGGGCGGATCCGGAGTGGCACGTTTATCTGCAGAAATTGGCCGAAACCGGGTACCTGGTCAGCCAGGAAAACAAGCTGATGAACCCGACATCCTTCGCACCGATCAATCGGTAGGACGGGACCCTAAGCCGCTCAGCCGTCATTCGCGGCCCCCCTCAACCGGGCCCGGGTGGGCGTGATTCGGAGCGGATTACCGGTTCGCGTTGTACTTTGCGCGCCGGGCTGACTCGCTGAGCCAGCCCGGAGCCGCGCGAGGCACCAAACAGGATGCTGAGCGGCTTGCGGGGGCCTGGTTGGCCCGAGCATTCGCTTTGGGCACGCAGCAGTGGATCAGAACAGCGACATCTGCGCCTCAGCCGGGCCTGGCGTGCCGGGTGGCGGGCAGAAGCGTGAGCAGTCGAGGCCTTCGCGGGCTTCGTCCAGTCCCCACTGGCGGGCAGCCCGGGCAAAGCGGCGCAGCAGCAGGTCGGCATAGACGCCCTGACCCGAGAAGCGATGGTGGAAGCGGGGGTCGCTGAGGTTCCCGGAGCGGGTTTCGCGGATCAGGCTCAGGACGTGCCTGGCGCGGTCGGGGAAATGAGTATGCAGCCAGTCCTCGAACATCTGACGCAGTTCGTGCGGCAGACGCAGCAGGATATAACCGGCGTGGCGAGCGCCGGCACGGGCAGCCGCTTCCAGAATCTTTTCCATCTCGGCGTCGGTCAGCCCCGGGATCATCGGAGCCGCCATCACGCCCACCGGCACCCCGGCGCGGGTCAGTTCGGCGATCGCGTGCAGGCGCCGGGCCGGGGTGGCGGCGCGCGGCTCCATGACGCGCGCCAGCCGCGGGTCAAGCGTGGTGACCGAGACGTAGACGCGCGCCAGGTTCCGCTTCGCCATGCCGGACAGGATGTCGACGTCGCGCAACACCCCGGCCGATTTCGTGACAATGCTGACCGGATGGTTGTAGCGGTCCAGCACCTGCAACACGGCGCGGGTCAGTTTCAGGGTGCGCTCGACCGGTTGATAGGGATCGGTGTTGGAGCCCAGCGCCAGGGTGCGCGGCACATAGCCGGGCTTGCGCAGCTCCCTCTCCAGCAAGTCGGCGATCTCGGGCTTGAAGATCAGCTTGGTCTCGAAGTCGAGGCCAGGCGAATACCCGAGATAGGCATGGGTTGGGCGGGCGTAGCAGTAGATGCAACCGTGCTCGCACCCCCGGTAGGCGTTCAGTGCGCGATCGAAGCCCAGGTCGGGCGAACTGTTCCAACTGATCGCGGAGCGGGTGGCATCCTTGGTCAGGGTGGTGGCGAGCTTGGGGAGTTCGCCGAATTCGCTGGTCAGCGTTTCCCAGCCGTCATCGAACGGACTCGCGGCGCGGGCATCGAAACGCACCGGCGGGTTGGTGGTGGCGCCACGGCCCGGCCGTGTGAAGCGGGGCATGGCAGCTTCCGGCGCCGGGTCCGGGAGACCGGCCTGTTCCATGGCATGGATCGCATCCGGGTCGGATTCGAATCCGCCACTCCCGCAGTTGGCGGTCCCGAAGTCGGCAGTCCCGGCGGTCGCGGTCCTGGAGTCTTGGTCGCGCATGGCATGTTCCCCGTACGTTCGCCCGAAGCGTGGCAGCAGCCACGCCGCAGGTCAAGAACATACATGGAACATCGGCGCTTCGGGAGCGGCGTCAGACTTTCTCGACCTGCCCGTATTCCAGTTCCACGGGGGTGGAGCGTCCGAAGATGGAGACGCTGACCTTCAGGCGGCCCTTCTCCTCGTCGACTTCCTCGACGGTGCCGTTGAAGCTGGTGAACGGGCCGTCGGCCACGCGAACCTGCTCGCCCACCTCGAACAGCACGGCGGGGCGCGGCCGCTCGACGCCTTCCTGCGACTGCTTGAGGATGCGTTCGGCCTCGGCCTCGCTGATCGGGCTGGGGTGGGTCTTGCTGCCAAGGAAGCCGGTCACCTTGGGCGTGTTCTTCACGAGGTGCCAGGCGTCGTCGGTCAGTTCCATCTTCACCAGCACGTAGCCTGGGAAGAATTTGTGTTCGGCGCTGACCTTCTGGCCACGCCGCATCTCGACGACGTTCTCCGAGGGCACCAGGACCTCGTCGAACTCCTCGGCCAGACCCTTTTGTGCCGCCTGTTCCTTGATCTGCTGGGCAATCTTCTTTTC
>JARLIJ010000071.1 GCA_031291795.1 Acetobacteraceae bacterium | reverse complement strand
CGGTCAAGCGTTTCCGGCGCCAGGCTGCGGCGCTGCCCCAAACGCCAACCCGGGGACGCTGTCCCCAGGACCCCACCCCAATGAGGCGACACGGCATGGGTCCAGGGACTGTGTCCCTGGCGGGGATCGAAGGGGCAGCGCCCCTCGCGGGGTCTGGGGCAGCGCCCCAGCGTGCGTTTCTCGGCGGTCCGATCTGCTACCAGCGGGAAGCGGATGCGGGTGCATGTCCGGCGCGGGGCGCTACAGTGCCCCGATGCATGATGAGACGACGCTGCGCTTTCCCCTGGCCGAACCGCCTGCTCCTGGCGGTCTGGTTGCGGTCGCCCCCGGCATCCAGTGGTTGCGCCTGCCGCTGCCGTACCGGCTGAACCACGTGAACATCTACCTGATCGAGGATGACGGCGGGTGGGCGGTGCTCGACACCGGCCTCGGCACCCCCGAGTGCCGCGCGGCGTGGGAGGCGGTGCTGGCCGGCCCGTTCGCCGGCCATCGCCTGACGCGGATGATCGTGACGCATTTCCATCCCGACCATGTCGGGCTGGCCGGCTGGCTGCACGAACGCCACGGCCTGGCGCTGTCGATGCCGCGACCTGAGTATCTCTACAGCCTGGCGCTGCAGCACGCGCCCGCCGACCTCGGCGCGGAGGTGCATCGCCCGTTCTATCGCCGGCACGGGTTGGCGGCCGAGATCACCGAGGTGGTGCTGAGCCGCGGCCATGAATACCTGCGCCGCACCACGGGCGTGCCGCCGACCTACCATCGCCTCCGGCATGGCGACACCCTGCGGATCGGCGGGCGCGCGTTCGACGTGCTGACCGGCGGCGGGCATTCGCTGGAGCAGGCGATGCTGGTGTGTCCCTCCGAACGGCTGTTCCTGGCGGCGGACCAGGTGATCGCGCGGATTTCCCCCAATGTCAGCGTGCATGCCATGGAGCCGGACCTCGATGCGCTGGGCATCTACCTCTGCTCGCTGGCCGACCTGCGCGCGGCGATCGGGGACGACGTGCTGGTCATGCCGGGCCATGGGCTGCCGTTCCTCGGGCTGCATGCGCGGATCGACGCGCTGACCGCGCACCACGCCGAACGCTGCGGGGTGATCGCGGCGGCGTGCCGCGCGCGCCCGCTCACGGTGGCCGAGGTCATGCCGCACGTCTTCGCGCGGGAACTGGACGCGCATCAGACCAGTTTCGCTTTCGGCGAGGTGTTTGCGCATGTGAACCACATGCTCGCGCAGGGCGCGCTGGCGCTGGAGACCGATGCCAGCTCAACGGACCGTTATCGAGCCCTGTGACCTGCAGCACAGTCCGCCGCCGACCGCCCTGCATACAACTCTGTGAGCGGCCAGACTGTGTACATCGATTGCCGGCCAGCCATGCTAGCCTCCGATCAAGCGAGAAACCCCAAATTCCGGTCACGCGTGCCTGGCCGCCTTGTCCTCGACAAGCCGCAGTCAAAGGGGCTGTGCGGCTTGATGAGAGGTAATATGGATGTGAACGCAATGCCTGACTCACGCTTTCTGGCATGTAACTTTCCTCTCCGTTATTTGTATGGTGATTCCGTGTGAAATATCCGAATAAGTAATTGTTAAGGAAATAGCAGGTGCCATGACTGAAATCGTCGATGTTGCGATTATCGGCGCGGGGCCGTACGGCCTTTCGATCGCCGCCCACCTTGCTGCGTCCGGAGTGGATTTCCGCATCTTCGGCAGCCCCATGCACACCTGGCGTACCTCCATGCCGGAAGGGATGGTGTTGAAGTCCGAAGGCAACGCCTCGAATCTTTACGATCCAGACGGCGAGTACCCGATGGCGCGTTACTGCCTTGAACGCGGCCTGCCGTACAAGGACATCGGCTATCCGATCCCGCTGGCGACCTTCATCAATTACGGCATGACCTTCCAGCAGCACTTCGTGCCGTCGCTGGAGGACCGGCTGGTCAGGTCGGTGATTCCGACCCGATATGGTTTCGATCTGCATCTGGATAACGGTGAGGTCGCGTCGGCGCGGCGGGTGGTCGTCGCGGCCGGCATCCGTGCTTATGAGTACATGCCGCCGCAGCTGGCCGACCTGCCGATCGACCTGGCCTCGCACAGCGCGTTGCACGTGAAGGTGGGCGGATTCCGCGACCGTGACGTGGCGATCATCGGCGGGGGTGCCTCGGCGATCAACCTGGCGGCACTGCTGCAGCAGAACGGCACGCGCGTGACGCTGATCGCGCGCCGGCCGGCGATCGACTATTGCGGGCCGCCGGCGGAGCGGACGCTGCTGGACAAGCTGCGGGAGCCGGAGTCGGGCCTCGGCACCGGCTGGCGGTCCTGGGCGTGCTGCGCGATGCCGGACGTGTTCCATGCGATGCCAGAACGGTTCCGTATGATGATCGTACGAAAGCACCTGCCGGCGGCGCCGGGCTGGACGCTGCAGCCGCAGGTCGACGGCATCGTGCCCACCATCCTCGGCGCCACGATCGCGCGGGCCGATGCGATCGGCGGCCGGGTCCGGCTGGGGTTGGAATTGCGCTCGGGCGGGGAGAAGGTGTTGACCGCGGACCACGTGATCGCCGGCACCGGCTACCGGGTGGACATGCGCCGGCTGGCGTTCTTCGGGCCGCCTGTGCTGGACCGGCTGTCCTGCGCGGAGAATACGCCCCGGCTATCGCGGCATTTCGAGAGTTCGATCCCGGGCCTGCATTTCGTGGGCACCGCGGCGGCGAACAGCTTCGGCCCGATGATGCGCTTTGCCTACGGTGCGGGCTTCGCGTCGCGGCGGCTGTCGAGGCATTTGGTGCGGGGCCTCGTGCGCGGCAGCGTGCCCGGCGGCGCGCCATCCGAGCAGTGGACTCCGACCGGGCTGGCGCGGACGTAGGGCGGGAAGGGCGGGGCGTCCGCCCCGGACCCTGGCCAGGGGACGCTGTCCCCTGGACCCCTGCCAAGGGCGACGGCCCTTGTGTCTTAAAAATCTGTCAAAGTGATTGAGCCGCTGGGAGTGGTCAGTAGCCACTCCCAGCGGTGCGATCCGTAGGCCGCGAAGCCCTCGGCGT
>JARLIJ010000070.1 GCA_031291795.1 Acetobacteraceae bacterium | reverse complement strand
GCGCTGCCGGCGGATGCGCTCGACCGGCTGGCGCAGGCCGCCGGGATCGCGGCGAACTGGTGGGACGTGGCCCGCCACCAGACACGGGTCAGCGACGACACGAAGCGCGCATTGCTGGCGGCGATGCGCCTGCCCGCCGGCACGCAGGGGGAGCTCGCCGATAGCCTGGCCCGCATCGCCGGTCGCCAGGCGGCCGCGCTGCCGCCGTCGCTGGTGGCCCGCACCGGCGCTGCCGTGGTGGTTCCGCTGGGGGCTGCGGCGCGCGGCGGCTGGCTGACGCTGGAGCATGAGGACGGCGCCGTCAGCACCTATCCGGTTCCGCCCAACGCGAGGCCGCAAGCAGTGTTGCCGCCCCTTCCGGCGGGCCGCCACCGGCTACGGCTGGACGGCAACCCGGACGCCTTGTGCCACCTGACCGTGGCGCCGCCGCAATGCCACCTGCCGCCCGACCTTGCAGCCGGGCAGCGGCGGTTCGGCATCGCGGCGCATCTCTACACGCTGCGCCGCCCCGGCGATCAGGGGATCGGCGATTTCACCTCGCTCGCGCAGCTCGGCGAGGCGGCGGCCCGCTATGGCGCGACGGTGGTTGGTCTCAATCCGCTGCATGCGCTGTTCCCGGTCAATCGCAACCGAGCGAGCCCGTACCATCCGTCCGACCGGCGGTTCCTGGACCCGATCTACCTCGACGTCAGCGGCTTTCCGGGCGGCAACCTGCCCTCCTCCGATGCCCCCCTGGTCGACTATCCCGCCGTCTGGGCCGCCAAGCTGCCCGTCCTGTGCGCCGCCTTCGAAGCCAGCGCCGGCAATCCGGACTTCGCCGCCTTCCTCGCCGCCGGCGGCCTCGGCCTGCGCGACTTCGCCCGCTTCGAAGCGATCACCGAGGCGCAGGGCACCCCGTACTGGCAAGCCTGGCCAGCGGAATTGCGCCATCCGTCGGACTCCGGCGTGGCCGCCTTCGCCGCCGCCCACGACGATGCCGTCCGCTTCAGCGCCTGGCTGCAATTCCAGGCCGAACGCCAGCTCGCTGCCGCCGCCCGGGCCACCAGCGGCCTGCCGCTGGGCTTCTACCGCGACCTCGCGGTGGGGTCCGCGCCTGACGGCGCCGAAGCCTGGAGCCGGCAGGACGCCCTGCTCACCGGCGTCTCGGTTGGCGCGCCGCCCGACCCATTCGCGCAGGACGGCCAGGTCTGGTCGCTGCCGCCGCCCGACCCGCTGGCCATGGCGGAGGAGGGCTATGCCGGGTTCGCCGCCCTGCTCGCCGCCAACATGCGCCACGCCGGCGCGCTGCGGATCGACCACGTGATGGGCCTGCAACGCCTGTTCCTGGTGCCCGACGGCGCCCGCGCCCGCGACGGCGCGTACCTGACCTACCCGCTCCATGACCTGCTCGGGCAACTCGCGCTGGAGAGCCTGCGCACGCAGTGCCTGGTGGTGGGCGAGGACCTCGGCACCGTGCCCGAGGGCTTCTCCGACACGCTGCAGGCCGCCAACGTGCTATCCTACAGCGTGCTGTGGTTCCGCCGCGACGGCGCCGGCTTCATCCCGCCGGCCCATTGGCGCGCACGGGCGGCGGCCTGCGTCTCCACCCACGACCTGCCGACGTTGGCCGGCTGGTGGCAGGGCGCCGACATCGCCGAACAGCAGGTGCTCGGCATGCTCGACGGCGAGGGCGCGCAGATGACCCGCGCCGCGCGGGCGGCCGACAAGCAGCGGCTGGTCGACCTGCTGCAGGCCGAAGCGCTGCTGGCCGAGACACCCGCCTTCGACGCCCCGCTGACGCCGGAAATGGCCGGCGCCGTGCACGCCCTGATCGCCGCGGCCCCTGCGCTGCTGGCTCTGGTGCAGGCCGACGACCTGGCCGGCGAGACCGAGGCGGTGAACCTGCCGGGCACCGACCGGGAACGCCCGAACTGGCGGCGGCGGCTGCGGCTGGATGTCGATGCGCTGTGCGCCTCCCCGATCGCCGAGGCGGTACTGGCAGCGATCCGGAACGACACGCGGGCGGCGGGGCGACTGGCTGGCAAATAACACCGGCACATGCTGGGCCGGCCGTCACTTCCCCCGTATGGTCGGCGCCATAATCAGCCCGGAGGAAAGCCGATGTCCGAACTTCCGCCGCTTGATCCCTCGGTGCTGCCACCGGGCGTGCGATCGCGCTTCGTCGCCGGCATCAACGGCCTGCGCATGCACATCCTGGAGGCCGGGTTTGAGTCCCCCAACCGCCCCTGCGTCCTGCTGCTGCACGGCTTCCCCGAACTGGCCTATTCCTGGCGCAAGGTGATGCCGCCGCTCGCCGAGGCCGGCTACCACGTGGTCGCCCCCGACCTGCGCGGCTACGGCCGCACCACCGGCTGGGACGCCGATTATGACGGCGACCTGCACGCCTTCCGCGTCCTCAACGCCGTGCGCGACGCGATCGGGCTGGTGTTCGCCCTCGGCTATCGCGCCGTCGCCGCCGTGGCGGGGCATGATTTCGGCTCCCCCGTCGCGGCCTGGTGCGCGCTGGTCCGCCCCGACGTGTTCCGCTCCGTGGCCCTGATGAGCGCGCCGTTCGCCGGCCCGCCCGCTCTGCCGTTCGACACCGACCGCACGCCCGCGCCTGTCGCGTCCGGCCCGTCGATCCACGAGGCGATGGCGGCCCTGGCCCGCCCGCGCAAGCACTACCAGTGGTATTATTCGACCCGTCCGGCCAACGACGACATGTGGCACGCACCGCAAGGCCTGCACGCGTTCCTGCGCGCCTATTACCACCACAAAAGCGCGGATTGGGCGGAGAACCGGCCGCAACGCCTCGCCGGCTGGACGGCTACGGAACTGGCGAAGATGCCGACCTACTACATCATGGACCGCGACCGGACGATGGCAGAGACGGTTGCGCCGCACATGCCCTCAGCGGCCGAGATCGCAGCCTGCCCCTGGCTCACCGAGGCGGAACTGCACGTCTACAGCGGCGAATATCAGCGGACCGGCTTCCAGGGCGGCCTGCAATGGTATCGCGGCCGGACCGAGGGCATCGAGCAGGCCGACCTGCAGACCTTCTCCGGCCGCACGATCGACGTGCCCGCGCTGTTCATTGCCGGGTGCAGCGACTGGGGGGTCTACCAGGTGCCCGGCACGTTGGAGGTCATGCAGGAAAGCGCCTGCACGAACATGGTCGGCTGCCACCTGATTGAGGGCGCCGGCCACTGGGTCCAGCAGGAACAGGCCCCGCAAGTCGGCGCGCTGTTGCTGGATTTCCTCCGCCGCCAGCCTGCCGCTTGACGTCATGCCGTCCAGCAGGCAGCATCATGGGATGTGCGGGACTAACCCGATCGTCACCAGACACGGCCGCAAGGCAGTACGCGGGTCGCCGGGACGTCAAGCACGCTAAGCCCTTTGGGCCATATGTGACCACCAGCCCCGCCGGCAACGACGGGGCTTTTTCTTTGCCCACGGCCCTGTCCCGCCCCACCGAACGGAGGACGGACCATGACCCAGAACATCTACGACAACCCCGATTTCTTCGCCCGCTACAGCCAACTGGGCCGTTCCGTCGAGGGTCTGGACGGCGCCCCGGAATGGCCGACGCTGCAAGCCATGCTGCCCGATCTGCATGGGCTGCGGGTGCTCGATATCGGCTGCGGCTTCGGCTGGTTCTGCCGCTGGGCACGCCAGGCCGGTGCGGCCAAAGTGATGGGACTGGACGTCTCCGAACGCATGCTGGAACGAGCACGCGCGACAACCCAGGACCCGGCGATCCGCTACGAACGCACCGATGCGGAAGGCCTGGCCCTGCCCGCGGCGGCGTTCGACCTCGTCTACAGCTCCCTGGCGCTGCATTACGTGGTGGCGCTGGAGCGGCTGCTCGCCACGCTGCATCGGACCCTGGTGCCGGGCGGCGGGCTGGTGTTCTCGATGGAGCACCCGATCTTCACCGCTCCCTCAGCGCCCGGCTGGGTGGTCGATGCGGAAGGGCGGCGGACCTGGCCGATCGACGGCTACCTGAAGGAAGGACCGCGGTCGACGGACTGGCTGGCGAAGGGCGTGATCAAGCAGCACCGCACGATCGGGACCGTCCTGACGCTGCTGCTGTCCGCGGGCTTCACGCTGACCCATGTCGAGGAGTGGAGTCCCACCGACGCGCAGATCGCCGCCCGTCCCGCCCTGGCGGTCGAGCGCGAGCGGCCGATGTTCCTGCTGGTGGGGGCGCAGCGGTAGCGCGGACAAGCGGGGCCGCCTGTCCGCGCGCGTCAGCCGACGGCAGGTTTGTCAGAATGGTCGAGAACGTCAACGGAGCACTACGCCCCAGTGCGTTCCCGCCGGCTCTCGGTCCGCAGCTGCCCGCAGGCCGCCAGGATGTCCCGCCCGCGTGGCTGGCGCACCGGCGCGGCAAACCCGGCATCGTTCACGATCCGCGCGAACCGCGCCACCGTCGACATCGAACTCGGCGTGTAGGCACTGCCCGGCCAGGGATTGAACGGGATCAGGTTCACCTTCGCCGGCAACCCGGCAATCAGCCGCACCAGTTCATGCGCCTCCGCCTCGGAATCGTTGATACCCTTCAACATCACGTATTCGAACGTGATCCGCCGGGCGTTGGACGCCGATGGATACCGCCGACACGCCGCCATCAGCTCCTTGATCGGATATTTCCGGTTGAGCGGGACCAGCTCGTCACGCAGCTCATCGCGTACCGCGTGCAGCGACACCGCCAGGTTGACCCCCAATTCCTCCCCGGCGCGGTCCATCATCGGCACCACCCCCGATGTGGACAGCGTGATCCGCCGGCGGGACAGGCCGATGCCCTCCCCGTCCATCGCGATCTTCATCGCCTTGGCGACATTGGCGTAGTTGTACAGCGGCTCGCCCATGCCCATCAGCACGATCGTGGACAGCAACCGCGGTGTCTCACCCTTCGGGCTGGGCCATTCGCCGTACGAATCGCGCGCTGCCATGAACTGCCCGACGATCTCCGGCGCGCCCAGGTTGCGCACCAGCGTCTGGGTCCCGGTATGGCAGAACCGGCAGGACAGCGTGCAGCCGACCTGCGAGGAAATGCAGACCGCCCCACGATCCTCGGCCGGATCGGGGATGTAGACGGTCTCCGCCTCCTGCCCGTCGCGAAACCGGAACAGGAACTTGCGCGTATCGTCGGCGCTGGTCTGCACCGTCGCCGCCTCCGGCCGGCCGATCACGAACCGCTCTGCCAGCTTTTGCTGCAGCGGCCGCGCGATCGAGGACATCCGGCCAAAATCGGTCACGCCCTGGTGGTAGATCCAATGCCAGAGCTGCTTGACGCGAAACGGCTTCTCCCCGATTGCGGCCAGCTCCTGCGCCAGCTCCTGGCGCGATAGCCCCACCAAGTCGCGACGCCCATCCGGCAATGCGGCCGTTGGCGGGTCGAACAGCGCAGCCTTCGCCAGGATACGGTCCCGTTCGGCCTCGGTCAGGGCGAGGTCGTCGGCAGCGCTCACTTGGGCGGGCACGCCTTCACCGTCGCCGCATAGGCCGGCGAGAACCCCTTCAGGCTGAACGTGTCGGTCACCTGTGCCTCGTGCGGCCCAGGCGAGCGGGCTATCGCGCGGCTGCCCCGTTGCAGCGCGGCGACAGTGGCCTTGCCGTCGCGTGCGAAGGCGTTGCGGCCGGCGGTGTAGAAATCGTGCCCGGCCTGCTCGATCTGCACGGTGACCGTGGCGCCCTGGGCATAGGGGAAGCCGGCGCTTATCGCGACCACATCCCGGCCGGCGGCGCGCTGGGTGACGGTCAGGATGACCTCCCCGCGGCCCGGCAAAGCGGGTGCCGAACTCTGGGCGCGCGTGAAGGCGTAGCAGACGGTGGCGCCCGATTCCTGGTGGGTGGCCGCGGTCCAATCCTCGAACTTGCCGAGTTGCTTGGGAGCGTTGGACGCGGGCGCGGGCTTTGCCGCCGGCGCAGCCCGGTGGGTTTGCGCCATCGCGGGCGACGCGACGACAAGGGTGAGAATGGTCAGGAAGGGTATGGCACGCATGGCGCGCACTGATACGGCGCGGCAGAGGTCAGAACAAGCGCCGGGGACTCATGGCTTCTTCGCGTCCGCGTGTGCCATCCAGTCCGGGATGGTGCGGCGGAACCGCGGCGGGCCGTGGCCGGTGGGCCCGAGCGGGTCGGGGGTGGCCATGCTGCCGACCGGGCGGTCGGCGAAGCGGCCGTGCTGCAGCAGCCGGTCGTACAGCACCAGCGCCCCGGCCACCGCCAGATTCAGCGAAAACCGGGTCGGGATGCGCACCACGTGCTGGCACCGCGCCAGCAACGCCGGCGACAGTCCTGCCCGCTCCGGCCCTAGCACATAGGCGGCATTCAGCGGGTGGCGGAAGGACGGCAGATCGGTTGCATCCTCCAGCCGCTCGACCCCCACCAGGACGCAGCCCTGCGGCAGCGACAGGGCATCGAGGTCCGGATAGCGCCACATCGGCACGTGCAGCGGCGTGTCGGCCGTGTCCGCATGCCGGGCCGCGCGGGAATCCCAGCCGGTGCCGATGGTGAAGCAGAACGCGGCGCCGAAGCCATGGGCGGTCCGCAGCAGCGCCCCGACATTGGCGGACTTCGAAACACCCTCGGCGCCGATGCCAAAATAGCCGCGTACTCTGGTGTCCGCCATGCGACCCGGTCTAAGCCGACACCATGACCGACGCAACCGATGCCCAGCTTGCGGCGCAATACGAGACCTACCCGTATCCGAAGCGCGACCCGCGCGACGAGGCCAAGCGGCTGATCGTCGGCAGTCCGGGCCATTTGCTGGAGATCGATCACTGGGTGTTCGGCTCGCGCCGGTCGACCGCGACCCCGCTGCGCGCGCTGATCGCCGGCGGCGGCACGGGCGATGCCACCATCATGCTGGCCCAGCAGATGGCCCGCGCCGGACGGCCCGGCAGCGTGACCTGGCTCGACCGCTCCGCCGCCGCGCTGCGGATCGCCCAGGCGCGCGCGGCGGTGCGCAAGCTCGACAATATCGCGTGGGAGCAGCGCTCGCTGCTCGACCTGCCGGGGGCCGGGCTGGGACCGTTCGACTACATCGACTGCTGCGGCGTGCTGCACCACCTGCCCGACCCGGTGGCCGGGCTGCGCGCTTTGGTGTCCGTGCTGGCGCCGGGGGGCGGCATCGGGCTGATGGTCTACGCGCCGCATGGCCGCACCGGCGTCTACATGCTGCAGGACGCGCTGCAACGCCTCGCCCCGCCCGAGGAAGCCCCGGCCGCACGCCTGGACATCGCGCGCCGCGTCATGCGCCATCTGCCGGAGACCGCCTGGATCCGCCTCAACCGCAGCTTCGACGACCACCTGAACGGCGGCGATGCCGGGCTGTACGACCTGCTGCTGAACCCGCGCGACCGGGCCTACACCGTGCCGGCGCTGGCGGCTCTGCTCGACAGCGCCGGCCTGCGCCCCGCCTGCTGGGTCGAGCCGCTGCGCTACGATCCCGCCGTGCTGATGCCAGACCCGAAGCTGCGGGCGCGGCTCGACACGCTCGATCCGATCGGACGCGCCGCGCTGGCGGAATCGCTGGCCGGCAACATGGCGGTGCACATCGTCTATTGCGTCCGCGCCGGCGATCCCGCGGACCGCGCCGACCCGTTCGGGCCCGACGCGATCCCGGTCACGCGAGAGATCCCCGGCGACGTCCTCGCCCAGGGCATCCAGCGCGACGGCACGATGACGGTGAATTTCGACGGGCTGCGCGTGCCGGTCGCGCTGCCGCCGCTGGCCGACGCCATCCTGCCGCTGGTCGACGGCACGCGCCGCGTGCGCGACATCGCCGCCGCCCTGGCCGAACGCGGCACCACCGCCGAGGCATTCGACCGCGCCTGGCGCGCGACCTATCCGAAGCTCGAGGCGATCAACCGGCTGCTGATTGCGGCCCCATCGGGCGGCTGATCGTGCCGTCCGCCATCTCGCGCATGATGCGCGTGGTCTCCGCATCGGTCGGGAAGAACGCTTCGATCGCCAGTTCCGACAGCGTGACGTCGATCGGCGCGCCGAACACCATGGTGGTTGCGTAGAACGACAGGATACCGTCGATCGTCACCAGCCGGAACGGCACCGCCACATCGTCGGGATCGGGCGGCGCCCGCCCTGAAGCGTCGCCCACCGGGTAATCGAGGATCTCTTCCAACAGATCGATCAGCACCGTGTCGCCGGCGGTCTCGATCTGCCGACGCAGCCGCTGGATGATATGGGCGCGCCACGCGGGCAGGTTGGCGATGCGCGGCGCCAGGCCCGCCGGATGCAGGCTGAGCCGCAGCAGGTTGACCGGCGGGCGCAGCAGCAGCGGGTCGGCGCCGGCCGCGAGGTTCATCACGCCCTTGTTCCAGGACACCATCGTCCAATGCCGGTCGATCGCCAGCGCGGGATTGGGATCATGCGCCGCCAGTAACATGTCGATGCTGCGACGTGCCACCAGCAAGGCCGGGTCGTCGGGCAGGCGCTCGCTAAACGCCGGCGTATAGCCCGCCGCCCCCAGCAGGATGTTCTGATCGCGCAGCGGCACCCCCAACCGTTCCGCCAGATTCAACACCATCTCCCGGCTTGGGTGCGACCGGCCAGTTTCGAGAAAGCTGAGATGCTTGGTGGAGATACCCACCTCGCAGGCGAGGTCGAGCTGGCTCATGCGCCGTCGCTGCCGCCAGTCGCGCAGCAGTTCGCCCACCGGCCGTAGCTTGCCGATCACCGTCATCGCTCCACCATGCGCCGTGACATTCACTGCTCCCCGGACGCCAGGGCATTGCCTGGCATTTAATGGACGGCCGTCATGGCATCGTTAATTCCGGGACCCGCACCGATCCTGGCGTAAGCACCGAAGGAGGCTGTCGTGGGTCCAACGATCGCGCATACAGACACCCTGGTCGACCGCTATCTCGCCGCATGGAACGCCACCGACGCTGCCGAACGCCGGGCGTTGATTGCCGCGACCCGGACCGAGGCCGCCACCTACGTCGACCCGGTGGCGAGGGCGGCGCGGCCCTGGTGAAGGGCACCGATTTCGGCGTGCCGGAGGACGGCAGGCTGCATAGCATGACTGGGTTCTTCGACCTGCTGCACCGGCGGTCGAGCGCGGACGGGACGGGCTGGCCGGTCCGTCCCGCCATCGCTATCGTCCGCACCATGAGCGACACGCCCATCCCGGTGGTCTACAGCGACGACAAGAGTCCCTATGCCGACCTGCCGAAGGACTTTTTGCCTACGCGCTGGCCGACGCCGTGCCGATACGGCGCGACTGGCGGCCCTATGTGCTGGACATCGCGAGCTACCTGGGGTCGACGGAGGTGGACGGCGTGTTCCGCGTGCCCAGCCTCGCGCTGGACGGCGAAATTTTCTAGGGACGCGAGCAGTTGCCGGAGATCCGTGACAGGCCAGCGGCCGGAAAATGGAGAGTTCGTGGTGCCTTGCATTGACGTATTTGGACCAGTCGAGAGTGTGCGGTCATGAGCCGGTTCTGGAGCCCGGTGGTCGCCACGTTGTCCCCCTACGTGCCCGGCGAACAACCGAAGCTGGACGACGTCCTGAAGCTCAATACCAACGAAAGCCCATACGGCCCCTCGCCGCGCGCCTTGGCCGCGATCGCCGCGGCGGCGACGGAGCGCATGCGGCTCTACCCCGACCCGCATGCAACGCGGCTGCGGGAGGCGATCGCCACGCGCTACGGCGTGCGGTCGGACGAGGTATTCGTCGGCAACGGCTCCGATGAGGTCCTGGCGCATACGTTCCAGGGCCTGCTGAACCACGACGGCGCGCTGCTGTTCCCCGACATCACCTACAGCTTCTACCCGGTCTATTGCGGGTTGTACGGGATTGACCACGAGCCAATTCCGCTCGACGACGCGATGCAAGTATGCATCGCCGACTACCTGCGGCCGTGCGGCGCCATCATCCTGCCCAATCCGAACGCCCCCACCGGCATGGGGCTGCCGCGCGACGCGATCGCGATGCTGGCGACGGAGCATCCCGACCAAGTGGTGGTGATCGACGAGGCCTATGTCGATTTCGGCGGCGAGAGCGCAATTCCGCTGGTGGCACGGCACGACAACCTGCTGGTGATCCAGACGCTGTCGAAGTCGCGCGCGCTGGCCGGTCTGCGCGTCGGTTTCGCGATCGGGCAGCGTCCGCTGATCGAGGCGCTGGAACGGGTGAAGGACAGCTTCAACTCCTACCCGCTCGACCGGCTCGCGATCGTCGGCGCCGCGGCGGCGATCGAGGACGAGGCGTGGTTCCAGGACACCCGCCTGCGCATCATGGCAAGCCGGGACGCGCTCTCCCAGGCGCTGTCGGCGCTGGGCTTCGCGGTGCTGCCGTCGCAGGCGAATTTCGTGTTCGCGCGGCATCCGGCGCATCGCGGCGGCGACCTCGCGGCGGCGCTGCGGACGAAGGGGGTGCTGGTGCGGCATTTCCGCAAGCCCCGAATCGAGGACTTCCTGCGTATCACGATCGGCACGCCGGACCAGTGCGCCCGGCTGATCGCCACGTTGCGCGAGATCGTCTGACCGTCGGGGGCGGTGCGAGCCGCACCGCCCCCGCAGCGCTCAGAGCGGCGCGTACTGCGTGCGCTCGCGTTTCGCCAGGCGTGGCAGCGCCTCTTCCAGGATCAGGGTACGGAAATGCGCCGTCTCCTGATGCGCGGCGAACGCTGCTTCGTCGTCGAACACCTCGTAGAACAGGAACTGGCCCGGGTCGTTTGCGACGCGCTGGACGGTGACGAGTTGCGTGCCCGGCTCCTGGCGCGCCTGTGGCAGGAAACGCCGCACGATCTCCACCAGCGCGGCTTCCTCGCCCGGCTTCGCTTGCCAGGTGACCGTGAACACAAGCCTGCCGGTGGGGGTCTGGGTCTGCATGGCTACCTCCGCTCGTTGTTGAACGGGCGCACCCTACGCAGACCCCACTGTGGCGGTCAGCGCGGTTCGCTTCGGCGTCGAGCGTAGCAACCTGCCGCCAACACCGAACGGAGAGTGGCCGGCACGATCTGCCGCAACGTCATCGGCGTGGCCAGGCGCGCCCCGATGAACCAGAACGAATCGGCGACAGGAGACGCCGGCACGACCCGCGGCTGTTCGGCGGTATTGTGCCGCCTCCGCCGGGCATGCGCTTGATCGGGATTGTCGTCGGAGGGTTAGCGGACGATGCCCTTGTTGCCCACGCCAAAGCCGCCGGCGGCGTTGGCCAGCTTCTGCAGGTCGGTGCGCGTCACGCTGAAATCGGCCGTGGGGCCGCAGTCGTTCGCGCCGCTTTCGGTCTGCTTGCCGGCCCAGTGCAGCCGATAGACCGGCGGCGAGGTCTCACGCCGGGCTTCCACCACCAGGCTGCCGCCGTTGGTGGCCATCACGGTCGGATTGAGCATGCAGGTGCCAGCACCGTTGCGCCCGGCCACTTCGGTGGCGGGGACCTCCAACTGCCAGACGTCGGTGTCCTGGGAGTTCGGCTGGAACACCACCATGTCGCCCACTTTCGGACGAAATGCATCGAGTTCGAGCACCATCAACGTGCCGACGAAGCCAGTGAGCATCACGCCCATGGCAATCAGCGCCGGCCCCCATACTGCCAGCGGGGTTCCCTGCTCGTCCGATTTATCCTGATCCTGTCGTCTCATGCTGCACCACCTCCGACCGGCCACGCGCCCTCAGGTGCGTAATATAGGCTGTCCTATTGTGCGCTGCAACACGAGCCGACTATCATTCGTTGTCAAACGATCTAGCGTATTTTCGGCAGAATTGGGGCCGCGGGCGCAACCGTGCCGGCGCGGCAATGCCTTGCCGCCAATGCAAAGCTGCCTTGCCGGTTCGGATAGGGCGAACCCCGAGATGATGCTGGTTTTCACCAGACGGCCCGCCGCCCGCGGTCGTCAACCATGGTCCGCAGGACGCGGCGCCGCTGGCCGCGCGACGTCGCCGGCGCGCTACACGTGGCTGACGATTGGCAGAGAATGGCCGGTGTCGTAAGCGGTTAGCGTCACCGACCCCGGCACCAAACCGGCCGGCGTGTCGGCAGCATAGATATTGGCCTGGCCGCTGATATGCAGGTCAGCCACCAGCGTCGAACCGTTGTACAGGAACAGCTCTCCCGCCGTCGGCGCGGATTTGGCGAACACCTCCTGCGTCGCCTGCACCGCATCCAGCGTGATCGCGCTGGATGCCCCGAACTGCTTCACCGGCGCCAGGAACTGCATGACCGTATCAGGCAGGTTCGGCGCCCCGCCGATCGTGAGATGCCCAGACTGCAGTTCGATCGTCTCGCTGGTGGGGGCACTGTAGAGCGAGAGATTGCTGTTGCCGGTCGCCAGGACGATGCCCGAACCGGTCAGCGCACCGACCGACAGGGTCGAGCCGGAAACCGTCATCGTCCCGTCGTTCTCCAGCGGACCGCGCGGCAAACTGCCCGTCCCGATGTACTGGCTGCTCAGGACGCCGCCATTGGTCACGCTGCTGTTGCCGTGCACGATCAGCGAGGTGGTGCTGCTGCTGAACTCCCGCATGGCCAGGGTGCCACCCGAGACGGCAAGGCCCGTCGTCGTCAGCGTGACGCTCTGGCCGGGATAGCCCAGGGTGACCTGGCCCGATCCGTGCAGCGTCCCGATGCTGTAGGAGCCGGCAGTGTGGAAATCCACCTCGCCGCCTTGCAACAGAAAGTTCACTCCGCTCGCGGTGCCGGCCCCGATCGCCACGTCCCCGCTTGCCACCACCGCCGTATCGCCTGCCTGCGGCACCCCGCTCGGCGACCAGTCTCCAGGGGTTGCGAAGGCATCCGAGCTGCCGTTCCAGGTCCGCGTGATGCCCTGCACCGGGCTCACCGAGGTGCCATAGGGGGGCCCCCACGCATCGGACGGCTTGGTCTTCGACCACCACAGGTGCGCGCTGTTCTCCTGCCAGACCTGCCCGTTGGCGTAGGCCAGTTCGATCACATTGGCCGTGCTGGCATCCGCCACGCCGTTCAACGTCACCTGGCCGTTGGCGATCGACCACACATTGCCGCTGGCATCGCTGATCGAGGTCGTGGCGACGCCCGGGATTGCCGTGACGATCGAATCATTCGCCGAGGCTTGCTGGTTCGGGATTGGATCGACCGCGGTGCCGGCCGGGGGATGCCAGGCGTCGGAGGGCGCCGCTTTGCTCCACCAGAGGTTGTTGGTGTTCTTCTGCCAGACGAGCCCGTTCTCATACGCCATTTCGATGACGTTACCGGTCGTCGGGTCGATCACCCCGTTGACTGCAACACTTCCGTTAATAATTGACCAAACGTTTCCATTGGCATCGACAATAGACTGGCTAAGCAGGCTAATGACGGTATTGTTGTTTGATTGCATGGTTTCTAATCTCGGGTTTGAATCGATACGCTTCCTTATGCCTGTTTCGGAGATCGGTGGCTCACGTCGCCGTGACAGCACTCGTTGGTGATCGGAACGTATCGATCAGCCTAATTCGTTACGAATTAGGCCGGAACGCCTTTCGATGTCGAATATTCGAAATGCAGCGCCTGGTCGGGATGCACCACACCGAAGATCGTGTGCGCCGCCACCGCCGCCTCGCTGAAGCCTTGCAGGATCAGCTTCAGCTTGCCGGGATAGGTTACCACGTCGCCGATCGCAAACACCCCCGGAACGCTAGTCTGGCAAGTGGCGGGATCGATCCGGACGTGATGCTGCACCCGCTCCAGCCCCCAGCCGGCGATCGGGCCGAGGTCCATCGACAGGCCGAAGAACGGCAGCAACACGTCGGCCGGCAGGCGCTTCGTATCGCCTTGCAGCGTCGCGACCTCGACCTCCACCAGGTGCCCGTCATCACCGTGCAGGGCGTGCAACTGGTAGGGGATCACCATCTCGACCTCGCCGCGCGCGGCGGCGGCGTCGAGCTGCGCCGCACTCTCGGGCGCCGCGCGGAATTTCGGGCGGCGATGCACCACCGCGACCTGCGCGATGTCCTTCAGCGCCAGCGCCCAGTCGACCGCGGAATCGCCGCCACCGGCGATCACCACCCGCTTGCCGCGCAGGTCTTCCCGTCGACGCACGTAGTAGCGCACGGCACCGGTCGCCTCGTAGGCGGGCAGGCCGGACAGCGGCGGGCGATTCGGGCCGAACGCGCCGGCCCCGGCGGCGATCACCACGGCCTTGGCATGGATCGTGTCGCCCGCGTCGGTGGTCAGCACGAAGCCGCCCGGTTCCCCGCTCAGCGTCTGCACGAGGCGCCCTAAAAGGCGCGTGGGGGCGAACGGGGCGATCTGGCGTTCGAGCTGGTCGATCAGCGCGGCGGCTTCGATCGCAGGATGGGCCGGGATGTCGTAAATCGGCTTCTCCGGATAGAGCGCGGCACATTGACCCCCGACCTCGCCCAGCGCGTCGAGCAGCACGCTGGACAGCTTGAGCATGCCCAGCTCGAATACGGCGAACAGCCCGACCGGGCCGGCGCCGATAATCGCAACATCGGTGGTGTATTGGTCTGCCATGCCGCCCCGTATCCGATGCCCGCGCCGGGCGGGCAAGCCTTGTCAGCAACCTTGTCACGCAGAGGAGGAGGTTGTGGGCGACTCCGCCCCTGCGGCAAACTGGAGTCATGCCGTCGGCCGCTCCGCAGCGCCTTGTCCTTCCCGATCTTGCCGCGACGCATCGCCTGGCCCAGGCGGTGGCGGCGCGCGCGCGGCGCGGCGACGCGATCCTGCTGGAGGGCGCGCTGGGCGCCGGCAAGAGCGAATTCGCCCGGGCCTTCCTGCGGGCAGCGGCGACGGACAACGCCCTGGAGGTGCCCAGCCCAACCTTCACGCTGGTGCAGAGCTATGAGACGCGGCTGGGGCCGGTGCATCATTTCGATCTCTGGCGGCTCGACGGGCCAGCCGCGCTGGCTGAACTGGGCTGGGATGAAGCGCGCGACGACATCGTGCTGGTGGAGTGGCCCGACCGGCTGGGCGACCTGCGGCCGACCGGCGCCCTGACGCTGCGGCTGGCGCTGGGCGAAGGTGAGGTGCGCGAGGTTGCGATCAGCGGCTGGGAGGAGCGTTCCCCCATCACGGCCGGCCCTGCCCCGGCCACTTCCGCCAGCACGTGCCGGGATGGCGGGGTCAAGCCCGGCCATGACGACGAGACACCGGACTCCCGCGCGCGCTCGATCAGAAGCTTCCTCGCAGCGCATGGCTACGCCGCCGCGCAGGCCGCACCGCTGGCGCAGGACGCGAGCTTTCGCTGCTACCTCCGCCTGACCGGGGGCCCGCGTCCTGCCGTGCTGATGGATGCGCCGCCGCCCGAGAATGTCCGCCCATTCCTGCGCATCGCCGCACATCTGGCTTCGATCGGCCTGGCCGTGCCAGAGATCATCGCCGCCGACCCGAATGCCGGCCTTGTGCTGGAGGAGGACCTGGGCGACGCGCTGTTCTCCACCGTGCTCTCCGAAGCCACCCAGGCCGAGCTGTTCGACGCCGCGGTCGATTCGCTGATCGCCTTGCAGCGCGCTGCCCCGCCGCCCGACCTGCCTATCTGGGGCCCCCTCCAGATGCGCGACACTGCGCTCGGCACGCTGTTCGACTGGTGGTGGCCGGCACGCTTCGGTGGCCCACCGCCGCAGACCGCCTCGGACGACGTCGCTGCTGCGCTCACCATGATGCTGGCGCCGTTGAACGACGAGCCGCGCGGCTTCGTGCATCGCGACTGGTTCGCCGGCAACCTGCTCTGGCTGCCGAACCGCGCCGGCATCTGCCGCGTCGGCGTGATCGACTTCCAAGGCGCGGCGATCGGCCACCCGGCGTACGACCTGGTCTCGCTGCTGCAGGACGCCCGCCGCGACATCCCCCCGGCGCTTGAGGACCGTGCGCTCGCTCGCTATCTTGCGGCTCGCCCCGAACTGGAGCCCCGCGCGTTCCGGGCGGCGTACGACGTATGCGCGACGCAGCGCCATTTGCGGGTCGCCTGCCAATGGGTTCGGCTGGCGCGGCGCGACGATCGGCCGCAGTATCTTGCTTACGGCCCACGCACCTGGCGCCTGCTGCAAGCCGCCCTGGCCCGACCGGCCGCGGCACCGCTCGCCGCCGCCCTCGACCGCTGGATCCCTCCCGCCTTGCGCGGCAACCCGCCAGGACTCGCCGCATGATCGTCCGACCGCATTCTGCCATGATCCTCGCCGCCGGCCTCGGCACCCGGATGCGCCCGCTGACCGACGCCACGCCCAAGCCATTGCTCACCCTCGGCGGCAAGGCGCTGCTCGACTACGAGATCGACCAGCTGGCCGCGGTCGGCGTACAGACCGTGGTGGTAAACGCCTTCTGGCAGGCCGACCGCCTGGCGGACCATCTTGCCAGCCGCCAGCCGCCACCCCGCCTGATCCTGCAGCGAGAGGATGTGCTGCTGGAAACCGGCGGCGGCGTGAAGGCGGCACTGCCGGTCCTCGGGCCGGACCCGTTCTATGTCGTGAACGGCGACGCGTTCTGGCTCGACGGGCCGCATCCGGTGCTGGATCGCATGGCCCAGGCCCTCGACGACGAGGTGGACGGCGTGCTGCTGGTCCACCGCACCTTCCAGGTCCATGCCGAGGTCGGCTACGGCGACTTCGCGGTCGACAAATGGGGCATGCTTCGCCGCCGCGCCGAACGGGAGATCGTGCCTTACCTCTATGCCGGCCTGCAGCTCATCCGGCCCTCGCTGCTGGACGACACGCCGGAGGGCAGCTTCAGCATGAACCTCGCCTGGAATCGCGCGATGGAAAACGGCCGGCTGCGTGCCGTGGTGCATGACGGCATCTGGTTCCACCTCTCCACCCCGGCCGACCTGGCGGAAGCCGAGGGCATCCTGCAGGCACGGGTGACCGGGGATACACGCTGGCCGTGGCGCTGAACCTCTACGCAATTCCGCCGCATGTGCCGTTCCTCGATGCCGTGGCGCAGGCCTGGCTGGCGCGTTCGGCGGACCCGCTGGAGGTCGCCCGCGGCCTGATCCTGCTGCCGACCCGCCGCGCCGCCCGCGCGCTGGTGGAGGCGTTTCTGCGCCAGTCCGGCGGGCGGCCTCTGCTGCTGCCGCGCGTCACCGCGTTCGGCGCGCTGGACGAGGCGCCGCTGGCGATGACCGGCGCGTTCGACCTGCCGCCGGCGATCGAGCCGATGCAGCGGCTGGCGGTGCTGGCGAAGCTGATCCTGGCGCTAGAAGGCCAGGCCGGCGCGCCGCGTGCCGCCGACCGCGCGTGGAAGCTGGCGGGCGAGTTAGCGTCTCTGATGGACGAGGCGGAGCGGGCCGAGATCGACCTCGCAGCGCGGCTGCCCGATGCGGCAGACCCGGCCTACGCCGCCCATTGGGCCGAGACGCTGAAGTTCCTGCAGATCGTGACGCATGCCT
>JARLIJ010000405.1 GCA_031291795.1 Acetobacteraceae bacterium | reverse complement strand
GTGCCGCCAGATGCGGACTTCCATCCACTCCGACAGGGCGTTGACCACCGCCGCACCGACGCCGTGCAGACCGCCGGAGACCTTGTAGGAGTTCTGGTTGAACTTGCCGCCGGCGTGCAGCCGGGTCAGCACCACCTCGGCGGCGGAGATACCCTCCTCCTGGTGGATGTCGATCGGGATGCCGCGGCCATCGTCGCGCACGGTGACGCTGCCGTCGCCGTTCAGCGTCAGCTCGCACCGGGTGGCGAAGCCCGCCTGGACCTCATCCACCGCGTTGTCGATGATCTCGAACGCCATATGGTGCAGGCCGGAGCCATCGTCGGTGTCGCCGATATACATGCCCGGGCGTCGTCGGACGGCATCCAGGCCCTTCAGGACGGAGATCGACGCGGCATCATATGCATCGCCGTCATCGGGGTCGGATTCAGGGGGCGGCGCGGCGTTGTCAGACATGCCGTCGGGGGACTCCGAAAAGGTGTTTGGGTACTATAGATATGTAGCAGCTACAGCGTCGGCCGGACAGGGGCGGATGGCATTTCCCGTGGCGGAATTTCCGGTACCGGAAAGCGCGGATCGGCCTGCAGCGACCCGCCGCCGGTGCGTAACGCCTCGGCATGGCCGGCCAGCGGCAGGAACGTCTCGGCGTCCGTGCCGGTGATCAGGGTCTGCGCCGGCAGCCGCACCAGCGCCTCGAACAGAGCCGCACGCCGGTCGGGATCGAGATGTACCGCCGGCTCGTCCAGCAGCAGCAGCGGCGCGAAGCCACGGGTCTCGGCGATCAGCGCGGCATGGGCGAGGATGACGCCGATCAGCAGCGCGCGCTGCTCCCCGGTGCTGGCGAGCGCGGCCTGCGTGCCGGTGGCGGCATCCTCCAGCGCCAGGTCCGTGCGGTGCGCCCCGAACGCGGTGGTGCCGGCGGCGGCGTCGCGGGGCCGGTTGGCTTCCAGGCCGGCGCGTAGCCAATCCTCGACCGCCAGAGCCGGCTGCTCGGCCAAGCGGAGGGCGATCGGGCAAACCAGGCCGATGCGGGCCGCCGGGAAACCCCCGGCGATGCCGGATTCCAGCGCGGCGTTCAGGCGCGACACCAGGGCGCTGCGGGCGGCGGTGGCGGCGACCGCGTGGCGGGCCATCGCAGCCTCCAGCCCGGCGAGCCAGGCGCGATCCTGGCGCCCCTCGGCCAACAGGCGGTTGCGGCTGCCCATGGCCGAATCGTGCGCCGCCATCTCCCGCGCGTGGTGCGGCTCGACCGCCCAGACCAGGCGGTCGAGGAAGCGGCGGCGGCCGGACAGGCCCTCCTGGAACAGCCGATCCATCTGCGGCGTCAGCCAGACCGCGGCGGTGCGGGCGGCGACCTCAGCTTGGCTGCGGGGGGCGGCACCATCCAGGCGGAACACGCGGCGGTCTACAGGGCCTTCCGGCGCGGTGCCGGTGCCGATGTCGGTCTCACCCTCGGCAGTCGCAAAACGGCCTGCCACGGCCCAGCCACCGGTGCCGCCCTGGCGCGGCAGGTCGGCGTTGCGCGCGCCGCGCAGCCCACGGCCGGGGACCAACAGCGAGACCGCCTCCAGCAGGTTGGTCTTGCCGCTGCCATTGGGGCCGAACAGCACGTTGATCGGCGCCGCCGGCCGCCAGGTCAGCGCCGGGTAATTGCGAAAATCGGTCAGGACGAGGCGGAGGAGACGCATGGCGATCGTCACACGCCTATCTGGCGACGCCGCCGCCGCGCGGAAAGACCGGCGTCAGACCCGCATCGGCATCAGCACGTAGAGCGCGCTGGAATCCGCCGCATCCTGCACCACGGTCGGCGCCGATCCGTCGGCGAAGCGGAACTCCACCTGGTCGGCGATCTGGTCCGTGATGTCGTTGAGGTAACGGGCCTGGAAGCCGATCTCCAACGGGCCGGCGTCGTATTTCACCCGGTCGGCATCCAGCTCCTCGCTGGCGGTGCCCTGCTCGGGGCTGGCCGCCGACAGCGTCAGCAGGTCGCGCGCCAGCGACAGCTTCACCGGGCGGGAGCGTTCGGAGGAGATCGCCGCCACGCGGGCCACGGCATCGGAGAAATCTTTCTTGCCGACCCGCAGGATCTTGTCGTTGCCGCGCGGGATCACGCGCTCGTATTCCGGGAACGTGCCGTCGATCAGCTTGCTGGTCAGCATCACGTTGTCGACGTGGAACTGCACGCGGGTGTCGGACAGCGCGATCTCGACGTTGCTGGTGGCTTCGTCGAGCAGCTTGCGCAGCTCGTTGACCGTCTTGCGCGGGATGATGACGCCCGGCATGGAGCCGGCGCCGTCCGGCAGCGGCTCCTCGACGCGCGCGAGGCGGTGGCCGTCGGTCGCAACGGCGCGCAGCACGCGGGTGCCCTCGCTCTCGGCGGCATGCAGGTAGATGCCGTTGAGGTAGTAGCGCGTCTCCTCGGTGCTGATCGCGAATCGGGTCCGATCGATCAGGCCACGCAGGGTCTGTGCGGAGAGGCTGAATTTGTGCGGCAACGTACCGGCGGTCATCGACGGGAAGTCGTCGACGGGGAGGACCACCAGGCTGGTGGCGTAGCGGCCGGCACGCAGTGCGAGCTGGGCATCGCCGCCCGGATGGTCGAGCTCGACCTCGGCACCCTCCGGCAGCTTCCGCACGATCTCATACAGTGTCGCGGCGGGTGCGGTGCAGGAGCCGTTGCGGGTCGTGCTGGCCGGCACGTCCTCGACGATGGCGATCTCCATGTCGGTGGCAGTCAGCGTCAGCTTGCCGTCGCGCACGGCAATCATAACGTTGGCGAGGATGGGGATCGTATTCCGCCGCTCCACCACGCTCTGGACATGGGCCAGCGCCTTCAGCAGGGTGGCGCGGTCCGCCTTAAGCTTCATGGTCACACATCCTCAATGCCCCGGCCGCTCCCCAGAGTCCGACTGGCGGCCAAGCGACTCGGGGACACACTGTAGCAACGGGCGTCCCGCTGCGCCAAGCGGCGTCCTGCCCTGCGAAAAAATGCCGGTTTGCGGCATCATTCCACAGCGTCGCGCAGGCCGGGCAGGAAGGTCGACGGAACGCCCTCAAAGCCCGATTTGGCGCGTTTGCCGAGCCAATAGGCGTAGTTTGGGGGGATTTGGCGGAAATCGGGGTCGGCGCCGAGCTTCTGGGCGGCGTCCATCGCCCAGTTCGGGTTGTAGAGCAGCTCGCGAGCCAGGGCGATCAGGTCGGCCCGGCCCGACTGCAGGATCGCCTCGGCCTGGTCGGCGTGTACGATATGGCCGACGGCCATGGTGGCAATCCCGGCTTCGGCGCGGATCTTTTCGGCATACGGCACCTGGTAGCCGTAGTGTTTCGACCGCTCGCTATCCATCGGCGAGCGCTCCAGGATGCCGCCGGAACTGCAATCGATCACGTCGACGCCCTTCGTCTTCAGCGCGCGCGCCAGGGCGACGCTCTGGTCGGGGCCCCAGCCGGCGTCGTCCTCGCAGGACAGGCGCATGAACAGCGGCTTGTCCTGCGGCCAAGCGGCGCGGACGCAGTCCGCAACCTCCAGGGCGAAGCGCATGCGGTTGGCGTCCGAACCGCCATACTCATCGTTGCGGCGGTTGGCGACCGGGGAGAGGAACTGGTGGATCAGGTAGCCGTGGGCGCCGTGGATCTCCAGCACCTCGAACCCGGCCTGGTGGGCGCGGCGGGCGGCGTCACCCCAGCGCGCGACCAGCTCGGGGATCTCGTCGCGCCTAAAGGCCCGCGGCGTCGGCATCCGCTCGCTATGCGCGATCGCGCTCGGAGCCACGAGTTCCCAGCCGTCCCAGTCGAACATCTCGGGGTGGTCTGCGGTGAGGGGAATCTGGCCCTCCCACGGGCGGGTCAGGCGGGCCTTGCGGCCGGAATGGCCGATCTGGATGCCGGGGACGGCCTGCTGCGCCTTGATGAAGGCAGTGAGGTGCTGCAGCCCGGGGATGAATTCGTCCTTCCACAAGCCGAGGTCGCCGACCGTGCCACAACCGCGCCGCTCCACCTTGGTCGACTCGATCATCACCAAGCCGACGCCGCCGGCGGCGAACTTGCCAGCGTTCATCAGGTGCCAGTCGGTCGCGAAGCCCTGGTTGGAGGCGTACTGGTGCATCGGCGCCAGCACGACGCGGTTCTTCAGGGGGACGCTGCGGATCTGCAGCGGCGTGAACAGCAGCGGCTGGGTCACCGAATGCTCCTTCGTCTGTTACCCGATCCCTGGCACGGATCGGCGCGGCGGGCTACCGGTTGGGGATGTGGCTGTTCGTCTGTGGCGCCTTGCTCGACCCGCGGGTCCTGGCCGCGTGGAGCGGCGATCTGCGACGGCCGGCAAGCCCCGTTCCCGCGACACTGCCCGGTTGGCGGCGGGTCGCGCTGCCGGAAAGACGCCGGCCGACGCTCCGTCGGGACCGGCATGGGTCGGTCGCCGGCCGGTTGGTTTGCTGCCGGCAGCGCCGCCGCGTGCCGCCTCCGAGCCTATGAGGGGCCGGAATACCGTCTGACGCGGGTTGTGGTGGCCACGCCGACGGGCAAAACTGCGGCGCGAACCTGGATCGCACCCGGCGGCTGAGCCGCCTCTGGAAGGAACACCCCATGCTGCAATCGCCCCCCGCCATTCCCGGCATGCGCGAGGACGAAATCGATACCCCGGCGCTGGTGATCGACCTCGACGCGTTCGAGTTCAATCTCGACCGGATGGCGGCGCTGCTGGCGCCCACGGGCGTGAAGCTGCGGGCGCATGCCAAGACCCATAAATCGCCGGTGATCGCCAGGCTGCAGATGGCCCGCGGTGCGATCGGGCAATGCGTGCAGAAGGTGGCCGAGGCAGAAATCCTGGCCTGGGGCGGCATCCCCGACATCCTGGTGAGCAACCAGGTGGTGGGTGCGCAGAAACTCGCGCGACTGTGCGCGCTGGCCCGCATCGCCAAAGTGGCGGTGTGCGTCGACCACCCGTTGCAGGTGGCAGCGATCGAGGCGGCGGCGGAAGATGCTGGCATCCGCATGACCGTGCTGGTGGAGATCGATGTCGGCGCGGCCCGCTGCGGCGTGACCCCCGGGCCGGAGGCGGTGGCGCTGGCGCAGCGGATCGCGGGGTCGAAGCACCTGATCTTCGGGGGCCTGCAGGCCTACCAGGGCAGCGCGCAACACAAGCGGACGGTGGCGGAACGGCGGACGCTGATCGACGTCGCCGTGGATGCGTCCCGCCGGACGGTGGAGCAGTTGCGCCAGCAGGGGCTGGATTGCCCGATCGTGGGCGGCGCCGGCACCGGCACGTTCCAGATCGAGTCGGCCTCAGGCATCTACACCGAGATGCAGGCGGGCAGCTACGTGTTCATGGACGCCGACTACGCGCGCAACTTTGAGGAGGGCGGCGCGCCGGTCAGCACGTTCCGCCATTCCCTGTTCGTGCTGTCGACGGTGATGAGCGCACCGGTTCCGTCGATTGCCGTACTGGATGCCGGGCACAAGGCGGTGGCGGTGGATAGCGGCCTGCCGACGGTCTGGCAGCGGCCGGATATCCGCTACGTCGGTGCCTCGGACGAGCACGGCAAACTGGAGGTAGGCAGCGAGACCTCCGCCCCGAAGCTGGGCGAGAAGTTGCGACTGGTGCCCGGCCATTGCGACCCGACGGTGGACCGCTTCGACTGGTATGTCGGCGTGCGCAACGGCCGGGTTGAGTGCCTCTGGCCGGTCGCCGCGCGTGGGGGCTTTGCGTAGGGTTCAGCGGATTCCGACGGCGGTCCTGGGGGCGACGACGGGTGCTTTGGCAACCGGGGCCGGGGTGGCGGCAGTGGCGGGGGATCCGGCAAGCCCATAGACCCCGCGCTCCCCTGCCAGCGGGGCGAAGCGGTTGGTGATGCCCAGCACCGTCTCGGCTCCGCCGAGGTAGAGCACCGCATCCGGTGGCATCTGGGCAGCGGCGGCCTCCAGCACCTTGGATTTGGTAGGCTGATCGAAATAGATCAGCACGTTGCGACAGAACACCACGTCGAAGCGGCCGAGCGGGCGGAGGTCGCCCAGGAGATTCCATTCGCGGAACTGCACCATGGCGCGGAGGGCGTCACTGATTCGCCAGGCACCGTCATCCTTCTTGAAGTACTTCATCAGCAATTGCACCGGCAGGCCGCGCTGGACCTCGAACTGGGAATAGACGCCGCTGCGGGCGCGGTTGACCTGTTCGCGCGCTAGGTCGGTGCCGATGATCTCGACCTTGCGATCACCCAGCATCGCGCGGTTCTCTGCCAGGATCATGGCCAGAGAGTAGGCTTCCTGGCCGGATGAGGAGGCGGCGGACCAGATGCGCAGTTGGCTGCCGGGGGGACGGGCGGCGATCAGGCGCGGCAAGGCCTGCGCCTTGAAGTGCTGGAACGGCTTGTCGTCACGGAAGAAGAAGCTTTCGTTGGTGGTCATCGCCTCAACCACGTCGCGGATCAGCGCCTCTCCGCCGGGGCGGCGCAGCTTCTCGGCCAACCCGTTGAGGTCGTTTAGCGATTCACGCTTGAGGATAGAGGCAAGCCGGGTCTCCAGCAGATAGATCTTGTCCTGCCCGATCGTCAGGCCGGAGCGAGTCTTGAGCAGGCCCGCGAGGTAATCGAACGAGGCAGTGCTCAGGGCGGTGCTCATACCCGTGCCGCCCGGAGCAGGTCGAGGAGTTTGGGTGCGATGCGCGGCAGTGGCAGGACGGCATGGCAGAGGCCCGCCTGCGCGACGGCGCCCGGCATGCCCCAGACCACGCTGGTGGCTTCATCCTGCGCGACGGCGGCACCCCCGGCCTCAATGACCTTGCGCGTTCCGGCCAAACCGTCGTGCCCCATCCCCGTGAGCATCGCCACCAGGACGCGGCCTTCGCAAGCGATGGAAGCCGAACGCAGCATTGGATCGACCGAGGGGCGACAGAAGTTTTCCGGCGGATCGGTCGTAAGCCGGGCCTGCATCGCGCCGGCGCGGCCCTCGACCAGCAGATGGCGGTCGCCGGGTGCGAGGTAGATCTGGCCCGATTGCAACGTTTCGCGGTCCTTTGCTTCAGTGCAGGGCAGGCCGCCGAGTTTGGTGATGTGTTCAGCGAGGATCGGCGTGAAGGTCGCAGGCATATGTTGGGTGAGCACCACGGGAACCCCGAGAGAACGACCAAGTCCCTGCACCAGTGTGAACAGCGCCTGCGGGCCGCCGGTGGAACTGCCAATCGCGAGCAGGCGCGGCGGCAGCATCGGCGCCGGTCGGAACGCCGGAATTGCCGCACTGGGAAGCGGTGGTTGGGCTGAGCGCCAGCGCAGGCGTGCGAGCCCCTTCACCTTCTCCAGTATCTCCTGGCGGAATTTGTCGTCGCTGGCGGACCCAATGGAGGAGGGTTTGGGAACATAATCGGCCGCACCCAGCCGCAATGCACGCAATGCGATGTCGGCGCCGCGGGTCGTGAGGGTGGAGGCCATCACGATCTTCAGGCCTGGATCCACCTTCAGCAGCAGCGGTACCGCCGTCATGCCGTCCATGACCGGCATTTCGATATCGAGCACGAGTACGTCCACGGGCGTGCGGCGAAGCTCGTCTATGGCCGCTTGGCCGTTTGCGACACGCGCGACGACGCGGACGCCCGGGTCGGTCTCCAGAATC
>JARLIJ010000404.1 GCA_031291795.1 Acetobacteraceae bacterium | reverse complement strand
TCTCGGGGGCAACGCCCCCGAGCGGGCCAGGGCAGAGCCCTCTCACGCCGATGACAGCGGGGGCGCGATCTCCTCCAGCCCGCGCCGCTCCGCATCAAGGCCCAGGAAGGCCGCCACCACGCCGCCCGCCACCATCAGGCCGCCGCCCAGCAGGTAGCCCCACAGGATCGACATGCGCGAGCCGGTATCGATCAGCGCGCCGAACAGCGCCGGGCCGGCTACGCCGCCCACAGCGGTGCCGAACGCGTAGAACAGGGCGATGGCGATCGCGCGCACCTCCAGCGGAAAGCTCTCGCCCACCGTCAGATAGGCCGAACTGGCGGCGGCGGAGGCGACAAAGAAGATCACCGTCCAGGCAGCGGTCTGCTGCATCGCGTCCAGCCAGCCGACGGCGAACATCCAGCCGGTCAGCGCCATCAGCACGCCGGACAGCGCGTAGGTCAGCGTGACCATGATCCGCCGCCCAACGGTGTCGAACAGCCGCCCCAGCACGAGCGGCCCGAGGAAATTGCCGATCGCGAACGGCAGCATGAACAGCCCGACCCGGGCGGAGGCAATGTTGTAGAACCGCGTCAGGACAAGCGCGTAGGTGAAGAACACCGCGTTGTAGCAGAACGCCTGGGCGGCCATCAGCACGACGCCCAGGATCGTGCGCCGGCGGTACTGCGTCAGCAGCGCGCGGGCGCCCTCGCCGAACCAGGATTTGACGTCGCTGCGCAGCCGCAACGCCTGCTGCGGCACCGGCGGCAAGCGGCGGCCGGTCTCGCGCTGCACCCGCTGCTCGATCTCCAGGACCACTTTTTCGGCTTCCTCCGGCTGGCCGTGGGTCATCAGCCAACGCGGGCTCTCGGGCAGAAAGCGGCGCAGGAACAGCACCAGCACGCCCAGCACACCGCCGATAATGAATGCGGCGCGCCAGCCGATCTCGGGCGGCATCACGGCAGGGTCCAGCACCACCAGCGCACCGGCGGCGCCCAGCGCGGCCCCCAGCCAGAAGCTGCCATTCACCACCAGGTCGGTGAACCCGCGCCGCCGGGCCGGGATCAGCTCCTGGATCGTCGCGTTGACGGCCGCGTATTCGCCGCCGATGCCCATGCCGGTGAGGCAGCGGAACGCTGCGAAGCTCCAGAAACTCCACGACAATCCGCAGGCGATGGTGGCCACGAGGTAGACCAGCACGGTCAGGGTGAACAGTTTCTTGCGGCCCAGCCGATCGGTCAGCCAGCCGAAGAACAGCGCGCCCACAACCGCCCCCGCGAGGTAGGCGCTCGCTGCCGCCCCCACCTCGGTGGCGGTCAGGTGCAGCGTCGGGCTTTCCTGCAGCGCGCCGGACAGGGAGCCGACGATCGTGACCTCCAGCCCGTCCAGCACCCAGGCGATGCCGAGGGCGACAATCACGAGCCAGTGAAAGCCGCTCCACGGCAGGCGGTCGAGCCGCGCGGGCACGTCCGTCTCGAACACCGCACCCACCGCGGGGGCGTCCTTCGGCATTGCCCTGACCTCATTTGCTGGCGACACTGGGGCTGTAACGCAGCACGGAGGCATCCGATGGACCCGTTCCAGGCCGACACAGAAGCAACGATTGCGCGATGGTTCGGGATCGCACCGCCAAACGACGCCGGCAGCCGCATGGCGGCGGACCTGGCACAGACCATCCGCGCGTTCGAGGCCCTGCGCGGCACGCTGGTGTTCGAGGACGAGCCGGCCAGCTTCGAAGCCGCCCTGCACGCCACGAAGGAGAGCGCAGCGTGAGCGGGGGGCTCGCCGACCTGTCGCTGGTCGAGGCCGCCGACGCCATCCGCGAAGGCCGCACCACGTCCGAGGCGCTGCTGGAGGCCTGCTGGGCCAATCTGGACGCCACCAACCCGAAACTGAACGCCACGATCTGGCTTGATCGGGAGGCCGCGACCGCGTCCGCCCGCGCGGCCGACAAAGCGGTGCAATCGAAAGCGCTGCTTGGGCCGCTTCACGGCATACCAATGATCCACAAAGACATGTACTACCAGGAGGGGCAGCGCAGCACCTGCGGCTCCGCCCTGCGCCGCGACTGGCGCGCCGGCGTCACCGCGACCGTGATCGCGCGCATGGCAGCGGCGGGCGCCTACACGTTCGGCGGGCTGAACATGGCCGAGTTCGCGCAGAACCCGACCGGCCACAACAAGACGTTCGGCGACTGCCACAACCCGTGGAACCTGCCCTACATCACCGGCGGCTCGTCCTCCGGCTCCGGGGCGGCCGTCGCGGCCCGCTTCACGTATGCCGCCCTCGGGTCCGATACCGGCGGCTCGATCCGGCTGCCGGCCGCGGCCTGCGGGGTCACGGGGCTGAAGCCGACCCAGACGCGGGTGTCGCGCGCCGGCGTGATGCCGCTGTCGTTCAGCTGCGACAATGTCGGGCCGCTGACGCGCACCGCCCGCGACTGCGCCCGCATCATGGGGGTGATCGCCGGCCACGATCCGCACGATCCGACCAGCGCGCGCGACTCCGTGCCGGCCTATGAGGCGGCGCTGGACGGCAACCTGCGCGGCCAACGCATCGGGATACCGACCAATGCGTTCTTCGAGCATGCCGCTCCCTCGGTGGTCGCCGCCATCGACGCGGCCGTGGCGGTGCTGGCCGCGCGCGGCGCCACCATCGTGCGCCTGGCGCTGCCGCTAATGGACGCGGTCGCGACCTATGTCAGCGTGATCTCCCGCGTCGAAGGCGCCACGATCCACGCCGAATGGATGCGACGCGACCCGCAGGCCTATGGCGCGCATATCAGCGCGCGGATGTTCCCCGGCTACGCCATCCCCGCGCCGTACTACGTGGAGGCGCTCAGCCGCCGCGGGCCGATCCTGAAGGCCTTCAGCGACGCGGTGTTCTCCCAGGTCGATGCGCTGGTCACGCCGACCATCCCGACCGAACTGCCGACGCTGGCCGAGACCGATATCGACCGCGGGCCGCCGGGGACGGAGTACCGCTTCATGGCGGTGTCGGCGAACACGCGGCCGTTCAATTACCTCGGCCTGCCGGCAGTGAGCGTGCCGTGCGGGCTCGATTCGAATGGCTGCCCGATCGGGTTGCAGATCGCCGGCCGGCCATTCGCCGAGGCGCGGGTGCTGCGGATCGCGGATGCCTACCAGCGCGACACCGACTGGCACGCCCGCCGACCACCCGTGCTCCCGGCCTGATGGGGTTCGACCCGGAGGCGATGCGGGCCTTCGAACGGGCCCGCTGGGAGCGTGCCGCCGGGCGCTATGAGGCATCGTTCGCCACCGCGACCCGCCAGTTCATCCCGGCCTTGCTGGACGCCGCGGATGTCGGGGACGGCGCTGTCGGCGCCGATCACCGCGTGCTGGACATCTGCTGCGGCCCCGGTTTCGTGGCCGCAGCAGCCGCGTCGCAGGGCGCGACCGCAACAGGGGTGGATTTCTCCCAGGCCATGCTGGTCGTCGCCCGCGCACGCCATGGTGCACTGGCCTTCGACCAGGGCGATGCCGAGGCCCTGCCCTACCCGGATGCCAGCTTCGACGCGGCGGCGTCGAATTTCGGCATCCACCACGTGCCGCACCCGGTGGCGGCGCTGCGGGAAGCCTACCGCGTGCTGCGCCCCGGCGGCCGCCTGGCCTTCACGATCTGGGCCGCACCGGCGGAAAACATCGCCTGGAAGCTGCTGTTCGACGCCATCGCGCGGCATGGCGATCCCTCGGCCTCCGACGCGCCGGCCCCCGGTGGGGGATTCTCGACCCCCGCGCAGTGCCTTGCAGCACTCGGTGCCCCCGGCTTCGCCGCCGCGGAGACGCACATCGTCCGCGCCCGGTGGCGCCACCGGGACGGCGCGGCGATGGTAGCGGCCCTGCAGGCCGGCACCGCGCGAATGGCCGCACTGATCGAGGCTCAGGACCCGGCCGCACTACCCGCCATCATTGCCGACATTGAGAGGCACGCCGCCGACTGGCGCGACGCCGACGGCCTGGCCGTGCCGATCGCCGCGATCGTTGCCACCGGCCGCAAGCCCTGACCCGGCCAGCGCCGCCACGACCGCAACCACCACGCTATCCCAGTCGCCCGCAACCGGCTGGCGGAACAGCCGCAGCGATGAATACCAAGGCGTGTCGTCGCGTCCGCGCAGCCAGCGCCAGTCGGGCGCGTGGGGCAGCATGACCCAGGCGGGCCGGCCGAGCGCACCGGCCAGATGCGCGACCGAGGTGTCGCAGCACAGCACCAGGTCCAGGTTGGCGATCAGCGCGGCGGTCTCGGCGTAGTCGGTCAGCAGCGGCGTCAGGTCTGGCAGGTTCGGCTGCTCGCCCGCTGCCGCGCCCACCTGAAGGTTGACGAAGCCGATTCCCGGCAGCGCCAGCAGCGGGGCCAGCGCCCTGGCCGGGATGGAACGCCGCGCATCGTTGGAATGCAGCCGGTTGCCGGCCCAGGCGAGGCCGATCCGCGGGCCAGGCGGCAGCACCGACGCCCAGGCCGCCCGCCGCCCCGGATGCGCCACCAGGTAGCCGTCCGCTGCAGGGATCGTCTCAAGCCGGGTGCCGAACGCGCGCGGCAGGCTCATCTGGTCGATCCAGGCGTCATAGGGCGGCAGGTCGGGGCCGCGGCTGACCACCGTGATGTCGGGCATCGCTTCGTGGAACAGCGGCACCAGCGATTCGTCGCAGGCCAGCACCGGTCGCCCGCCTTGTACCGCGATCAGCGACAGGAAACGGGCGAACTGGATGGTGTCGCCGAGGCCCTGTTCGGCATGCACCAGGATGGTGCGGCCGCTGGGATCGCTGCCGTCCCAGGTCGGGCCGGGCAGGCTGATGAAGTCACGGCGATAGCGGTCGTGCCGCTTGCGCCACTCATACTCGGTGAAGCCGCGCGGCAGGTCGCCGGCAAGCAGTGCCGCCACGGCGAGGTTCCAGTGCGCCTGCACGCAATCGGGGCGCAGCGCGATCGCGGCCTCGCAGGCTGCAATCGCTTCGGGCAGCCAGCCGCGCACGGTCAGCAGATAGCCGAGGCTGGCCTGCGCCTCGACCAGCCCAGGATCCAGCGCCAATGCTGTCCGGCAATGCCGCTCGGCCAGCGCAAAATCGTCCAGATCGGCACAGGCATTGCCGAGGTTGAGCCAGGCGGGCGCATGCGCGGGGTCGAGCGCCACTGCCCGCGACAGGGCAATCCGCGCTGGTTCGGGTGAACGGAGCGCGTTCAGGGCAGTGCCGCGGGCGAAATGCAGTTCGGCCTCATCCGGCAGCAACGCGAGCGCACGATCGGCCTGGGCGAGGGTCTCCGCCGGACGCCCGGCGGCGAGCAGCGCGCGGACCAGGTTGCGGTGGGCGCCTTCGTGCTGCGGCTGCAGGCGCAGCGCCAGGCTGAACAATTCCATCGACTGCTCGAGCCGCCCGGCGCGCAGGCTGAGCAGGCCCAGCACGTAGAGGGCGCCGGGATCGGTCTCCAGCGGCGGGATGGCGTCGGCCCGTGGCGGCATCGGCCGCTTATGGCAGGCAAGGATGAACGGGCGGTGAATGCCGGGGCGCGGGAGACGGGGCCGGTTGTCCTTTTCAGAGGCCAGCGCCCAGGCTCGCTGAACGGCGGCCCTTCCCAAGGCAATCGCCTGACGTGGAATCGGCCGGGGGTTCCGCCCCGGACCCCGACCAGGGGGCGCTGCCCCCTGGACCCCCGCCAAGGGCACCGGCCCTTGGAACCGATCCATAGGTGTTCATCCGGGGAGAGGGGGCTACTCGGACCTTGGTTGGTCCGGGTCGCCCCCTCTCCCCGGATGAACACCAACGAAATGGGTCCAGGGACTGTGTCCCTGGCGGGGATCCAAGGGGCGGAGCCACTTGGCGGGTTTCAGGGCAGAGCCCTGACCCTTCCGACGTCAGGCGATTGCCTTGGGAAGGGTCGCCGTTCAGCGAGCCTGGGCGCTGGCCTCGGAGCGGGTGGCGCCGGCGCGGGCGGCCAGGGCGGCGGCCATGAACGCGTCCAGGTCGCCGTCCAGCACGGCGTCCGGGTTGCCCTTCTCGACCCCGGTCCGCAGGTCCTTCACCAGCTGGTACGGCGCCAGCACGTAGTTCCGGATCTGATGGCCCCAGCCGATTTCGGTCTTGGCATTCTCCTGCGCGGCCGAGATCGCCTCGCGCCGCTGCAACTCGGCCTCATACAGCCGCGCCTTCAGCATCGCCATGGCGGTGGCGCGGTTGCGGTGCTGGCTGCGGTCGGTCTGGCAGGCGACGATGATGCCGGACGGCACGTGGGTGATGCGGATGGCGCTTTCCGTCTTGTTGACGTGCTGGCCGCCGGCGCCGGACGCCCTGTAGGTGTCGACCTTCAGGTCGCTCGGGTCGATCTCGATGTCGATGCTGTCGTCGACCACCGGATACACCCAGACGCTGGCGAAGCTGGTCTGCCGGCGGGCGTTGGCGTCGAACGGGCTGATCCGCACCAGGCGATGCACGCCGGCCTCGGTCTTCAGCCAGCCATAGGCGTTGGGGCCGCTCACCTGCAGGGTGGCGGACTTGATGCCGGCCTGCTCGCCCTCGCTCTGCTCCAGCAACTGCACCTTATAGCCGTGCTGTTCGGCCCAGCGCATGTACATGCGCATGAGCATCTCGGCCCAATCCTGCGCCTCGGTGCCGCCGGCGCCCGCGTTCAGCTCGACATAGGCGTCGTTGGCGTCGGCCTCGCCGGCCAGCAGGCTCTCAATCTCGCGCCGCTTGGCGTCCTCGGCCATGGCACGCAGCGAGGCCATGGCCTCGGCCGCCATCGCCGCATCGCCGTCGGCCTCCGCCATCGCCAGCAGCTCCAGCGTGTCGGCGACTTCAGACTCCAGCCGATGCACAGCCTCCATGCCCGAGGCAATCTGGTTGCGCTCGCGCATGAGCTTCTGGGCGGCGGCGGGGTCGTTCCACAGCGCCGGATCCTCGGCGCGGTTGTTCAGATCCGCGAGGCGGGCTTCGGCGACATCCCAGTCAAAGATGCCTCCTCAGCAGCGCGACGGACTGCTTGATCTGGTCGTTGAGGGCGTCGGATTCGGCGGACATGGCGCTCAGGTCATCTCTGCGAGGGGGAATTCGGCGAAGGGGCGGCTCAATACAGGCCGCCCAGCGAAGAGTCGACCCCGCCATGGACGGGGGCCGGCGCGTTGGTCGGCGTCGCGCCGGCATCGCCCGCGGGCGCCGAGACGAAACCGCCGGAAATCGGGCCTGACGCGCCCGGCACCTGGTCGGGCTTGAACGCGTCGGTCACCGTGCCATTGCCGGCGTCCCACTGCGCCATGGTCACGCCCGGCGGCATCGGGAAGGTCAGCACCGGACGGCCCTTCAAGGCACCGGCCATGTAATCGTGCCAGATCGGGCCGGCGACATTGGCACCAGTCTGGTTGTTGCCCAGCGAGGACGGGTTGTCGAAGCCGACCCAGACCGTAGTGACCAGGTCGGGCGTGAAGCCGGAGAACCAGGCATCGATGAAGTCCTGACTGGTGCCGGTCTTGCCGGCGATCGGCCGGCCCAGATCCTTGGCGACCGTCGCACCGGTGCCGCGCTGGACCACGCCCTGCATCATCGTGACGAGCTGGAACACGCTTTGCGGGTCCGCGATCTGCTTGCGGTCGTCTGCGACCTTGGGCGGCGTCGTGGCGGCATCGCAGGTGGCGCAGGTCACACCGCCGGCGCGCCAGACAACGTGGCCGTCCGGGTCCTGCACGCTGTCGATCAGGCTGGGCACCACTTCCCGCCCGCCGGTGGCGAGCGAGGCGTAGGCACCCGCCTCCCGCAGCACGGTGGTGACCACGGCACCGAGCGCCGCCGGCAGCACATGCGGCATGGCGTCGGTCATGTGGAAGGCGATCGCGTTGTCCGCCACCGCGTCCATCCCGATTTGCTGGGCGACCCGCAGCGTCACGAGGTTGAGCGATTCCTCCAGCGCCACCCGCAGCGAGGTGGGGCCGTTGAACGTGTGCTCATAGTTGCCGGGGCGCCAACGGCCATCCGGCGTATCCACCACGATCGGCGCGTCAAGGAAGCGCTGGCTGGGCGAAATCCCATGCTCCAGCGCCGTCAGGTAGACCATCGGCTTGAAGCTGGAACCCGGCTGGCGCTGCGCCTGCGTCGCGCGGTTGAACTGGCTCTGCTCGTAGCTCCAGCCGCCGACCATGGCCAGGACCCGGCCGGTGGTCGGATCGAGCGAGACCAGCGCGCCCTGCACGGCGGGGATCTGGCGCAGCGCGAGCCGCGGCGCAGGCGGGACCACAGCCGGCTTGAAGCCGCGCGCGGGCGGGGCGGGCGGCGTGGGCACGGCGGCCTGGGCTGTTACGGCGGGCGGCGGCTCGACCATCACCACGTCACCGGTCTGCATCACGTCAGTGATCTTCCGCGGCGTTGCGCCCGGCTTGCCGTCGCGCACCGGGCGGGCCCAGCTCACGTCGGCCAGCGGCAGGATGCCGGTATGCGGCTGCGGCGCACCGCCGGACGTTGCGGCCTGCGTCAGCCAGGCCAGGCGCGCCTCGGCGTCCGACGTGCCCAGCACGACCGCCAGTTGCCAGTTGCCCAGCATGCCGGGCGGACGAGCGACCTGGCCCAGGGCGTTCTGCCAGTCCTTCTCCAACGCCGCGCCGCCGTCGAGATGCGTCACCGGCCCGCGCCAGCCGCCCAGCTTGCGGTCATAGGCCATCAGACCGTCGCGCACCGACTTCTCCGCCGCGGCCTGCAGCACGGGGTCGAGGCTGGTGCGGACCATCAGCCCGCCCTCGGTCGTCGCATCCTGGCCGAATTGCGCGATCAGCTGGCGGCGCACTTCCTCGGTGAACCAGTCGGCACCCGGGATCGGCGGCGGCCGGCGGAACTCCGACGGCACGATCGGTTCGGCCTTGGCGCTGACCGCCTGGGCGACGGTGATCACACGGTCCTCGGCCATCCGGTCGAGCACCCAGTCGCGCCGCGCCTTGGCGGCGTCGGGGTATTTGAACGGGTTGTAGTTGTTCGGCGCCTTGGGCAGGGCCGCCAGGAACGCCGACTCGGCGATCGTCAGCTGGTCCAGCGGCTTGTTGAAATACGCCTGCGCCGCGGCGGCCACGCCATAGGAACCGAGGCCGAGATATATCTCGTTCAGGTACAGTTCAAGGATACGCTCCTTGGTGAGCGACTCCTCGATCCGCATGGCGAGGATCGCCTCCTTCACCTTGCGCTCGAGCGAAACCTGATTGTCCAGCAGCATGTTCTTGGCGACCTGCTGGGTGATGGTGGAGGCCCCGACCGGGCGCCGCCCCTGCCCCATATGCATCACGTCGAACACGCCCGCGCGCGCGATGGCCAGCGGATCGACGCCGCGATGGGTCCAGAAATTCTGGTCCTCGGCCGAGACGAAGGCGCGCTTGACGACGTCGGGGATGGCGGAAAACGGCACGAAGATGCGGCGTTCGGTGGCCAGTTCGGCCAGCAGCCGGGCGTCTGCGGTATAGACCCGGCTCATGACCGGCGGCTGGTAGTTCCGCAGGCCGTCCACGTCGGGCAGGCCGGTGCTGAAATGTTGCCAGATCATCCAGCCGCCGGCGGCCCCGACCACGCCGACCAGCAGCACCAGGCCGAGGAACGCCCCCATCACGCCGCGCAGGAAGCGCACGACGATGTTGCGCCGACGCGGGGCGGCGGCCCGGACAGGATGCTTGGAGTTGGGCGGAGCCAGAGGCTCGCCCGCTGTAAGGGGACCGGACATGATCGCTGGATATGGGCCTTTTCGTGCCGCGGAGCCAGTTAAGAACCCGCTAGCCGGATGTCGTCTTCGCAGATCTGGCCCCTGAAGGGGTCGCTTCCCAGGGGTCACCGCCCGGATCGGCGCCCGCCACATGGCCGGTGGCGGCGAACCAGGCATCGACCGCCCGCTGCATCGCAAGGGCGACCATGCGGCGATGGTCTGGGCGGCGCAAAGCCGCCTCATCGCGCGCGTTCGACATGAACCCCATCTCGACCAGCACGCTGGGGATATCGGCGGCCTTCAGCACCTGGAATCCGGCATGGCGCTCCGGGTTCGGCAGCATCGGCAGGTCCTGGTCGAGGCTGCCGACCAGCTTGTTGGCCATACGGGCCGACCCGACCCGGGTCTCCTGGCGGACCAGGCTGGCGAGAATGTGCTCCACCGCGGGCGACCCGGTGTGCCAGGAGCGGCCGATGAACCGGTCGGCGCTGTTCTCGCGCTGCGCCAGGGCGGCGGTCTGCGCGTCGGAGGCGGTGTTGGCCAAAGTATAGACCGAGGCACCGCGCACCGAATGGTCCGACAGCGCGTCGGCGTGCATGGATACGAACAGTGCCGCACTGTGCGCCTGGGCGCGGGCGACGCGGTCGTCGAGCGGGATGAACACGTCGCGCGCACGGGTCAGCTCGACGCGGTAGCGCCCGCCCGCCTCCAGCAGGTGCTTCAACTCCAGCGCGGCGGCCAGCGAGACATGTTTCTCATACGTGCCGGACACGCCGATCGCGCCGGGATCCTTGCCGCCATGGCCGGGGTCCAGCATCACCAGCGGCGCCGGCGGGCGGGCGCCGGATTTCGGCGGCACCGGCGACGACGGGTGCTGGGGGGACGACGGCTGGTGCGACGCCCGGGCGGCCATCGCGGCATGCAGGCTGGCAGGCAACAGGAAGGTCCCGACCACCCCGGCACCAGTGCCCAGGCGGCCCAACAGCAGGCGACGCGTGACCGGTGCGGTGCAGGACATGAGATTCTCTTAACACATCGGTTGCGGAAATCCAGCTTTGTTGTTGATTAAGGCCAGTTCATGGCACCGTGAGTATGATTGGCTTGCGGGTTGGTCCGGTTTGCTTCATGGTCAATGTCGCTCCGGTGACGCAAACGGGTGCAACGGGATACCCCGCTGCTCCCTGGCTCGATCCGGCGGCGCGTGACCACCCCTTGATCGGCCCGATTGTCGACCGGCCAGATCGTCTGGATTTCCGCCCAGACTGCCTTGCCGCCAGGTCCGGGGGAGGGTCCGCACCGCCCCAGCCGCTTCATCGCCCGCGTCGCGCCCTGCTGTGGTGCGCCGGGGCCGGTCCCCCCAAAGGACGGCAGGCACTCGCTTTCACACGGGGCGGCGTTCCAGACCTGGAACGCGCCGACCGGACGCCAGGGAATGATGACGAGCCCATTGGGCAGACCGATCGCACCGACCCAGTTCCGACCAGGACACGCAATGCCAGGCGACGGCATGCCGATGTGGACCATGGCGGAGCGCGGCAAGCCACAGCGTGGCGTGTCCGGCCGGCGCATCGACACCACTTGTTCTCCTGAGCCGAGGGGCGGGCCCCATCCCGCAAGCCTTTCATGCCGACGGCCAGCGCGCATCCCTTGGGGGCGCACGCTGCAGGACCGGCCGGCAGACCGGAGTTCAGGCTTACATGACAAAGCGCATGCTGATCGACGCCAGCCACGCGGAAGAAACCCGCGTCGTGGTGCTGGACGGTAACCGACTCGAAGACTTCGACGTCGAGACAGCGACCAAACGCCAGCTCAAGGGCAACATCTACCTCGCCAAGGTGGTCCGGGTGGAGCCGTCGCTCCAGGCCGCCTTCGTCGAATACGGTGGCAACCGCCACGGCTTCCTTGCCTTCAGCGAAATCCATCCCGACTACTACCAGATCCCCGTCGCCGACCGGCAGCGCCTGATCGAGATGGAGGCCGAAGAGGCCCGTCGCGAGGAGGAAGAGGCCGACCTCGAGGCGGCGCTCGACCAGGCGGTGCCGGAAGGCGCGTCCGAACCGGTGCCCGCGTCCGATGACGACGGCCGGGCAGCCCAGCCGCTGCTGATCGAGCCGGAGACCCTCAGCGGCCCGGTCGAGGCGATCGAGGCCGCGGCCGAGGCATTCGAACCGCCGGTCGAGCTGGTGGCGGAACGGTCTGACGGGGAGGCACAGTCCTGGGGCGCCCCGGACGGAAGCCGCTCCGCGGAGACCTTGCCGAGCGAACCGCTCACCGCCGAAGCCGCCGCAGCCGAACCGGAGCCCACGGGCCGCGACGAGAGCGACGAGACGGACGGCTATGAGGCGGAGAGCCGCGATTCGATCCCGGACTCCCCGCCCCCGGAATCGGTCGGCGGCGACGGCGACAGTGCCGAGGAACGCAGCGAACGCCGCATGCCGCCGCGCTTCCTGCGCAATTACAAGATCCAGGAAGTCATTCGCCGCCGCCAGATCCTGCTGATCCAGGTGGTGAAGGAAGAGCGCGGCACGAAGGGCGCGGCGCTGACCACCTACCTCTCGCTCGCCGGCCGGTTCTCCGTGCTGATGCCGAACTCGCCGCGCGGCGGCGGGATTTCGCGCAAGATCACCTCGGCCACCGACCGCCGCCGCCTCAAGGAGGTGATGGTCGAGCTGGATATCCCGCGCGGGATGGGGCTGATCGTGCGCACCGCGGGGGCGAACCGGCCGAAGCCCGAGATCAAGCGCGACTGCGAATACCTGCTGCGGCTGTGGGACGACATCCGCGAGCAGACCATGAAGTCGGTGGCGCCCGCGCTGATCTACGAGGAAGCCAGCCTGATCAAGCGGGCGATCCGCGACGCCTATTCGCGCGACGTGGATGATATCCAGGTGGACGGCGAGGAAGGCTGGCGCGCGGCGCACGAGTTCATGCGCATGCTGATGCCGACGCACGCCAAGAAAGTGCAACTTTGGCGCGACACCATGCCGCTGTTCGCCCGCCACCAGGTGGAGGCGCAGCTCGACGCGATGCTGCTGCCGACGGCGCAGTTGCGGTCGGGCGGCTACCTGGTGATCAACCAGGCCGAGGCGCTGGTGGCGATCGACGTCAACTCCGGCCGCTCCACCCGGGAGCGCGGCATCGAGGAGACGGCGCTCCGCACCAACCTGGAGGCCGCCGACGAGGTGGCGCGCCAGTTGCGGCTGCGCGACCTGGCCGGGCTGATCGTCATCGACTTCATCGACATGGAGGCGAAGAAGCACAACGCCATGGTCGAGCGCCGGATGAAAGAGGCGCTGAAGAACGACCGGGC